>NZ_BPFJ01000001.1:341319-682639 GCF_019972115.1 Sulfurovum sp. TSL6 | reverse complement strand
ACTCAGTGTGGATCTGCGTGGTCATGGAAAGTCTATCATGCAAAATGGTGTGGAGAACAGAGTCAAGATACCTAAAAACACAAGTGAAGTGAGAGATGCATTTACTGAAAGTGCTCAAAAAGTGGGTTTTTCCAAGATACCACAAGATCTCATAGCATGGTTAGAGATGATGGAAGAGGATAACAGCCTGGATATGCAGCAACTCTACCTTATTGGTGCATCACTGGGTGGTGCATCGTTGATCCCAGTACTGAATGATTACGATGCAAAAGCACTCATCACACTTTCAGCAGGAAAATCAAGCAGTAGCGAAAGTGACATGGCGCTCTCCAGTTCACTGACAAAAACCTACTTTGTCGCTACTAAAAATGACCCCTTAGGTGCAAACGTTAACGCACTAGAATACGTTAAAAAGGCGATTTCGGGTACCACACTCATACTCTCAGGCGATGGACACGGTACCGTACTGCTGCCTAAAGTGGAGGAGTATATTTTACTGTTTCTTGAATTGTCACGCTAGAGTAGATAGAATAAAGAGAGCAAGAAAACTTTACTATAAAACATGCTCTATGTACCAATTAGCTATACTACATTTTTAAATCATGAGGACTAAAAATGCAAAACAATACGGAAGAACCAAAATTCAAAAAAGTGGTAAATGCTGCAGACGGGCTTAGCCTCGGTATTTCTATGGTCGTTGCTGTACTTATAGGTGTAGGTATAGGATTAGGATTACGTAATCTTACGGGTGCCGGATGGACACTTTGGATCGGTGTATTTATCGGAATAGGTGCTGCTATCTCTAATGTCTACAAAGCCTATGCAAAGCAAAAAAAGTCATTAGATGAACTGGCAAACGACCCAAGATACACGTATAAAAAAGAACAGCAAGCCAAATACGATGCTGAGGATGATGATGCATAGTGCGAACCGTAAAATCCTTACAGTACTTGTTGCTGTCGATATTTTACTACTATTGATTTCTATAATATTTTTTGATATGAAAGTACTTTACAATACACAAATAGGGTACATCACCGCATCTCTAGTCATGATAGCTTCGATCGTCAGCCATAGACGTATGGTCAATGCCCGTGTGAAACACAACATTGTGACTATGGATGACAGCAAAGATGTGATTGATAAACTTGAAGATCCATATGACCTTTATAGTGAAGATGAAGTCGTGGAAGAGAAAAGTTTGGCTGAAACAGTTAAAGAAGAGAAGAAAAAACGCAAAGCGAACAGACGCAGTGTCTATCAAACGATCAAAGACACGAAAGCGGCACTCTCTTTCTATAGACTGGGGGCATATGCACTGCTAATCTTAGGTTTTTTGTACCTCAACAGACAGGGATTGTTGCATATTCCCAGTTATATACTCTCTTTAGGACTTCCTTCTGTGATTCTTGTTTGGGTCCTTCTAAAAGAAAAAGAAAACCATAGCCAAGATTAGATAAAATAGGTTCAATCAGAACTCAGGACTTATTTTATGACAAGAATCTTACTGCTATCTATGGCACTTCTCAGCTTCACTGCATGTGGGAAAGAAGAAGCAAAACCTTCAGTCTGTAGCACAAAACCTATACAACCACTCCAGATCATTGATAGACCCATAGACTTTGGCCCCCAGCGTATCGCTATGACGAAAGAGTATATCAAGACCCATTATGGCATGAATGTAGAGAACATTGAGATCACGCCAAAGATCATCATGCTTCACTGGACAGCGGATATGGATCTTGACAAATCGTTTAAACGCTTGCAACCAGAGAAACTTCTTTCTGACCGAAAAGACATCGTGAAAGCTTCAGCCTTAAATGTCTCTTCACAGTTTATGGTGGCTCGTGACGGGACTATTTACCGTTTAATGCCAGAGAATTGGATGGCTCGTCATGTTATAGGACTTAATTACTCAACTATCGGCATAGAAAACATAGGAGGGAAGGAGAACAAGATAGATGACCTGACACCGGCACAGCGTCAGGCAAACATTGACCTTGTGATGTATCTCAAAGCCAAGTACCCTACGATCGAGTATCTTGTAGGACATCATGAGTATCGGCAGATGGAGCAAACATCCTTGTGGTTGGAAAAAGACAAAGGGTACAGAACAGTGAAGTCTGATCCGGGAGACAAGTTCATGACCGACATTAGAAAGGGTGTAAAATGCCTCCATCTCAAAGCACCGCCTAAAGGGCAATAATGAACTCTGCATTCAGTATCCTTGACTGGGGAATATTTTTTGCATATTTTTTAGTATTAACCGTTTCATCCGTACTTTTAAGCAGAGTGAAGGTGAAGAATACACGTGATTATTTTGTAGGGGGAAACAGCGTTCCCATGTTTGCTGCAGCGATGTCTGTACTGGCAACATCTCAGTCTGCAGCTACCTTTCTTGGTGGACCTGAGTACTCCTATGGGAAAGATCTTACTTTTATAGGATTTTACATTTCTGCTTTTTTTGCGATCCTTTTTGTGGCTAAAGTATTAATACCTCGTTTTTATGCGATCAAAGCAGTAACTGTGTATGAACTGCTTGAAAAGCGTTACGGTGAGAATGCAAAAAGAGAAGCTGGTATCATGTTCCTTGTGGGACGTCTATTTGCTTCGGGTGCAAGGCTCTATATAGGTGCATTGGCCATCTCTATGATACTCTTCTTAGACATTACGCCAACACATGTTGCTATATCTATTACACTATTAATGCTGGGTGCATTGGCCTATGCGTACTTTGGCGGAGTGAAATCGATCATCTTTTCTGACATTATTCAAGCCATGACCTACATTGGAGCAGGGATAGCGGTACTCATCTACCTGTACATGAGTATGCATACAGATTTTTCTACCATAGTCTCTACCTTGCAAACTGAGAACAAACTCACATTTCTTGACTGGTCAATGTCTGGCGGTTTTTCTGTTTGGGCCTTGTTTGGTGGCTGGCTGCTTCTTAATATTGCTGCATATGGTCTGGATCAGGACATGACACAAAGAGCATTGACCTGTAAAAGTACCAAAGAAGCCCAAAATTCACTCATGATGAGTATCTATCTGACTATCCCTGTAGCATTACTTTTTTTAATGATCGGTCTTCTACTCTACCTCTTTTACCAGCATCCTGAACTTTCAGGCTTCAGTACAGAAGTGGTACAAAAGTTTGATGGTGAAAAGATCACCATTTTCATGTATTACATTTTGCATGAGATGCCAGAGGGCATGAGAGGACTGGTCACCGTAGGAGCTGTAGCCGCTGCCTTGTCCAGTTCCAATTCTGTCCTGGGTGCCATGTCATCAGTAGCCATAGAAGACCTCTATAAACCTTGGAAACAAAAAAGAAGTAATGTAGATGAGATGCACTTTGTCAAAGCAGGGCGTAATGCAGTACTTCTCTTTGCTGTGGCACTCTCACTGATGGCGATGCTCAGCTACTACTGGCAACGTTACACAGAACTTCCGCTGCTTAGCTTTGCTCTTGGTGTAATGGCATTTGCTTACACAGGCTTGCTTGGAGTCTTTGGAGCGGCTATCTTTACTCAACGCGGTTCGGCTGCTACAGTGCCATTGGCACTCTTGGGTGGATTTATGACAGTACTGCTGCTTCAACCTTATGTGCTGGGCAGTGCACTGGATATCAAACTTGGATTTGCATGGCAGATGTTGGCTGGGACTTTAGTGGCATTTGTCTTGATGATGTTTGGAAAAGAAAAAAGAGCTTAAAATTATATTATGAAAAGAGACGGCATGTATAAACAAGATGACTTAGAGTACATCAGTGTTGAAAACAGTTCTTCAAGTGCAAAGATAGCACTGCAAGGTGCGCATATCTTTGATTTCATACTTAAAGAAAGGGGCAGAGTGCTCTTTCTGAGTGAAGCATCAGAATTTAGAGAGGGTAAGGCCATAAGAGGCGGTGTTCCTATCTGTTGGCCTTGGTTTGGTGCAAATGAAAATGATAGCGCATTGCCTAATCATGGATTTGCCAGAACTTCACTTTGGGCCCATCAATCAACCCAGACTTTAAGTGATAGGGAGACCAAGGTCACACTGACACTGCATTCATCACCTGAAACACTTGTACTTTGGCCTTATGCATTTTGTCTGACGTTAGATATCTATGTAGGTAAGGTACTTAGATTAGAACTTACAAGTCAAAACCTTGATACCAAAGCTTTTACCTTCACATCTGCACTGCACACCTACCTGGCTATAGATACCATTTATGAAACACGAGTAGACGGTTTCAAAGCGAAGCAGTACTTTGATAAAACGCAAAATACTTTTGCCATTCAAGAGGGTACTATCGATTTTAGCAAAGAGGTAGATAGAATCTATAAAAATGTTAAAAATGATGTTGTAGTAAAAGATGAAAAGGTGCATCATACTATCCAAACAGAGGGAACAAAAACCATTGTAGTTTGGAACCCAGGAGAGGTTTTAGAAAGTCGTATGCCAGACCTAAGCGATCACACGAAGATGCTCTGTGTAGAGAGCGCAAATGTTTTAGATGATGCTGTGACTTTGGCTAAAGGTGAATCTCACACCCTTAGACAGACGATCGTGACTGAATTCAGAGACGTTTCAATCTCTCGATAGCTTCATCAAGCTCTGCTTCTTTTTTGGAGAAACAGAATCTTGCCAGATGAAGACCTTCGCTGTCTTGATAGAATGCCCTTGCAGGCACGGCGGCAATGCCTGTTTTTTCAAGAAGGCTTACGACTTTTTGCTTGTCATCCTCACCTTCCAGTTTCGAAATATCAGCCAGTACATAGTAGGCACCTTTTACATATTCAGCACTAAGTCCTACATCATTGAGGGCTTTTATGAATTTATCTCTTTTTTTCTGATGCTCTATGGCTACATTTTCATAGTAGGATTTTGGCAGTGCATTGAGTCCTTTTAGTACACCGTTCTGTAGTGGTGCAGGAGGACAGACGTAGACCAGATCGTTAAAGGCAGAAGCTGCATCAATGATCTCCTTTTGTGTGATCGCATATCCCACTCTCCATCCTGTGATAGAATAGATCTTTGAAAACCCGGATATGACAACCGTTCTTTCTTTTAAACTCTCGATACTCAGTGCAGATACAAACGTAAGATCATCGTAGATAAAATGTTCATACATCTCATCACTAAAGAGGAAAAGATCGTTTTGGTGAATGATCTCAGAAAGCTTTTGCAGTTCTTCTTTTGTATATACTTTTCCACTAGGGTTTGAAGGGTTACAGATGAGTATAGCCTTTGTCTCATCTGATATTTGATCTTTCAAGTTTTCAAAGTCTATCTCATAAGCTGGTGGGGTCGTTCTAATGTATTTAATCTTACACCCAATGGATTCCAGGGTTGCAACATGATAGCCGTAATAAGGCTCAAAAAGAATGACTTCATCTCCTTCATTGAGCAGTGACATCGCTGCAGCATAAAAAGCTCCCGTTGCTCCCAGACTTACAAGTACGTTGTCCACATCGATATCCTGATCATAAAAATCATTCTGCTTTTTAGCGATAGCTGCTCTTAACTTGTAATTACCATATGCCGAGGTATAGACATTTTTACCACCGTCTATAGCTACTTTTGCGCCTTCTGTAACAGGGTATGGTACTTCAAGATCACAAAGACCTTGTGCCATATTGAGTCCATTTTTCTCATTACAAAGGATAGACATCGCTCTGATCTCAGATTGTGCGATATTTTTTGCTCGATTACTTAGTTTCATATTGACCTGACTTTAGATCACGTCTATTATAAACGTGCCCTTGATTTATTTTTAGAAGTATAGTTGAAATTCACTTATACAAATACGGGGAGGAGTTGTATTTGTCATTTATTATTTGATATTCTGATATAATATATGTATTCCCAAACTTATAGCTTTAGCTTAGATATAGTGCGTTATATGACTTGGGCCAATCACTGGAAGTAGAAAATAAAATGATGAATAAAGAATGTTATATAGGTATTATGTCAGGTACATCTCTAGATGGCGTAGATGTGGTTCTCTGTGAAATTGATGATGTAGAATGTAAACTCTTAAGCGCGTTAGAGTATCCCATTTCATTAGAACTAAAAGCAGACATATTGAAGACCATAGAAGACGAAAGCAGTTTAGAACAACTAGGTCAATTAGACCATCGTTTAGGTCTACTCTTTACTCAAGCTGTAGGTGCTTTGCTTATCCGTGAGAATATAGATGTAAGTAGCATCAAAGCCATAGGTTTACACGGACAGACACTGTGGCATGCTCCAACAGGAGAATATCCTTTTTCTATGCAGCTTGGAGACCCCAATATATTGACTGCAAAAACAGGTATACCTGTGGTAGCAGACTTCAGACGTAAAGATGTTGCATTGGGTGGGCAGGGTGCGCCTTTTGCACCGGCATTTCATGAGTTTATATTTAGTAATATAAAAAACAGTATCGCTATTGTCAATATTGGCGGAATGGCTAATATTACCGTGTTGGATGACACACTTATAGGCTATGATACGGGTTGTGGAAATGCATTACTTGATATGTGGATAGCTGAGCATGAAGGGTCCTCATACGATAAGGACGGTGCGTGGGCAAAGACAGGCAGAGTGGATTATGGACTTTTAGACCGTATGATGTCAGACAGTTACTTTGAACAGTCATACCCTAAAAGTACCGGCAGAGAGAAGTTTAACAAAGGTTGGTTGCAAAGTCACCTTTCAGGAGCAACACATAACCCGGAAGATGTCCAACGTACGCTTCTTGAATTCACTGCATTAAGCATAAGTAATGAAGTGCTGCGTTTTAATAGAGATATGGTCATGCTATGCGGTGGCGGGGCTAAAAACATCTTCTTGGTGGAGCGTATAAAAGCGCTTATGCCCAACATAGAAGTCAGCATAGCGACCAATGCAGATGAGATAGAAGCTATGACTTTTGCATGGCTTGCATACAAACGGTTTCATCATGAAAAAGTCAATTTAAAAGACGTCACAGGCGCAAGAGAAAATGCAGTTTTAGGAGGCATATATGCATAAAGAGTTAAAAGACTGGCTAGAGTTGATAGATATGGAGGATCCGGATCTTCATAGGTTACATGGTGATGCAAGCTCTAGAAGCTACTACCGTCTTAAAAATAATCTTGGAGGTATCGTGATGGATGCTTCAGAGGCTAAAGAGAGCGTACCTGTCTTTATCGGTGTGGGCCAAAGACTCATGGATGCTAAAGTACGTATACCAACTATAAAGTCTTATGAAACTAACAAAGGTTTTATCTTTTTAGAGGATGTGGGCTCTACCCATTTACTGGATAAATGTGTTGAAGGTGTTGATGCAAGACCATATTATGACAAAGCCATAGAAACTTTGGTTAAACTACAAACCACACCTTCAAAAGGTTTAGAACCTTATGATGAGCGTTTTTTACTCGAAGAGATGAATCTTATGACAGAGTGGTACCTCAAGGAGTATCTAGATACTTCGCTTGAATGTCTTGAAGGACGTATGCTTCTGGAGAGTTTTTCTCTGATTGCAAAAGAGGTATTGAGTCAGCCACAAGGTATTTTTGTGCATCGTGACTACCATGCACGAAACCTGATGGTAGATGAAAATGAAGAGATAGTGGTCATAGACTTTCAAGATGCGAGAGAGGGAGCTTTGACTTATGATTTGGTCTCATTGCTTCGTGATGCATATGTGAAACTTGATACAAGAGAACTTCGAAGACTCATCTTGCTTTTTAGAGATTTAAAAGGTCTTGATGTAGATGATGAAACATTTATCCGTTGGTTTGATTTTACAGGTTTACAGCGTCATATCAAGATACTTGGTATCTTTGCAAGACTTGCCATAAGAGATGGTAAAAAGGAGTACATAAAAGATATTCCTTTGACATTGAAGTATATCCTGGAGGTAGGCTATAAGTATCCGGAATTAAATGGATTGATCTCTCTATTGAAGTCTCAGTATGGTGAGTTTAAAGATGCACCTGTAACCATGAGAATGTTTTAATGATCTCACTGCTTCACACGTATTGAGTGCTGACATTACACAAAAAAGGATACTCTACTATGAAATGTATGATACTTGCCGCAGGATTGGGCACAAGAATGAGACCACTGACTGACACAACACCCAAACCCTTACTTAAAGTAGGTGGTATACCCCTTATAGTTTGGCACCTGGAACGGCTTGCACATGATGGATATACTGATATAGTCATTAACATCGCACACCTAGGTTATCAAATTCCTGAGGCACTTGGTGATGGTTCAGAGTGGGGAGTAAACATTACCTACTCTGATGAACAGGAAGAGGGTGGACTTGAGAGTGCAGGGGGCATAGTCAAGGCTCTGCCATTACTGGGTGATGAACCGTTTTTGGTCGCAAACGGTGACATATGGTCAGATTATGATTTTCAAGACCATAGAAAGTTAGCAGAAGGCATCCTGGCCCATTTAGTCCTAGTACCTAACCCGGAACATAACCCTGAAGGTGATTTCGCTTTAAAAGATAATAAAGTCATAGATGCCAAAGCCTACACTTTCTCAGGTATAGGCTACTACTCTCCAAAACTCTTTGAGGATGTACCCTATGGTAAATCTGCATTAGCTCCTTTACTTAGAGCAGCAATGAAAGAAGGGAAAGTGACAGGAGAGCTCTATGAAGGTGAATGGCTTGATATAGGAACACCAGAGAGACTGGAACTTTTGAATGCGCAGTTGATGAATCGGTATTAACGCTTCTGATCTTTCAAATACTTCGCTACAGCATCCTCATCATTAGAGTGAGGAAGCACAAGATCTGCAACAGCTTTCACTTCATCCAGGGCATTGGCAACTGCTACGGAGGTTCCTGCAAGTTTAAACATCCCTATATCATTGACTGAGTCACCAAATACGGTTACATCAGCAGTATCACGTTCTAAATAGTCCATAACCTTTTGCAGTGCATGTGCCTTGTCTCCCTCTGGATGAAGTATCGTAAGAAAGTAGCCGTCTGAATATTTTTCAGGAGAGAGTTTGCACTCTATGGCATCTTTGAACGTCTCTTTTAGTTTGACCGTGAGAGGCTCCAGGGTCTTTTTGTCTCCAAAATAAACGATCTTCAGGTTCATATCCATCGTTTTGTTTTGAGGGTTGAACTGTAGGCGTGGATCGTTTTTGTAACCCTTAAGGACAAATTTCTGGTGTTCGTTGAGTTTACGAGGGTACAAGAAAGTTTCATTAAGCTCCATGTCTTTCAGCCCTATGATAAAAGGGTCAATATCAAACTGCAAACCTATCTCAACAACAGCATCACCCAAAACTTTGTTGATGGTTTTTAAGTCTATAAGCTTTTTATCCGGAGAGACTATCATCGTACCATCTAAGAGTATCATAGGAGCATCCAGATGGAGTTTTTCCAAAAAATCATGGGTCTTTTGAAAGCTTCTGGCTGTGGCTACTGAGAGTATGGCATCTTCACGCTTGGTATTCCAGACTTCTGTACTGAAATCACTGATACTCTGATCTGTACGCAAGAAAGTATGGTCCAAGTCAGTGATAAAGATCGGTCTTTTTGGCATTAACTTGAAAATCCGCTGCTAAAATTTGTTTTTGCCTGAACGATGGCTTTTTGTTTCTCTTTTCTGTGTATATCTTTCTCAACAAAGATCTTTTTACGTGTGACCGGGTCCATCTCTGTATAATACATCACAGCTGAGTAGGTACCCGGAGTCGGTGTAAAGACCTGTGCCTGTTCAGGATTCATTTTAAGCTCTTGGGTGGTAAAACGTTTAAGCTCATGCATGTCTTTCTCTTCACAACCCGGATGTGCAGCGATAAGATAGTAGGTAAGATACTGCTTTTTTCCCATATCTTTGTTGAGTTTGTCATACAGCCTTTTAAAGTCTATAAGGGTCTGTTTTCCCGGTTTTCCCATAAGATCAAGTACATGCTGCTGGGTATGTTCAGGTGCAACTTTCATCTGTCCGGAAATGTGGTGTTCAACCAGCTCTTTCAGATAAGAGTATCCCTTGCGTTTGTCTTCATTGATAAGGTCATAACGTATCCCTGAAGCGACAAATGCTTTTTTGATACCGTCTATGTTACGTACCTGCTTCATCATGCCTATTACACGTGTATGGTCAGGTTTCATAGAAGAACACAGATGTCGTGAATCGACACAACGTTGATGGTCACAGGTACCGAGTTTAAGTTTTTTATTACACTCATATCCATACATATTTGCCGTTGGTCCACCAAGGTCTGAGATGATGCCTTTAAAATCTTTGTACTCTTTAAACTGGTTGGCTTCTTTAACGATGGACTGTTCAGAACGTGTACGGATTGTACGTCCCTGGTGGACACCTATGGCACAGAAGTTACATTCTCCCCAGCATCCCTGATGTGTCATGATGGAAAATTTGATCGTCTCCAAACACTTTACTTTTCCCTCTGGACGGTGGTATGGATGAAGTTCCCTTGTAAACGGCAGGGCAGAGACTTCATCCATTTCGGGTTCACTCAGATAGTCGCATGGCGGATTTTGTATAGAGTAGCGGGTATCTACTTTTTGGCAAAGACCTTTGGCAGCGATGGGATCATTATTGTCATAAAAAAGATCAAAAAGGTCAATGTATTTTTCTTTGTTATCCAGACACTCCTGGTGTGAAGGAAGTTGGTGATAACTCTCAACAGGCTCTTTGTTTATGTAACAGACCCCACGTATATCTTTCCACTCATTTCCTTTATCAAGTGCATGAGTCAGGTCACGAATAGCCTGTTCTCCCATACCATAGATGAGTATATCTGCCTTAGAGTCAAACAATATGGGTTTTCTCAGCTTATTGCTCCAGTAGTCATAATGTGTTACACGTCTAAGTGACGCTTCTATCCCTCCCAGTACAACAGGTACAGTGTTCTTAAAGTTCTTACGTATAAGGTTTGTATAGACAAGTACTGCACGGTCAGGTCGTTTGGTATTCTTTCCGCCAGGAGTGTAATCATCTGAATTTCTGAACTTCTTTGTGGCAGTATAGTTGGCAACCATGGAGTCAATACTTCCTCCGCTCACACCCCAGTAGAGTCTTGGTTCACCCAAACGTTTGATATCACTGTCACTGTCTACATCAGGCTGACCTATGATCCCGACTTTATAACCCAGTTTTTCGAGCATACGTCCGACAGTTGCCACGCCAATGAACGGGGAGTCTATGTAGGCATCGCCAGAAACGAGTATCACGTCACACTGTTTCCATCCTAGTGCATCCATCTCTTCTCTGGTCGTTGGTAAAAAGTTTTTTGTTTCTCTAAGGTCAAGTTTGCTCATGGGGTGCCTTCTTAATGCTTTTACGTATTATATCTGCTGGAAAATGATTTGCGTATCTGCATATATCATTTTCTTATTTATCATTATTTTCGTATTATAGCCAATAAGTCGTAATTCTCAATATGTATCAAATAAACCATATACAAGTCTTTCTCTATTTTGGTACAATAATACTACTCACATCGTTTCCTAAAGGCAGTAAAAAATGCAAAAAGAACCAATAGAAGAGAATAGACCCAATCCTTTTCCTAATATATGGGTAGTACTCATTATCATGATACTGGGATTTCAACTCTTTAATTATATGTTTCTGCAAAAACAGAGTCAAACCATTCCCTACAATCAATTTAAAAGCAAAATTGAACAAAATATTATCAAAGAGGTTCGTATTGATGGGGACCAGATTGTAGCTACTCTCAAAGGTGGCTTAGGTGAAAAATCGACTTACCTAAGAACAACGCTTCCTCCTTTTGATGATGAAACATTCTTAGAACTTTTGGAAAAGAACCAGGTTGAGATGCATGTTAAGTCACAAAAAGAATCTGGCTTTTGGCTTTCTTTTTTCATGCTACTGCCCCTTTTTGTTTTCTTAGCATTTATATTTTATAGTTCACGACGCATTAAAGAACAGATAGGCGGCATGGGTGGTGGTGGGGTCTTTGACTTTATGAAATCTACTGCCAAAAAATATGAGAAACAAAAAATATCTATTACCTTTGATGATGTAGCAGGTGTAGAAAATGCAAAGATAGAACTCTATGAAGTCGTGGATTTTCTTAAAAATCCTGAAAAGTATGAAAAGATAGGTGCTAAGATACCCAGAGGTATTTTACTGATGGGAGCACCGGGTACAGGTAAAACCCTTTTGGCAAAAGCTATAGCCGGGGAAGCTGAAGTACCTTTCTTTTCCATCAGCGGATCTGAGTTTGTCGAAATGTTCGTTGGTGTAGGAGCCTCCAGGGTACGTGACCTATTTAAAAATGCCAAAAAAGAAGCTCCTGCGATCATTTTCATTGATGAAATAGACTCTGTAGGACGTGCCAGAGGTGCAGGTGTAGGTGGGGGTCATGATGAAAAAGAACAGACACTCAACCAGATTTTAGCAGAGATGGATGGCTTTGAGTCAGAAGAGCAAGTAGTGGTCATCGCTGCGACTAACCGTCCCGATGTTCTGGATTATGCCCTGTTAAGGCCAGGCAGGTTTGACCGTAAAATAACACTCACTTTACCAGATGTAAAAGCACGAGAAAAAATACTGAACATCCACATACGCAAAGTGCAGATAGACAGCTCCGTAGATCTGGAAAAGATAGCCAAGATCTCCATCGGTTTCTCTGGTGCAGACCTGGCCAATCTTGTCAATGAAGCAGCCATGCATGCAGCCAGAGAAGGGCAGAGACATGTGACACAAGATGACTTTATGTATGCGCGTGACCGTATTATTATGGGTGTGGAACAAGAGTTCGTTCTGGATGAAAAAGATAAAAAAAGAGTAGCCATCCATGAGAGTGGTCATGTTTTAGCAGCACTCTTGCTCGAACATGCAGACCCCATAGAAAAGGTGAGTATCATACCAAGAGGACAGGCGCTGGGAATGACAGAACAGCTACCATTGAAAGATATCAAAAATTTTCCTAAAGACTATCTTCTAGACAAGATAGGGGTCATGCTAGGAGGAAGGGCTGCTGAAAAAACGTTGCTTGGTGACCTCTCTTCAGGTGCAGCCAATGATCTCAAAGAAGCAACCAGTCTTGCAACCCATATGGTCAGCCAATGGGGTATGAGTGAACTGCTTGGGCCGGTTTACTACCAAAAAGGCGAAGAGCATGTTTTCTTGGGGCGTGAAATGGCTATGCCAAAGGACTTCAGTGAGGCGACTGCCAAACTCATAGATGACGAAGTTCGTAAGATCATTACAGAAAAAGAAGAAGAGGTAATGAACCTCTTCTCAAAACACAAGAAGGAGATCACTGCGCTTTCAGACAGATTAGCAGAAAAAGAGCTGCTATATGCTGATGAGATAAGAAACCTGGTAAATCTTTAGATTATTACACTTATGGGGCAGTGTTATTGTAGTAAACATCCATTTTTTTTACATTTCTCTATCATTTTAGGCACAATGACAAACCATTGTATATATCCAACAATGTTATAGACAATCCAATTCATGAATACAAATAAAAAGAATGTTTCATGAGTTAAAAAATAATGATGCACATGAAATATCTCATTAAGATATAGTGTGATGATTCCTGCTGGCATAATGAGTAAACTCTCTATACCTACAAATAAAACTTCTACGTTTTCATGATTACAGTTAAATATATAATGTGCTGCTACTAATAATATAATGAGCTGAATTGATATCCATAATTCAAGCGCAAATATTTTTTTATCTGTCATTAATTCTGTCCATATTATAATAATTTTTAATGTTTATTATAATACCTATAACTTATAAAAAAATAAAGTATATAAATCGCAATGTATGAAGGGTATGAGAAGATGAAAGTGGTTTAGAGCAAGAAAGCAATTCTTGCTCTAAAAGTAAATACCTTTTGGATTAGTTAAACTCAGGTTTTGGTGTAGTGGCAGTACTTTCTGGAAGCTGTGGATAAACGATCTCAGGTTTTGTACCTTTCAGCGCTTTTAAGAATGTAACGATCTTTGCTGCATCTGCATCAGAGATATCTTTACCTAACTGTGTACGTCCCATCTCTTTAACCGCTTCAGCAAGACTCCAGATCTGTCCATTATGGAAGTATGGTGCCGTTTCAGTAATATTTCTAAGTGTTGGTACTTTTACCATACCGTTCTTATCACCTTTGAAGTCACCTACATTGGCAAATTTATATGGTTTTACCATTGGGAAAGGCATCATTTTTCCACCTAGTGCTACACCGCTATGGCATGATGTACAGCCTTGATCCATAAATACTTTAAGACCCTCTTTTTCTGCATCGTTCAATGCATTTTCTTTACCGTTAAGGAAGTCATCATATCGTGAAGGTGTGACGAGTGTTCTCTCAAAGATACCGATCGTAGATGTGATCGTTGGGAAATCAACTTTGACATCATTACCGTATGCTTTTTTAAACTCTTCTACATACTCAGGAATAGAGTTGATTCTCTCTACAACGAGTGAAGCCGGTGAGGCCATCTCAGGTGCAGCTTGCATAGGTCCCTGTGCCTGATCTTCAAGGTGTGGACTTCTACCATCCCAGAACTGAGACTCAAAGAATACTGCATTGTAAACGGTCGGAGAGTTAAGGTGGTGCGGATTTGCTACCCACATGTGACCTATGGCTGCTGGAGCACCATCTGCTCCTCCAAGTGCAAGGTTGTGACAAGTATTACAGGAGATAAGACCACTTTTTGAAAGTCTTGGTTCAAAGTAAAGCTTTTTACCCAGTTCCACTCTCTCAGGTGTGATCGTAGTATTTGGGTCTATAAGTTTAGTAAGCTCAGTTTTATCTGTAGGGATCGCTTGAAGCCCCATTGATTTTGCTTTTTCAGCTAATGATCCGGCAAACAATACGGATGATGCTACCAGTGAGGCAGCAATGATTTTAGACACGTTCATATTTTCTCCTTATAAATTAGATAAGTCATTATATAGTTGTTACACTTACAGCTATGTAATAAAAATTATCATTTGGAATGGAAGTTCTCTAAAAGAGTTAAAAACTGTTATAATATTCCTAACTTTGTATGCGTAAAGGCTAGCTATGAAACACTACAGAGGCATCCGAAAAAAACTCACCACCTATATCGATCAGTTCCTTGACACAGGGGAGACCGTAGAAAATATCAGAGATATCTGGTATAAGTTCAAAGGGGATATCGAATATCTCAAAAACATGCCTGATGATAAGTGGGATACCTATGTCAACCGTCTGATCGGAGAATACCTCTATGAACTCTTTTTGGACGGTGATGTGACGATCTACAGTCGACTCAATGTGATCACTAAGGGACTGAGCAATGATGCCCATACCTATAATACACCTATCGTACTTTTTTCTGAGAAACCGACTCGAAGTACGGACAGTTTATCTGAAGCACTGCTATGCGGTATCTACAGCAGTACCGGACAGATCCCGTCCTTTGAGTCAGTGAATATTGCACAGTATCTCAACCGTACTGCCAAACACAACAAAGCTTACCTTATAGCTATCACCGATTTCGATCCTTCAGGGGAGTCTATCTTTCACTCCCTTGCGCTAAAAGTCAAGACAGATCTGGGACTCATCAACCCCGATATCGAGTTTACTGCCATTCCTGTACTTTTTGGCAGCGGATATGATGATATCGTCTCCCATTATCCCACCTATACACTCAGCAGCCATAAACAAAACAAGATAAACCAGGCCTGGATCAAGAAAGGACAAACCCTGGGTGTCGAGCTTAATGTTGTGGAAAACAAAGCAGAACTCCTCGAATCAGCTATCCTAAGATCCGTTGCTCCGGAAGTCGTCGAGGAACTGAGCCGACATCGATGGAAAAAGAAGAAAGAAGAAGAGATGCTGTCCAGCGATGAACGTTATAGGAAACTGCATGAACAGCTAAGACAGAGGATAGATGATATCAAAGATGAAGTAGAGGCTATGGAAACCGCATTTGATGCGAAGTGGTCCATACCGATCGATGTAGACGGGGTAAAAGATATGACGCGGGAGAAGTGAAAATACCAAGACATGATCATGTTTATTGATCATGTCTTTCCTTTTTTAACTAAGCTATTTTATAGTTGGAAATACAGCTGGATCTGTAAATGTCCAGTCTCGATTTTTAACTGGCGTATGACAAGAGATACAGGACTTTCCTCCATCATTAAAAGGCTTTTGTGATAGACCAACCCAACGTGCCCAACCCCATCCGTATGTCTTATTATATTTCTTTGAGTCTTTAAACATAAACTCGGCATGGACAAATTTTCCTGGTGCAGTCGCTGCCTTCCAATCTTTTAGTTGTCTGTCTTTCCAAACAACTTTTCCCAATATAGCACCATCTGGCCAAGGGTTAATTTTTCCCGTACGTGCAGCTTCGACGGCAATTGAATTACCTAATATTACACGACTTGTGTTGTTATCGGTACGGTGTGAGACAGCTATCGGTGACCACTTCTGCCATCCCACAGGATAATCAATATTGTTTGATGGCTCTGGAGTATCTGCAACCGCTATGTCAGTGGATGACAAGATCATGATCAACGAAGTGAAAAATAATTTTATAAGCTTCATTTTAATACCCTTTTTATACATGTGATTTATAGCTCACCTTATTTGAGGAACATGCTACTTTTATTGTATTATTTATAGTATACAAGAAATGTGTAAAGTTTTAGTAAATATAATAATGAACCATACTTGGGTATGAAGTTCTAGTTCCTATAGAAAAGATAGGTATGAGTCAAAAACACTCATTCGACCCTAAGGACTATTTCTGTTCTCCAACTATTTATGTTAAAATTCCGCCTTGATAAAATAGGATAAAATGAATGGGTATTTTTGCTTTACAATCACTTGCCGGAGGTTTTTTAGATGAAGATCTAAAGCATTTCAATAAAGTTTTTGATGATTGGTGTGTACAGTTTGAGAGTGTGGAAGATGCACAGCTTATACTAGATACCCTTGATCAACGCAATCAAGTCAAGATCGTAGAGATAACTCCGCTAAGCTATCCAAAATACTTTTTCCCCAACCTACAGGGCATCATCCACGCCACACGAGAGTATGAAGGAAAAATTATCTGTATTGTTGAACCGCAAATGGGTATGAGCTTTCGCATAGCCATATGTGATATGAAGACCAAAAAGGTAAGACTGCTCCAGACTCGCTATAAAACGGCACAAAGTGTCGAAGGGGCATTTTCAAATCTATCTTTTGAATTATGACTTTTTTCTTTCCTCGTGCCATCGTCTCGATGGGAACGAGGAACACTTAGTAATAATGAACTGCAGTGAAACAGATCATTTTGTGTCTAATACAGGCTTTTCACGATATGGGTGATTCTTTAAACGTGTATCTGATCTTACAAACGGTTTTGCAATGCTTTTTGTGTTATCTACCCAGTTGTTCCAGTTGAAATCTTCAATGACTTTGGCTTGGTAGCTTTCATGTAATGGATGACTCAGAATGTCGTTAACATGTGTCCATTGATAGAAGCGTAAGAGATCGACCTGGTAGGGTGTAGGGTTCCCTTTTGCATTTTTCACTTCTTTTTTAAGTGCAATGACTTCCTGCATGTTAATTTTTGTTGTCCAATTGATTTTTTCAGGCAGGACAACCGGCTCACCAGGAATATTATTGATACCTTTCTTCCATGTCGCTAAAACAGCGACCTTGGTGTCCGTCCGGTAGAGTAGTATGGAATGGTTGTAATCTTTGTTTTTAAAAAATCCAAGATTTCCATATTGAAGTCGAGCACCAGTCAAGAAAGCCACAGCATCTGACCAACAAGGGCCGGTTCCGGAAATACCCTTCAGAACACTTCTATCTATAATGCCATCAGGAAAAAGGATTTCAAATGCAACTTTCATCATGTTTGCAGCATGGGTAGTTCCTTCACAATCATGGCCATGCCATTTGATCATATCCTTTATTGTTACGGCATACGTGTACGGGTAATACCTCCCTTGAGTTCCTTTGGTGGCGAGAATTTCAAACACAGGGGCATAAGGCTTGGCCACCATGGGCGCATACCACGTAGGGACATTGTCTGGTTGGGTGACCCCGGTTTCTATGAAGGTGTTCACCCCTTGTTTATAAGTCGGTTCCTCCGCGTGAGCAGTATGATTGAACAATATCAAAATCAAGATATGTGGAAAAATTAATCGTATTTTCATATAGAATCCTTTTTTTACTCGTAAGATGTATGCGTGAAATACTGATACTACTAATGGTAGCAAAAAGTTGGGATTTTTCCTACTTTATTCTCCTACCTGTCCCAAAATACTAAGAGATCTGTTCTACTAAATCATTATCTGTAGGATAGCCTGGAACTTCAAAACCATCTTCATCAAAAAAATGTTTTTTACCTGTATCCATACTAATGCATACCAGAGCGTACTCTTCGTCCTCGCGAATCTCTTTGATAATAAATCTCTTGCCCATCCGAGTCTTCCATCTCTGACCTTCTTTGAATTCTATAAACTCATATTCCATTGTTTTACTTACCTTACTTACTTGGCTTGCCACGTTTGAGAAAGTATCACTTCTTCATCGCTATAAAGTTCAATCTGAAAAGCATCACCTCTTTTATAATTCGCCACCCCTTTAGGTGTGCCTGACATGATAACATCCCCATCCTCTAAGCTCATAAAAGATTGAATCTCTTCTAACATCTCTAAAGGTTTATACATCATCAGTTCATAAGTTGCATGTTGCTGGAGTGTGTCATTGACGAAGAGCTTCATCGATAAGCTTTCCAAAGGTGTATCTAAAGCTATGAAGTCACTTAATACGGCTGAACCATCAAAAGCCTTAGCACGTTCCCAAGGCAAGCCTTTCTCTTTCATCTTGTTTTGAATAGTTGCTTTTGTCAGATCAAGTCCAACGCCAACACCCGACAGCTTATTTTGCTCCACTAAAAAACAGATCTCTGCTTCAAAACGCGTCGTCTCATCTATAAAATACAAGCTATCCGTAATAGCTGAATTAGGTTTGTTAAACACCACCATATTTTCTGGAATTTCATTACCCAACTCTTTGATATGTTCTACATAGTTTCGTCCTATACAGATAACTTTAGAAGGAGTTAGAGTTTGCTGTTTAAATTGTAAAGTTTTCATGAAGTTATTCTATCTAAATTAAATAAGGGATAAAAAGTAATAGATGTTACCTGCCACCTATTACTTTTTAAACATTATTGTACAAAGAGTGAACTTATGTAGGAGTGGATCAATATGTAAGAGATAAGGAGAAGAGAGGTGGGAGGGTAGTTTACCCTCTGTTGCTCCCGCGTCCGCCGTTACGGCTGTCACGACTACCGCTTGAACGTCCGTTACGACCGTGTCTACTGCGACCGCCGCCACTTCTGTTACCGCCACGATAACCACCACGGTTACGGCCACCACCGCCTCCGCCTTTCATGGCTCTTTCTATAAGCAGTTCTACCTCTTCAAGACCAAGACCAATGTTGTCTTTACCTTTTACAAAATTCTCTTCCTGTACCAAAGAAGCAAGAAGATGTGCGATCGTCACGATGTCTAAGTCATGTTGTAATGTTTTTACAAGGTTGATTGCACTTTCAGTCACTTTAGTCTCAGAAATTTTCGTGATGAGTGCATCTGCACGGTTATTTTGTACTTCCATACGAGTAGGGATCACTTGTGTGGTCATCTTCGTACCAACGTCTTTTTCTATACGTTTGATGGTTCTAAGCTCATTAGGGCTTACCAATGTGATCGCTTCACCTGTTTTACCACCACGACCTGTACGACCGATACGGTGAACATATGATTCAGAATCAAAAGGAATATGGTAGTTAAATACATGCGTAACGTCATTGACATCAAGACCACGTGCTGCAACATCTGTTGCTATGAAAATATCGATACCACCTTGTTTAAAGGCACGGATCGTTACTTCTCTTTGCTTTTGCTCCATATCTCCATGAAGACCGGATACTTTGAACCCTTGCGCAGTCATGTGTGCTACCAGTCTATCCACCTCTTTTTTCATACGACAGAAGATGATACATTTGTTAGGGTTCTTGTAGTCGATAAGTCTTACAAGCGCATCGTCTCTCTCTTTGTCCTGCACGACATAGTAAAGCTGTGTGATAGAAGTATTTGTACTCTCAGCCTTTGTGATAGAAACTGTTTTAGGGTTTTTTAAGATCTGTTCTGCAAGTTTTCTGATCGCACTTGGCATTGTAGCTGAGAACATCAATGTTTGGCGTTCTTTAGGTAGGAATGTAAAAATGTTCTTGATCTCGTCGAGGAAACCCATATCCAGCATTTCATCTGCTTCATCAAGTACAACGAACTGAGGATTCATTTTGATCTTTCCACTCATAAGTAAGTCTTGGAGTCTACCCGGTGTTGCTACGACGATAGAAGCTTGTTTGATACGCTCTATCTGCTTACCATACGGAGTACCACCATATACAGTAGCTGTTTTAAGTCCGCTTTTTTGACCAAAACGGAAAAGTTCATCACTTACTTGCATTGCCAATTCACGTGTAGGAACGATAACAAGTCCTTCCACTGAACCATCCGCTTTCATCATACTCATAATAGGAAGTCCAAATGCAGCAGTTTTACCTGTACCTGTTTGTGCTTGTGCAACCATGTCATGACCTTCTAATACTAAAGGTATAGCGTCTTTTTGAACTGGACTTGGTTCTGTAAATCCTGCGTCTGTTATCGCAGCTTGAATAGTGTCTTTGAGGTTAAAATCTGTAAATTTCATATATTGTTTTCTTTATGTTGTTATTAGTGTGGGGTGGTAAGGTCTTGGCGATAGAACGGTTCTAAAGTTACAAGCATGTTATCTGGCACTCATTGCCGATATCCCCATCGCTAAAGCGAATAGGGTACACCCTGTTTTATGCAACTTGATACCAAACTATCAGATGTCCACATTGATATGTGGAAAATAGGTGATACATCTCATGATGTATCTAAATAAGGAGTTTGATACTCTCTTGCAGTAAAAGTTCGGAATTATAGCAGGATAATAGAAAATATGCAATACCCAAGGTGATAGTTATGATTTATGTATAGAAATATGCTTCATTTTGTAGTATACTAAATAGAGAATCTTATACTAAAGAAGAGGTATAAATATGCATAAGATAAAAGGATTGTTATTTGACATTGGCGGTGTATTATATGTCGGTGACAGCATTATACCTGGTGCAAATGAGGCTATAGCATCATTACAGACCATCTATCCGATGCGTTTTTTAACGAATACGACCAGACGTACACCTTTAGTCATGATGAATAAGCTAAATACCATGGGATTTTCTGTAAAACCCGAAGAATTATTTACAGCACTTGATGCAACAAAAAAATATGTGATATCACAAAACGGGACGGTTTATACACTTTTGACAGATGAAGCTGCGAGTTGGTTTAGGGAATTAGAGTCTGACACGCCAGACTTTGTTGTTGTTGGAGATGCACATTTGAATTTTAACTATGAAAGACTCAATATCGCTTTTAGACATTTACAAGAGGGTGCAGGGCTCATAGCCGCTGCCAAAAACAGATATTTTAAAGATGAAGACAACAGGCTTTCTATGGATGCAGGAGGTTTTATTGCTGGACTGGAGTTTGCTGCAGACGTGGAAGCCAAGATCATAGGTAAACCAAGTAAAGATTTCTTCCATCTTGCAGTAGATTCGATGGGACTAGATCCTGAGGAAGTAATGATGGTAGGTGATGACATCGTCTCAGATATCAAAGGCGCTCAAGATGCCGGACTTAAAACAGCGCTTGTTAGAACAGGGAAATTTCAATCATCTGATCTTGATAGAGGTATCACACCGGACTTTTGTGTGGATGATGTAACAGAATTGATCTCTTTGTTACAGTAAAGTCTCTATTTATGTTTTTTAATGTGTCATCTATCATCCAACTCACACCAAACAAATGTTACTTACATGGTTTCAAAATCTTTTGTCTCTTTAATGAGAGCATCTATCTGCCGTTGCAGGTCTTCAGGAAGAGAAGGGATTTTGAGATCCAAAAAGCCTTCGATGATCAATGATTTTGCTTTATCCTCTTCGATCCCTGATGCCATCAAGTAGGCAAGTTCATCTTTTGAGATCATACCCACACTTGCTTCATGGGAGAGTTCAAGATGTGGGTCCTCTCCAAGCAGTTCTGGGATCGCGTGAATATAACCTTTTTTGTTTAGCAACAGTCCATTGCAAGCCATTGAACCCCTGCCATTAGGGTGTTTACCGATGATCTCTCCTCTGGTTATTACTTCACCACCATTGGAAACAACACGGCTGATAATCTCGGATGATGCTCCATCACCATTTAAGACAACCGTCGATCCAACATCAAACTGAGAATTTTCAGGTGCATATATGACAGTATAAAATTCCCCGAGTCCAGATTCTTCTATCACTGCAAGTGGATTCATCTGCAGTTTTTTTACGCTGGTCATCGCCACATAGTTTGAGATAAATTTTCCATCTTTACCCACATGTGCAGCGCTTCTTGGATAGACTTCAACCTCTTTTCCCCAGCTGTGTATCATGGTACTGGTAAGTGTAGCACCATCTTTGATAAAGTATTCCGTGACACCGAGATGGCGTCCGGATGTGACATGCGCATTGGCTGTACATCCATTGATAAGGTGAAGCTCAGAAGCCTCTTCAGCGATCACAATGTTATGGGTGCACTGGGTAAATTTATCGGTGTTTATCATATAGCACGTATATACAGGCAGTGTAATTTTTATCCCAGCCTTGACACGGATAAAGTATCCTAGAAGAACATCACTGGAGGCAACCTGCTTAACATAATCATCTTTCTCCTTGTCTACAAGCGTAAAGAAAAGTTCTTTGAGCCATTCATACTTTTTCAATGCTGTTTCGATTGGGAGGATCTCAAGCCCTTCTGCCGCGGAGTGTGTATCCAGAATATCCCAGTCTTTGGCCAAAAAACTTGCCGATCGTTCCTCTTTTTCATCAAATGCAACCTTTTTCATGGTTGTTTTCGTAGCCTCATCAAAGTGCTTCATGTCACATCCTTTTCTCGCTTCATACATTCTACGCATCCAGCAAATCCAAGCCTTTTTATATCATCCATGATTAATTTTGGATCGCCGGTGCAGACGATCTCACCATCCATGAAGACATGCCCTACATCCGCATCGATATAGTTGAGGATATGCCCGGTATGAGTAATGATGATCGCAGACCGTTCACGCTGCTTTTTCGGCATCTCTTTTTGAAGGATCTTGTTGATCGCTTTGGAGATAACGGCAATATTTTCAATGTCGACCCCGGATTCGGGCTCATCTATCAAAAGCATATCAGGGCTTTGTGCATAGAGTTTCAGTACTTCGGCTCTTTTGAGTTCTCCACCGGAAAAACCGACATTGAGCTCTCTATCCAGAAAATTCTCCATACTGAGCGCTCGAATCTCATCATCAAGATCCTCGGACTTGTTGATCGCCTGAAGAAAGTTTTGGAGTGTTACCCCTTTGATCTTTGGTGGATGCTGAAAAGACATACCAATACCCAGGTTGGCTATTTCATCTGTAGTTAACTCTTCTATATTTTTTGATTTTACTAGGATCTCTCCTTTATCAATGCTATAGCCAGGAAGTTTCAAAATAGTATTGAGAAAAGTAGATTTTCCAGAGCCGTTAGGACCGAAAATAACGTGAACTTCACCTTTACCTATGCTCAGGTTCATTCCTTTTATAATCTGTTTCATAGCTACAGAAACATAGAGATCAGTGATTTCTAATACAGGTAGATCCATTTTAGACTCTTTTCTTCTTATTAGGCTTTTATATACTGACTTTTATAAACTATATTATACAAGTACTTAAATCAAAGTTATATCTATCAGTTTTTTAGTTAAGCATTTTATAGTCTATGATTTGGGTGTTTTAGTATTCAGATGTGAAGAAGGGAAGTGATATTAAAAGCAAGCATTTAATACACTCTTGTACTAAATGCTCATAGGGAGGAAGCAGTGTTGTTTTTTAGAGTAATCCCATAGCTAACTTTGCTTCATCCGTCATACTGTCTTGACTCCATGGTGGGTCAAAGACTATTTCTACATCTACTTCTTCAAGTCCCTCTTGACGGGTAGCGATACTTTTGACCAGATCGATGATCACTTGTGAAAATGAACATGTTGCTGAAGTCAGTGTCATAGTGATTTTGGCTTTTTTCATCATAGAGACTTCATCTGTCCATGTGTCTATATTGTAGATAAGTCCCAGATCATAAATATTTACCGGAAGTTCAGGGTCATAGATCTCTTTAAGATGAGCGATGATCTTTTCTGTCATCTCTTCATCTGTCGGCTGAGAGTCTATGAATTTCTGTCTCTCTTCAGACATTTTGTCATTGATGTTTTTATCTTCACTACTCATCATTTTATCCTTGTTCTTTACATTTTTGCGCGTAGCCATAAACCATATTTAAAAATGCTTCCAAACTTTGTTGACGTACAGGTGAGAGCAGTTCTACCACACCCATATCATGGAGTTTAGCAGGATCAAAACTGAGTATCTCATCGGCCGGACGGTTGGAGAAAATGTCCAAAAGCAGGGTCAACATACCTTTGGCCATCTCAGAAGTACCTTCACCGCGAAGTTCGAGTATTCCATCTTTACACTCACCGACAAGCCATGCATCAGAAGCACATCCCTGTACATAGGTGTCTTCATTTTTCTCTTCTTCAGAAAGTGTTGTATGGCGTTTTCCCAGATCAAAGATGTACTCTAATTTATCATTATCGGTGGGAAAAAGTTCAAAATCTTCTTTATATCTTGCTACTGTTTCTTCCATATTCATGCGTTATCCTTTTTATGTACTACGTAAAAGACATCTTCAAAAGCTTTTTGAATACGCTCTTGATGTCTACTGTCTTTCACCGTCTCGATTAGTGTATTTGCAAAAGCAATCACCAACATTTTTCTGGCTTCAGTACGAGTGATACCACGGCTTTGTAGGTAGAAAAGTTGTTTTTCACTGAGTTGTCCAGTGGTTGCTCCATGGCTTGCTTCTAGCTCATCAATATAGATCTCAAGCTGTGGCTTTGCAGCCATATAGGCTTTGTCATGAAGTAAAATTGCTTTGGAATTCTGCTCAGCTTTAGTATATTTACCACTCTTTTCTACACGGATCAGTGCATCAAAAATACCTCTGGATTCACCATCCAAAATATTTTTAGCTTCTTGTTTTGAAGTGGAATGTTCACCACGATGCACGATCTGAGAAACGGTACCGCGTTTTGCTTCACTGTTGAGATAGAGAAGGTGGCCAGCATCTATATGGGCATACTCATCAAGTTCTACTTTGAGAAGTTGCAGTGCATTGTCTCCACCCAGATCAAAGCTTTTAAAGACCGCATGTGCATTTTTTGCAACATTGATCTTATGTGAAGCCACCATACTATAGCCACTGTTTTGCATACTCTGCATTTTGACCATACGCAGTGAAGAGTCCTGTGAAATATGCATATCATACCCATAAAGTACCAGTGAGTTCTCAATATTTTCTTCTACAAAGTTCTCATACACCGTTGCATGACGATTCGCCTGTGTATAAAGTACGATACGGTAGTTGATCAGCGCATTACTTTGTGTAAATTTATGCTCAATTTCTACTTCTGTATCTCCATCCAACTCTATTTTGATCGCTTGTGGAGAGAGTAAGTGTCCAAGGTAATAGAGCGGATCAAAATGATCCATATCGATCTGCCCGCATGCTTCATTGTACACGCGTAAACCTTGTGGAGCAGCTACTACTACACCATCAACAATTTCTATCTTTTCAGAGACTCTAAGCGTTTTTGGAACGTATGTAAGTGTTTTATACTCTTTTTCTAGGAGTTTCTCTACATCAAAGTAACGATACTCTTCTGACTTTTTACTTGGAAGTCCTAGTGATACAAAACGCTCTGCCAAGATATCTCTATCTTTTATATCCAACAAGCTATTGACGTCTTGCAGGTTTGTGTTTTTAAGCGCTGAAAGGTTCATTATTCTTCCTCTATAGCGTCATATCCGGTATCTTCGAGCTGTGCTACAAGCTCTGGTCCTGCTGTTTTGATCACTCTTCCATCTTTAAGTACATGGATGTAGTCTGGTTCAATGTAGTCAAGAATACGACTATAGTGCGTGATAACCAAGAATGAACGTTTACCATCTTTCATCTTGTTAATCCCTTCAGATACAGCTCTTAGCGCATCGATATCCAACCCAGAGTCAATCTCATCAAGAATAATGACATCTGGCTCAAGGATAAGCATTTGAAGAATTTCATTACGCTTCTTTTCACCACCTGAGAAACCTTCATTGAGTGAACGGCTGATCATATCTGACTTCATGCCAAGCATCTCTAAATGGTCTCTCATAAGACGCAAGAACTCAGCTGAATTCAGTTCTTCTTTACCTTCATGTTTACGCTTAGCATTGAGTGCCGTTCTTAAGAAATAGGCATTGTTAACGCCCGGAATCTCTACTGGGTGTTGAAAGGAAAGGAATAGTCCCTCTAAAGCTCTCTCTTCAGCTTCCATTTCATTGATATTTTTGCCTTTGTAGATAATGTTTCCACCAAGTAATTCAATGTCATAGTGTCCTACCAGTGCTTTTGAAAGCGTAGATTTACCAGCACCGTTGGGTCCCATGATCGCATGGACCTTCCCTGGTTCCAGCTCTAGATTTAAACCTTTTAAAATCTGCTTATCACCTATTTTTGCTTCTAAATTCTCAATTTTCATAATACTCATCCTACACTTCCTTCTAATGTTAATTCTAATAATGCTTTTGCTTCTACTGCATACTCCATAGGGAGTTGGCTAAAGACTTGTTTACAGAAACCGTGAACAATCATACTCACAGCATCTTCTTCATTGATACCTCTTTGACGGAGGTAAAAGAGTTGTTCGTCACTGATCTTTGATGTCGTTGCCTCGTGTTCTACTTGTCCCTGGGTATCTTTTGATTCAAGATAAGGGAAAGTATGTGCCCCACAATTAGAACCAATGAGCAGGGAATCACACTCAGAGTAGTTTCTTGCACCTGTAGCATTGGCACCTATCTTCACTAATCCTCTATAGGTATTTTGACCCTTCATTGCAGAGATACCTTTAGAGATGATGGTTGAAGAGGTATTTTTACCGATATGTATCATCTTTGTACCTGTATCAGCCTGCTGGGCCAGGGTAGTGACTGCTACTGAGTAGAATTCACCCACAGAGTTATCACCTTTTAAGATACATGACGGATACTTCCATGTAATAGCTGAACCGGTCTCTACCTGTGTCCATGAGATCTTGGAGTTATCTCCTTCACAGATACCTCTTTTGGTAACGAAGTTGTAGATCCCGCCTTTTCCATTTTCATCTCCTGGAAACCAGTTTTGGATCGTAGAGTACTTGATCTCTGCATCTTTCATCGCAACAAGTTCAACGACAGCTGCGTGAAGTTGGTGCTCATCACGTGTTGGAGCAGAACACCCTTCATTATAACTAACGTATGATCCTTCATCTGCCACGATAAGTGTACGTTCAAATTGTCCTGTATTCATCGCATTGATCCTAAAGTAAGTACTAAGCTCCATAGGACAACGTACACCTTTAGGGATGTACACAAAGGTACCATCTGTAAATACTGCAGAGTTAAGTGCTGCAAAGTAGTTATCTGCCATTGGTACGACAGAGAACATATATTTTTTAATGAGCTCTGGGTGACGCTCTATCGCTTCTGAAATCGAACAGAAGATAACACCATGTTCAGCAAGCTCTTCTGCATAGGTTGTTTTAACTGAGACTGAGTCAACCACAGCATCTACAGCCACTTTGACACCTGCAAGTTGTTTTTGCTCTTCTAAAGAGATACCTAACTTCTCATAGGCTTCCAAAATTTTCGGATCAACTTCATCTAAACTGTCAATACCTTCTTTAGGTGCTGAATAGTATGAGATAGATTGGTAATCTATAGGCTCATAGTCAAGTTTAGCCCAGTGTGGTTCAGTCATGGTTTCCCATTTCTTCAGTGCTTTGAGACGAAGCTCTAACATCCATTCAGGCTCATTTTTTTTCTTTGAGATAAATGCGATAGTCTCTTCTGAAAGTCCCGGTGGTACAGTTTCGGTTTCGATATCTATCTCAAAGCCGAGTGCATACTCACCTGAGACAGCTTTATCTAATCCTTCATTTGCCATTTAAAATCCTTATATAGATCATTATTTTAGTTACACGTTATAGCACAATTACAATGTGCCGTCAAGTATTTTTATAAATAAGGAGTAATTTTATCCTATTTACCTTTTTATTTCAATAGGAATCAAATAATTCCTGTAATTTTTTTACATCATGAGTAAGAGTTACCAGTGGATTGTTTTCATTTCCCCTGATATGCTCTTCAAATGTTGTATGCTCATCCTGGTAAAAAATACCAATAGGTATGGGGTCATTTTCAAGTGCTTTTTGCATGGCTGAGGATAGGCTGTTCTTCTCATAGGTGCTATCCAGTTCATAGGTGTTTTCATTGAACCATTTATATGTGTTGACCTTGTTAAAGACCACACAAGGTTGAAAAACATCTACCAAGGCATACCCTTTGTGTAAAAATGCTTCTTTGAGCACCGTTTTGGCATGGGCAAGATTACCGATATTGACACGTGACACAAAACCGGCCTTGAGTGCTAAAGCAACTGAAATGGGATTAAATGGTTCATTAGTGACACCCTTTACCTGTACAGGGGTTTTAAAACCTGTTTGGCTTGTGGGTGAGGCCTGACCTTTTGTAAGCCCATAGACCATATTGTTGTGTACGATATGTACGATATCAGGGTTGCGCCTGATGGTATGTATAAAATGGTTTCCCCCTTCACCATACATATCTCCATCTCCGCCTTCTGCTATGACATTGAGTGCAGGATTGGAAGCTTTTAGCGCTGTAGCTACGGGAAGTGCTCGGCCATGAAGTCCACAGAACATATGTGTATCTATATAGTAAGGTATCTTTGCAGCTTGCCCAATACCTGAAACGATGACGGTATTTTTAGCATCACATTCAAGTTCCGTCAATACTTCTTCAATCATTTTCAGTATTCCGAAGTTCCCGCATCCGGGACACCATGCATTGTCTATGTTTGTTCTATCAAGCGGATGTTTCATTTTATATCCTTTAGTACTTTTTCCAATTCTTCTTTCAACAGGTCAGTAAAAAAGCTAAATCCATTGGACAGTAGAATACGATGATCAATATTGATATCATGGCTTTTCAATAACCCTGCAAACTCTCCTGTAACATTGTTTTCTATCACTATATTGACTTTAGTGTGTTTGAGCAGTGCAAGATGTTCTGGATTCAGGGGATGTACCCAGAAAAAATGTACATGAAAGAGCCGGGGATCATTCAACGCGTTCAGTGTCTCCATGATAGCCCCCTTGGATGACCCCCATCCTATAAGAGCGATATCTCCTTCTCCAAAGACCTTTGGTCCAAGTGCTTCAGTAATGCTCAACTCAATCTTTTTTTGCCGCTTCTCTACCATCTTTTCACGCATTTGGTAGCTCTCAGTGATCTGTCCACGCTCATCATGTTCATCACTGGTAGAAACTACGATCCCATCTCCAAAGCCTGGTACACCCCGTGCTGTAATACCTGTATCATTGAGTGCATAGCGATCATATGATGCATCCGTAGTGTGTACATAGCGTCTTTGTTCATACGCTTCGAAATCAATCGTTTTTAACAGACTGATAGAATCTGCCAAGTATTGGTCACTAAGATAGATCACAGGCATTTGGTACCTGTCTGCGAGTTCAAAAGCAAGATAGCCATAGTCGATGCATTCCTGCAGATCACCTGGGGCTAAAACAATACGTCCAAAAAATCCATGACCACTGTGTATGGCCAGGTTCAGATCCCCCTGTTCTGTTCTTGTAGGTAAGCCTGTCGCAGGTCCAGGGCGTTGTGCGAGGTAGATCACAGCGGGCGTTTCACTCATCCCTGAAAGACTGATTGCTTCGCTCATAAGTGCAAAACCACCTCCTGAAGTAGAAGTCATTGCCCGTGCTCCGCCATACCATCCACCCAGCACCATATTCAGTGATGCGATCTCATCTTCACTCTGTTCAACCAACAGAGTAAGATCTTTGGACATCGATGCCATAAAGTTCAGTACGCCTGTAGAAGGAGACATAGGATATGCCGTTATCATATTGCATCCTCCCGCCAGAAAACCGAATCCGGAAGCAGAGGAGCCATCCATTAGATGCATAGAATCGGTAGAGTTTGATAACGTTGCAGGAAGTTTTAGAAGATGGCGGATCTTTAGGTTCTTACCATACATTACTCCTTCTGCCATCGCTTTTTCGTTCCCTTGACGATCTTCTTCATTAAAGAACGTAGTGATACTTTCTGACAATGCAAATGATTCAAGGCTAAACATACCAAAGAGCACACCAGCGGCATACGAATTGGCATAATTTTTGTTTCCAAGTTCTTTGGCTGTGTTGATCATAGGTATACTTGTAAGAGGTATCTGTTCGTGGCTAATCTTTTCATCTGCCAAAACGATAGTATCATCCTTTAAGCGCTCCTGCACATGAGACAGTGCATCGGCATCCAGGGCTATAAAAAGGTCAACATGCCAACATGGAGCAATAAGTGGTGTATCTGAGAGACGAAGCAGCGTGGTGTTACTTCCGCCTCGTACTCTTGACATATACTCCTTGGTAGAGAAAACAAAATAACCGCTACGTTTAAATGCAGCACTTAAAATATTTTCCAGTGTTTGGATCCCTGTACCTGCGGCTCCTCCGATGAGAATAGAGATACTGTGACTCTCACCATGTACGTTCACTTCTTCATCTTTCGGTAAAGCAACGGGTGGTGTTGAAATCGTTGACTGAAACGGTATTGTTAGCTCTTTCATCGATACACTCATAGTCTCTTTCTTGATATCGTTTTTGGTCTCTTTCTCGGTATCTGACATAGTATCTTTCTTAGTATCTGGCCATGTAAGTTTACCTCCATAATATCCCAATACTATCACTGTAATTCCTGTAAGAAATATAGTTCCATGATAAAATATACTCGGCAGTGTCGTTAAGTAGACAACATTAGGATTATTAAGATAGATCGTAATACCGATAATACCAAGAATGAGGGTAATTACAGAGAATATTAGTTTCTTGACCAAAATATGGTTCAAGGCCAATTGATAATTGATCCACCAACTTAATATTCCCGAAAGCATCGTAAATATACCCAATACAGTGGAGACAAAAAAAGTGTAAAAAACTGCTGTAGCAAAAGAAGGATTAGGTTGAAATAAAAAAATAAGGTTCAGACCGGATGCAAAGAGGTGTAGTGCAATAGGAAAATGAACCAGCATCGGATGGGGATGGTATTTACGATACCAGCGAACCCAATCTCTTCTGTTTTCATCATTTCGATCATGATCATTTTCATCATTACGATCATTCTCATCAAGCGTATCTACAACCTCAAACTTCGCAAAGACCTCTTCAGCATGGGGTGCACTTGCTAGTGCATCCGTGAGATCAACACCCGCTTCATGCATATTTTGATGTGTTCCATTCTCCCATAATGGGCTGCTGGTTACATCATAGACATTTCCTTTGTAGGCAATATACGCTTTTTGTTGATTTTGTCCATTAAACTGCTTCAATTGTTCTAAGGTCATACTATAAGCTCCTACCTACAAGCATAGTGGCTAACTATCTAATAACAAGATCAAATTGTTTTATTGTTATCATTTGTCTGTTTATCATCTTCTATTGTTACTTCTTTATAGTTAGGATCTTTGAAGTAAATGATACACCAGCCATTGGGATCAATACTTCCTTCCACTGTTTTACATTCATTAGTTTCAGGGATAAAGTGCATACATGTCTTACACGAATTGCCATCTTTTGGTGTGGATTGATATTTGACGATATTTTTAGCTGTTTTAGCACTGAGCGGTGTAGTCACAAAACTCACCAAACCAAGTGCAGAGATAAATCTAAAAAAATCTCTTCTTGATGTTTTCATGATAGCTCCTTTAGATGTCAGAATGTTCTGTATATACTACTATCTGTAATACTATTGTGAACATGCTTCCAGGTTATCAGAAACAAAATCCCAGTTCACAAGCTCCCACCATTTTTGAAGATAATCAGCTCTGGCATTTCTATAGTCTATATAGTAGGCATGCTCCCATACATCACAAGTGAGCAAAGGTGTATGATTCAAAAGAAGGGGATTACCGGCATTGGAAAATGATTCTATGACTAAAGTACCTGAGTCATTTATACTCAGCCATACCCAACCAGAACCAAAAAGACCTGCGGCCATTTCTAAAAATTTCTTTTTAAATGCTTCCATAGAGGTAAAATCACGTTCAATTATGGCTAACAGTTCTTTAGAGGGGGAGGTTACTTTTTCGCTCATGCTATTCCAATAAAAATTATGGTTATAGACCTGTGCACCATTGTTAAATATACCACCATCGGCTTTTTTCACAATCTCTTCAAGCTTCGCGTCCGCATACACCGTACCTTCTATCAGATCATTGAGTTTATTTATATATCCAGCATGGTGTTTACCATGATGGTATTGAAGTGTTTCTTTTGAAATATGCGGCTCCAATGCATTCTCATCAAAAGGCAAGTCCATTAATGTGTGTGTCATTCTTAATCCTTTTTAATACTCATATAGTATGTAATTTTATTGTCTTATATTAGTCCAGATGTGTGCAGTCTACGTGTAGCTTATTTTATAAATCAATGATCTTGGCCTTCAAAATAGACTGTTCAGAGTGTTTTGTTCTTTAATCTCAATGCATTCATGATCACCGATACCGAAGAGAAACTCATTGCTGTAGCAGCGATCATAGGGGAGAGTAGAGTACACCGGCTGCAACAGGTACACCTAAACTATTATAAATAAAGGCAAAAAAGAGATTTTGTCGAATATTTTTCATTGTAGCACGGCTGAGATGAACCGCTTTAATAATACCTCTAAGATCACCCTTGATAAGTGTAATTCCCGCACTCTCCATAGCCACATCCGTTCCTGTTCCCATTGCGATACCTACATGAGACTGTGCCAGGGCAGGGGCATCATTGATACCGTCTCCGACCATAGCGACGATTTCATCTTTGTCTTGAAGCCTTTTGATGATATTGGCTTTGTCTTCAGGAAGTACATCTGCATGTACTTCATCAATGCCAAGTTTACTCGCTAAGGCATTTGCGGTTGTCAACAGTCATCATCACTACTTTCAGTCCATCATGATGCAGTGCATCTATGGCATCTTTCGTTGTCTCTTTTATAGGGTCGGCCACAGCAATGAGACCGGTAATTTCATTATCTACAGCGACAAGTACTACGGTAGCACCATCTTCTCTGAATGATTCTGCTCTCTCTTTCAGTTTTTTTGTGTCTATATCTAAAGATTCAAATAGATGAATATTTCCTATGACTATGTGATGCTGATTTACAACACCTTTAATACTTTGTCCAGTGATGGAGTCAAACTCTTTCAGAGGAAAACGGAATTTAAGCGAGCCATGGGCTTTAATAGGAGGTGTAGTGAGGTTTGGGACACCATCTTGATCATTACGCCCTGGAAACAGAATACCATGCCAATGGATAGAGGTGTTTACATCCATGTTATTTGATACTTTAATGTTAACCCAATCACCTTCTTCCGCTTTAATGGTTGGACCAGGAATACCTCCATTAATGGTCAAGGCTTCTACATCTTTTCCTGTAAAGTTAACAGTTTGATAGTCTATAGTGAGATCGTAGTATACATCTTTAGCTAAACACAGTGTACTTAGTAGATAAAATAATAGCAGTAAAAGTGTGCACTGCCTATGTAACTTAAAAACAAAATCTTATCTTGAGAGCATTAAATTTCTCTTCATACTCTAATGTTCAGTTAGAAATGCCACTGCAGATAAACAGTATTATAATTACTACCACTTTTGATACGGCCAAAGAGGGATACCTCTTCAAATCCGGAACTACGGTGGTGTACCGCTGCACCGATCCAGAGCGGTTCAAGATTGTCATGGAGGAAGCCAAGATTGAAATCGACACTCACATCTAAATAGAATGTCAAACTGCTCGGCTTAAGTCCTTTTTCTTCTATCTCTGACTTTTCTATATAGATGACTTCATCCATATAGGAAACACCCTCAGCCAATCCCAGTCTCATATCAATATTGGGGAGGGGGAGTGTATAGTAGAGTTTAAACCCCAAAATATACTCCAGAGAGCTCTCTTGTACTTCTGAAGAGTAATGGTAAGCAAATCCTGGACTAAGATAGACCTCTATAGGCAAATTAAAGAACGTTTTTGAAAGGGGATGTCCATAAAAGACAGAGGTAGATTGATTGTTATAGTCATCGGATTCTATATTACCAATCAAAATGTCCTCTAAATCTGATGGCGTAGCCCATCCATGTGCCAGACGGATATATGGTTTCATACCATTGACATCGAAGAACTTTTTGTTTTTGTCGTTAAGGAGACCAAAACCAGCCATCAGAGTGTATTCGTAATCATCATCAATAATTGATGACTTTTGAACATTATTGCCAAACCAATTAATATCGGCACTTCCCATGAGGTAGAAATTGGACCAGACATGGTATTTCAAGTCTAGACCTGCAGAAAAGTCAATATCTTCCTTAATCTCCTCTTTGTCTCGACCATAGTATTGGGTATTGAATGCTGCATCTTTGACTCGCAATGTGGCATGCGGTTCAAAGTAGAGATCATCATATTTAATATTAGCAGAGTATGTAAGATTGGCATGGGTACTTTTATCAGGATTCTCCATCACTTCAAGGTCGATATAGCGATTGTTATGGAGAAAGTATCGGGCTCTTAAACCATAATCCATGGTATCTCCCTGTACTTCATTCTGATACTCTTGGGGAATGTTCAGGAAGCGAACACGACCCAAAGCAGAGAACTGCCAGTTATCCATATCATAGAGCTTGACACCATAGGTCACCCCATGCAGATAAATATAATCATCTTCATAATAAAATAGAGGAACAAAGTCATTGAGAGTATTGTCTGTCACGACAGGGTCATAATAGGGGATAGCGGCACTCCTAGCTACAATTCCTGTACCCCATGTCATATCATTATATTCATTTTTGGCAAGTAAAAGAACGCTGAAGATTGTAAATGTTATAAAATATTTCATTCTTTTCCCCCCCCCTCTTGGGAATAATATAACTATAGTATATCTTTTATTATTTATTATTAATTTATACTTTATAAATTGACTACTATACTCAAATTACAATCCCGATAGTAACTAGTATTAACCAGCCACCTAACACCTTTAAATCATTTTATTGTTCATCTTCTCTTCATATTTAAAAGTCTGTCCATTTATTAAAGAATCAAAATATCCTTCTGTTATGTTTTTCGGTAGCAAGAGTATATAAAATAATGTCTTGTTCTCAAAACCTAATAAAATTATGTATTATATTAGGTTATTTAAATTCTCATATTATTAATTCTATACAATGTTAACTTCATCTCCAACCGATATGACACCGCTTTGAACAATGACAGCCCTATATCCACCTATATACTTCAAGCCTTTCATCATATCTTGATCTAAAAGCCTAGAGAGATAACGGCAGGGAGGGCAGGTACGTACAATGCGAAACTTTGCCGTACCTATCGCAAAGACTTTCTCTTCCAGGAGCGAAGCATCAAAGTTTTTGATGACAAGATTTCTGCGTAGGTCCAAAAAGTCCAGATCACTCCCTAAGCGGCTGTTACATTCTCCAAGAGCTTCAAAAGGAAGTATGCTGACCTCTCTTACATCTTGGGAGAGTTGAGGTTTGTTGAATGTCCCTTGTCCGTAAAAATAACGGTCGCCTTCTAAGCCTTTACCCTTGGTAGCACGGACACTCTTGATATAATGTAAAGGCTCTTTTGCGTTTTCTCCGATAATAATGGCATGTAGGGTCATGATTTTCAGACACTATTCGGGTCTGTATACCCTTACATTTTTAACATCTTCTGCATCGCGCAAATATTGGGCATGGAGTTGACTCATGATACCCTTGTCGCAATAGAGCAGATACTCTTTATCTTGGGGTAACTTCTTGAACTCTGTTTTGAGTTTATGAAAAGGGATTTTAATGCTCTTACATGGTGTTTCTATACATTCATCTTCCGTACGTATGTCTATCACTACGTACTTATCATCATTTAGATCATGTATGATCTCTACAGGTGCTGCATTGGTCACATCATCGATGATCTCATCCACATAGATCTTCTGTGCATCCTCTACGGCTTTATCTAACACAGAGTAGTCAAAGCGTGCAGCTTCTTTTTCCATACGTTTGTATGAACCGTGTGTAATAGGGTTTTTCGAAATGACACCACAATACTCTGGCATATTCTCTGCAAAACGGCGTGTGCCTATCTCACTGGCAATTTTGATGATCTCTGGTTTATTCATCGTAGCTAATGGACGTAAAATCAGTTTATTGGTCACTTGGTCGATCAATGCCAGGTTACGCAAGGTCTGGCTGGAAACCTGTGCAACGCTTTCACCTGTAAGTAGTGCATCTATCTCCATATCATTAGCCACTTTCTCAGCAGCCATAAGCATAAGCCGCTTCAGTGTGACCCCCATGTAGCTCTCATGTGTAGAGCGGAATATCTCTTCGATGACTGTATCAAAAGGTACAGAGATGAAAGAGACACGATGAGAAGCACCAAATTTGGACCAAAGATAAAGCGCCACCTGTTTGACACCTATCTCATGTGCAATACCTCCGAGATTGAAGAATATAAAATGGGTCTTTATGCCTCTTTTCATCGTTAGGTAACTCGCAATTGTAGAGTCAAAACCGCCGGACATCAGTGAAAGTATATCTCCCTGTGTACCTAAAGGAAAGCCGCTGAGCCCCTCATGTTTGATAGTAATGATATTGAGTTGATTGTTAATAAGTTCCAGACGAATAGTGACTTCGGGATGATGCAGGTCTACACCTTTTGTTTCATTGTGTGCCAGCATATATCCGCCTACCGTTTGCTCTATATCAAGTGATCTAAATGAGTGTTTTCCTGAACGCTTGACACGTACTACAAAGGTCTTACCTAGGATCTCTTTAGCCATCATTTCATTTACTTTGACTTTGATCTTCTCAAGTGTATCCATGCAGTCAAACTGTAATGCTTCAAGTACCTGTTCTATGCCTGGAGTGTCAAGGAGAGTTTGACGTACCTCAGTGAGAAATTCTATAGGTGTAACAACTTCAAGTTTATCAGAAAACTTTTTGACTGTGATATCATCACTGTATCTGCCTAATAGTTTTAGAAGATTGTTATAAAGCTGTCCTACCATTTGTCTTTTGGCAGAAGAACCTTTGACCATTATCTCTGGAAAAAGTTTTATAATGAATTTTTGTGTTTTTACTGATGGAGTTTCCACTGTTGTGCACCCTTGTTTTTGTATGGGCAGCATTATAACACAAGAGGACTAAATGGCTATGACCTAATCTTCGAGCGGGAAGTGTAATGATACGGATCTAGATGCTTCAAAAAGAGCTTCAGTGGCTATTGCAATACTTCTGTTTGTATTGAGCAAAGAAACCACCTTTTTCTCATTTATTCCTTTATGACTGATAGAAACGGACGCTTCTTGCATAATACGTTTGTTTTCTTCTTCTAATTTAGAAAATTTCTCCAAACATTTCTCCATAGTCCATTCTTCTTCCATATAATTGACATAAATAAGTATTGCGTAGAGAAGGTTTCTTCGTATAGAATCATAAATAGTATGAATGGTATTACTGCTACTTTCAGCAAATTCGTTCATATCATTCTTTATATCTTTAAGTATCTTTGCTGCATAAACACTCTCTCGTACGGATGCTAAAAGTGTCTGTAGGCTTTCTCTTTCATCCTCCAGTAGATCTTGTTGGTTCAAAGCAGATACAAACTCCATGATCTTGATCTCTATCTCTTTAATCGTGTTATAGGCTATTTTATGATCAAATTCTATCTGCTCCTGATTCAACTCTACGACTTCTTTGAGACCAAGTTTTTTTATAAATACATCATTGGGTTTAATATTTGCAACCAAAAGTGCATATTTCATGGTTTTAACAAATAAATTGTTTACTTCATCACGTAATGCAACAAGTGCAGTTTCTGAAAATTGAGGATCGACCAAATGTATGTATCGTGTCGGTTCGGGTTCACCGTGTACAAAGAGTTGATTGAGGTACTTAGACATCAACGATATAAAAGGAATCAGCAGCACTACACCCAGCAGATTAAATATCGTATGAAAGAGTGCCAATGCTGTGACCGGATCATTCTTTAATCCTTGAATACCCATCAAAAAATGTGTCAAAGGTGCCAGTATCAAGAAAGCCGCTACTGCAGTAATAAAATTAAATATAAAATGTGCCAGTGCAGCACGTTTTTTATCAGGGATACCACCTATTGAACCAAGCAGTGCTGTCACTGTTGTCCCGATATTCGTACCGATCACCATTGCAGCGGACTGTTCAAAGTTCAAGATATGTACATAGAGTGCACTTAGTGCAATAGCTGTAGCCGCCGAACTTGACTGAATAAGTGCTGTAAGAAAAAAACCAATACCTATAAAAGCGATCAGAGGATAATGTGAAAATTTCTCAAGATCAATGATACTGGTCAAGGACTCTATAGAACTTTTCATAAATTCAAGACCAAGAAATAAAAGGCCGAACCCGACAAAAACTTTAGCCACTGTAGTGATTTTTTTATGTGAAGATGCAAATATAAGCAGTAGACCTCCTGTACCTATCATAGGAAGAGCAAAAGCTTGGATCTTGACCTTAAAACCAAGTGTTGCAACGATCCATGATGTGACTGTGGTCCCAACATTTGCACCAAATATGACGGCAATACCAGAATGTAATGAGATCATTGAAGCACTTACAAATGATAGCGTCATGAGTGTGACAACGGAAGAACTTTGAAGCAGGGCAGTGGCAACAGTTCCGGTCATAAGAGATTTTATCGTAGAAGATGTTGAGTTCTTGACCCAGCTTTTAAAACGACGACCCGCTGATTCTTTCAGTGCAAGTTCCATATACAACATACCAAATAAGAACATTCCCAAACCAGAAAGTGCTTGAATAAGTTGTGCAGCCATACATTTATCTCTTTTTTAGCACATTATATCAATATTATTGTGATTCAAGCAACAAGGCAATGAGGATCATTTTACTCTAATAGTTAAATAACTATCATTTACTCTTAAGCGCATATTTCTAAATGATTTTCAGTATTAATAAAATTAATTTATCTTATACTTAAAATATGCAAATCAAAAGGATTTAAATATGAAGAATGACAAGATCGAGCATAGTAAACCTCTAGTAGATCTGTTACATGGAGAAGCAACTGAAGGCATAAGCAGGAGAAGCGCACTCAAAATGATGGGTGTCGGTGGGGCAGCTACAGTGATGGGACTCTCTCCTTCTTTACATGCAGATGAAGCACCAAATGCTAAAAGTGAAAAGCACGCGAAGGTCTTGGTTGTAGGTGGTGGGGCAGGTGGTATTATGGCACTTGCTAGGCTTCACAGGGCTTTGCCAAATGCAGATATTACGATTATTGCACCTAATGAGATACATCTTTATCAGCCAGGACAAGTGTTTATGGGTGCTGGACTTTATACTTTGGATGATATTTCTAAAGAGAATAAAGACTTCATACCTGATGATGTAAATTGGATCAAAGACGAAGTAGCTTCTTTTGATCCAGATAACAATAAGGTTACTACCCGTGCAGGTTTGGAAGTACCTTATGACTATATGGTAGTGGCTACAGGAATTGTATACCATTATGACTGGATCAAAGGACTGACTGAAGATGATATTGGTAGGAATGGTATCTCAAGTGTATATTTGAACAATTTTGAGAAAGGTACCGCTAAAGGCGGTGAAGTAACTTGGGAATGGTTTAACGCATTGAAAGAAGCAGCTGCTTCAGGAAAAAAACCAACAGCTATCTATACAAGTCCAAACACACCTATTAAATGTGGAGGTGCACCACAAAAAATGCTCTACCTCAGTGCAGATCATTTAAAAAAAGATGCTTTAGGGGCTAATTATATTTTTGCAACAGATAGTACGAAACTTTTTAGTATTCCAGAGATTGATAAATCATTGGTTGAAGTACAGAAGAGATATGACACCATCACCAATCATTTCAGACATAATCTTGTAGCGATCGATGTAAATAACAAGGTAGCCACTTTTGAAGAGACATATGAAGTTAAAGGTGAATACGATGAGGATCTTGAGGAATATGACATGTCAGAAGAAAAAAGAATGGTCGACATCTCTTATGACTTCATTCATGTCGTACCACCTATGGGACCACCTCAGGCATTGGTGGATTCTCCTTTAGGTTGGCAAAAAGGTAATGCCAAGGGCTGGTTGGAAGTAGATGAAGAAACGCTACAACACAGAAGATACAAAAATGTATTTGGGATTGGTGATGTGTGTGGCATCCCATTATGTAAAACAGGTGGATCAGCAAGACATCAGGGCCCCGTGACTGTAGGTAACCTGGTTTCTACATTGGAAGGTAAACCACTTAAAGAAAAATTCGATGGCTATACTGTATGTCCTATCAAAACTGGATATGGAGAAATTATCATGGCAGAATTTAACTATAAAGGTCTAGCACCTACTATACCGTTCTTAGATCCTGCAAAACCAAGATTTTTCTGGTGGGCATTTGACCTGTATCAGTTAAAACCTATGTACTGGTATCTTATGTTGAGAGGATGGTTTTAAAAAAATCATAGTAATAGTATAAGTATAAATTATTATATAGTATTTGATAAAAATCATTATTATATAAATCAAGTGTGATATACTTAGAATATACAAAAAAATAAAAGGGGTTGAAGATGAATGGTTTTGATGCACTTTATGCGAAAGCAAAAGATCGTATACATGCGTTGTCTGAGTTGCCTTCGATTAAAGAAGAGTCCATAGAACAGATGCTTGAAGGTCGTGGTATTGAGAGGCGTGACTTCATGAAGTGGGCTGCAGGTATTACAGCAATGCTTGCACTGCCATCTCAGTTCACTCCTTTATTTGCTGAAGCTGCGAAAATGGCGGATCGTGTACCATTGGTTTGGCTACATATGGCAGAGTGTACAGGATGCAGTGAATCTCTTATACGTTCTGATGCGCCAACTATCGATTCACTGATCTTTGATTATATCTCTCTTGAATACCATGAAACACTTATGGCTGCCGCAGGTTGGCAAGCCGAAGAAAATCTTAATAATGCTTTGAAAAAATATGCTGGAAGATATGTCTTACTTGTTGAGGGTGGGGTACCAACAGCTATGAATGGTCAGTATTTGACATTGGGTCCCCAAGGTCGGACTGGACTTAGTGTTGTCACTGAAGCGGCTAAAGATGCTGCAGCGATCTTTTCCATAGGGACCTGTGCAGCTTTTGGAGGTATCCAGGCTGCCGCACCTAATCCAACCGGTGCAAAAGGTGTAGATAAGGTTATATCTCAACCTGTGATCAATGTTCCTGGTTGTCCTCCAAGTGCCTCAAATATCGTTGGAACACTGATGCACTTCTTACTGTTTGGTACATTACCGGCACTTGATCGTTACCATCGTCCAAAATGGGCATACGGTAACCGTATACATGATCTTTGTGAACGTCGTGGACATTTTGATGCGGGAGAATTTGTAGAGAGCTTTGGTGATGATGGGGCAAAAGGCGGTTGGTGTCTCTATAAACAAGGCTGTAAAGGCCCTTACACCTTTAATAACTGTTCCACCGAACGATTTAATCAACATGTAAATTGGCCTATTGGGGCAGGGCATGGTTGCATGGGATGTTCAGAACCAGACTTCTGGGACACGATGGGACCATTGGAAAAACCGATTGATTCACATCTGGTCATGGGACTCAACTCTACCGTTGATAAGATCGGGACAACACTTCTTACTGCTACTTTGGTTGGTATTGGTGCTCATGCCGTTGCAAGTATCTTTATGAATAAAAATGATGAGAATGAAGGATAGATTATGGGTAACAGACGTGTAGTTATAGATCCTATAACAAGAATTGAAGGGCATCTGCGTATAGAAGTAGAGGTAGATGAGAACAATGTTGTACAAAAAGCCTACTCATCATCGACGTTGTGGAGAGGGATCGAACTTATCCTTAAAGGACGTGATCCTCGTGATGCTGGACTTATGTCTCAGCGTATATGTGGGGTTTGTACCTATTCACACTATAAGGCAGGTGTAGAAGCTGTAGAAAATGCATTAGGTGTAGAAGCACCATACAATGCACAATTGGTACGTTCACTGCTCAATGAGTCTCTTTATATGCATGATCATGTGGTGCATTTCTACCACTTACATGGACTTGACTGGGTGGATGTCGTTTCAGCATTGAGTGCAGACCCTGAAAAAGCATCTAGATTGGCTTTCAAATATTCTGATTTACCTATTGCAACAGGTACAGATGAACTCACTGCTGTTCAGAAAAGAGTGAAAGAATTTGTTGATAAAGGTCAACTTGGGCCATTCGCCAATGCTTATTGGGGAAATAAAACATACAAATTCTCTCCGGAACAGAACCTTATCGCACTTTCACACTATCTCAAGGCACTTGAAGTACAGCGTGTAGCAGCACAAATGTTCGCTATCTTTGGGGCTAAACAGCCACATCCACAAAGTCTTGTAGTTGGTGGAGTGACTTGTGTCCGAGATATCTTGAGTCCTACACGTTTGGCACAGTGGAAAGAAAAATATAAAATTGTCAAAGATTTTATCGACCGCGCATATCAGGCGGATATCGTGATGGCTGCAGAAGCATACGGTACCGAAGAGACTGTACTGGGTGGTGTAGGGGTAAAAAACTTCCTTGCTGCCGATGCATTTATGCTAAACCGTACAGAAAATCTTTTCCAAAGTGGATACATTAAAAACGGTGATCTCTCTCAAGCATATGATATTGATGATATGAAGATAGAAGAGGATGTGACACATGCTTGGTACAAAGGAACAACTCCTCTTCAACCCTATGATGGCGTTACTGAGCCTGAATATACAGGTTTTATAGATGGTGATACCGTCAATGGCGAAGCAAAGATCATTGATGAAACGCAGAAATACTCATGGGTAAAAGCACCTCGTTATGATGGTGAAGCGATGGAAGTAGGTCCTTTATCCTGTTTGCTTGTCAATTATGCCAGAGGAAATAAAAAGGTTCAAGATGAGGTTGGTGCTTTCCTAAAACGTACAGGGTTACCAGTGGGTGCACTCTTTACGACATTAGGTAGAACAGCAGCAAGAATGCTTCAAACAAAGCTGATCTCTGACAATGCCATCACAACTTTTAATTCATTGGTGGAAAATATTAAAAGTGATGACAGTACCTACACTAAGTTTGAAATAGATCCTTCACAAGAGTATACAGGTCGTTTCATCGGAGAAGTACCTCGTGGTACGCTCAGCCACTGGGTGCGTATTAAAGATGGTGTAATAGAAAATTACCAAGCCGTTGTACCTACAACTTGGAATGCCGGACCAATGGATGGTAATGGTACTATTGGACCCTATGAAGCATCCTTGGTTGGCTTAAAACTTGAAGATCCTACCAAACCGCTTGAAGTACTTAGGGTCATTCATTCTTTTGACCCTTGTATGTCATGTTCTGTACATGTGATGGATATGAAAGGTGTAGAACTCAGTGAATTTAAAGTGAACCCTATGAGCAGTGGTACAAGCTGTTAGTAGATTAGAATAGTTTTTAATAATAATGAATGAAGGATTAAAACATGGGACAAGAAGAAAAATATACCTCAGATCATCCCGATTTTGTCTACAGCAGTGCTAATAGAATTTTACACTGGATACGAGCTCTAGTCGTCACGGGCTTAATTATAACAGGTTTTTATATCGCTGATCCGTTCCTTACATCTGATGGCTCAACCGATAAACTTTTGTATGCTACGTGGACAAAGTGGCACTTGATCATAGGATTTATTCTGATAGCTTCAGGATTACTCAGAATATATCTTTTCTTTTTTGGAAAAGACAGTGAAGGGGAGTTGCGTTCACTAAAGGATTTCTTTAGTATAAAGTCTTGGATGGTTCAGTTAAAATCTTATTTCTTTTTAGGGGAGTTACGTAAAAAAGGTTTTTATGGACCGTTACAGTTCTTGACGTATACAGCCATTATGCTATTGCTTATTGTATCTTCTATTACTGGATTGGTTCTTTATGTACATGTATATCATCAGGGTCTTGGTGGTTGGTTATATGATCCTATGCGTGCTGTTGAAGCATGGATGGGTGGACTTGCTACTGTACGTTATATTCATCATATGGCAATATGGGGTTTTTTGATCTTCATTCCTATTCATATCTATATGGTCATATGGTCAGCAATTCGATTTAAGCATGCTGCACTTGATGTGATGTTTACAGGGTATGACTATCATCTAAAAAAAGAAAAAGAGAATAAAGAAGATAATACGTGAAGATATTAGTACTTGGCATAGGGAACCTGCTCTTTGGAGATGAGGGAATAGGTGTTCATTTCATCAATTATATAGGACAAAAATATCATTTTGAAGGTGAACCTCAAATTGATCTTGTTGATGGAGGAACTCTTGCACAAAGACTCATACCTATCATTGTAGAGTATGATCATGTGATCATTATCGATACGATCAATGCACCAGGAGTACAAGCTGGTGAAGTCTACTTCTTTGATTTTGATGCAGTTCCTGATGCCGTGGACTGGCAGGGCAGTGCACATGAAGTCGAAATGCTACAGACACTCAATATGATGGATCTTGCAGGTGATCGTCCACCTACGATGATCATAGGAGTCGTACCCACAGTCATAGAAGCCACAGAATTTTCTCTTTCTGAGGGTGTGACTGCTGCCGTTCCATTGATGGAAAAGACGCTTTTAGATTACCTAAAAACAATGGGTATTGATGCAGTCAAAAGAGCTGATGTAAATATACAGGAAATTCTACCAAACTCTTTTAGGGCACTTGATGCATATAGCGTTTAAATTTAAATACATCCATAGTAATGGATTATTTGCACGTCTCTTATTTCGTATAAATGAACTCTCAACACTACCACTTTCACTTCATCAAGAGGGTTCAGAATACAGAATAGAAACTTCAGGTGACCAAGCTAGTCTAGAAGCACTTGCAGAACAAATCTCCTCACTCATCCCCCAATCACTCTTCTTAGAGGAATACAAAATAGAAGAGGTAGATAGTGCACAAGATTCTGAAAATAGTATATCTGACACATTATCCAACGATGATGTTGTATATGAGGTACCGTATTGTCCTGAATGCCAAGAGAAAGTGATAAAAAGTTTGAATCCATTTAATCCATGTTCTGTTTGTGGATTCAGTGATAACTCTATTTGTATGGATGATTTAACTACATTTACTAAGATCACAGCATCTACAGAAGAAGACTTTTTTTCGCAATTAGCAACTGTTTTAGATGAAAAAGGTGAAATTACCTTACCTACCTATAATGGGTTACGCCGTTTTTCTTTGTTACATACAGATGAACAGAAGCATCATGGTATACTCTTTTGCGATCCGACAGATATTTCGGATAAATTTCTTATCACCCAAGGGGAACTAGAGTCATTGATGATGGTGGAAAAACCTACAGTTCGTTTAAAACCGAAATTAATGTTTCGCTCTGAACATGAGTTGAATCAACCTTTTTATCTTGTATTCTTTGCAGATGATAAAATTACTTTGGCCCTCTCTACTGCGTTAAAAAACAAAGGTATAGATGCAGTGTATTGCGATCAGGTATCTACTCTACGAGTTTCTACTGCGCTGGATGAAAAGTTGATCATAGGAGCAGGTCGTGATATGCTCCCATGGTCTATAGATATGCGTTTAAAACAACCTTCCTTCTGTGAGTATAACGGTTTTCAAGCCTATGGAGACGCCAATGGATTACAGGTTAACAAAGAAGTTGACTTAAAAAACCAACTAACCATACAGTATGTTGCGAACAATGAAAAACCTTCTGTTGCCAAAACGATACGTTTTGAACCTGCACATGCTGCAATGCGTTCTATTGTACTTGAACATGAACTTCGTGAGAAAGCCCTCTGTGGGATACATTTTAGCCATGCACATCCTTCTCATATCTTTTCTTTTTCTACTAAAATAGGCTATACACCTATGGTAATCTTCAGAGATAACGATATAACCCAGCCTAAGCATATGTTGGAAGCGATCAGAACCATGGACGAAAGAGGTATGCGCCTGGTAGACAATTTTAAAAAAACTTTTCCTGATCTCTATGATACTATCGAACAAGTGGAATTTAAATCCAATATTGATACTTCTGACATTACCAAAATATGGTCCATTGCAGCTGTTTTTATCGGTTTGTATGAAGGTGATGATGCCTTAGAATCGTGTGAAAAACTTGAGTCCACTGCCATTGAATTTAGTGGTAAATCCGGTCCCCGTATCGATTACAAAGTCATAAGTACAGAAGAGGGCTACCAACTTGATCCAAGGCTTGCCATCCGTTCTGCTATGAGTTTCAAACTTGCTGGTCTTGATGATTATCTTCTTAGTTTCGGTTTTATTGATTCTTTGGCAGACTTTATTGCACAACAGGCTGAAAATGCAGATGCAAATATTGGTATTCATGGTGTGACACTGAGTGGAGGGATATTTGAAAACCGTCAATTATTGATGCGTGCCTATAATGGCCTGAGTGTCAATTATCCTATCTATAGAAACAAACGTTTGAGTATTGACGATGCCAATGTCGCACTTGGAGCGATAACCCTTGGTAGTGAATAGAAAACTTAACATCACCGGAGTTGTACAAGGAGTTGGTTTTCGTCCTTTTATCTACCAGCTTGCTGACCGTTACCGTTTAAGTGGTTTTATAGTAAACACTGCAGCTGGAGTAAGCATAGAACTTGAGGGTGAAGAGCGTGACATTGAGGCATTTGTAGAAGCATTACACAGAGAACTGCCCCCTCTTGCACGCATCGATACACTCACAAGTGAAGAGGTGCAGTATGTTGGTTATACAAGTTTTCAAATCCTTCAAAGTCAAAAAGAAAGTCAGAAATCTACTCTGGTCTCTCCCGATATAGCTATCTGTACCAATTGTCTCCAGGAGATGCATGACCCAGCAAATAGACGATACGCTTATCCTTTTATTAACTGTACTGACTGTGGGCCGCGTTACAGCATTATAGAAACACTTCCATATGACAGACCCAACACGTCTATGCATTCGTTTACGATGTGTCAAGCGTGCCAAAAAGAGTATATGGATCCCTTGGATCGCCGTTTTCATGCACAGCCTATCAGCTGTCCAGACTGTGGACCTACACTCCAATTACTTGATTCCAAGAAAAACGTATTAAAAGTGGGTGACAATATTATAAAATTAACAGTAGATGCTATCAAAAAAGGGGCTATTGTAGCAGTCAAAGGACTTGGAGGATTTCATCTGATCTGTGATGCAACCAACACCAATGCTGTAAATGAACTAAGAAAACGCAAACAAAGACCCCTTAAGCCTTTTGCTGTGATGTTTCCAAATATCAAAAGCGTAAAAATCTCTGCAGAAATATCTCTAAGGGAAACAGAGCTGATCACATCAAAAGAAAAACCTATCGTCATCGTTCGCAAACGAAGAGACAGTTTACTCAGTTCTCTTGTAGCACCGGGTATTGACCGTATAGGTGTTTTTCTTCCTTATACACCTTTGCATCATCTTCTACTCGAAGAGGTAAATGTGCCGCTTGTCGCGACAAGTGCAAATCACACGAATGAGCCAATCATACGAAACAGTATGGAACTGCTTGAAAAGCTTGGCTCTGTTGTTGATCTGGTACTTGATCACGACCGTGATATACTCAATGCGAATGATGATAGTGTCTTACAAATGGCAGGTGATGAAAAGATCACGTTTCGTATGTCCAGAGGCTATGCACCAAAGAGCATGAAACTGCCATTTAAGAGTAAAAAAAAGATACTTGCTGTCGGAGCAAATCAAAAAAGCAGTCTAGCCTTGATCTTTGATGATACGCTTATTATGAGTCCCTACATTGGCAATTTAAATTCACTGGAAGCATTTGAATACTTTGAACGTACACTTCAGTCCTTTAAACGCTTTTATGACTTTGAACCTGATGTCATTGTCTATGATAAGCATCCCGGATACATGAGCACAAAATGGGCTCAACAATTACAAAAAGATCATCCAAAACTACAAACCATTGAAGTCCAGCACCATTATGCACATCTTCTTGCAACGATGGCCGAACATCAGATCGATGAAAAAGTTTTGGGATTTGCATTTGATGGCACCGGCTATGGCGATGATGGAACCATATGGGGTGGGGAAGTGATGATAGCTGATCATCAAGAGTATGAACGTATCGTGACCTTAACACCCTTTCGTCTTTTGGGTGGAGAAAAGGCCATAAAAGAGCCACGCAGATCTGCTCTTACACTCTTGTTTGAAACCTATACACTTGATGAGATAGTTGCATTGAATTTACCGCTATTACAGCAATTCTCCAAAGAAGAAGTCCATATGCTTCATAAAGCATGGAAGAAGGGTATGAATGCCCCGTTATGCAGTTCTATGGGAAGACTCTTTGATGCCGTGGCAAGCTTTGCAGATATTGTCCACCTGTCAAGTTTTGAAGGGGAAAGTGGCTTGGTCATGGAACAGTATGTGGATGAAAACATCACCGATATCTTTCACTTTGAGATAGAGAGTGGCATGATCAACCTACAACCCATGGTAAGATCTATGGTACAAATGGAAGACAAACAAATCATGGTTTCAACCTTTTTTAATACCGTCACAGAGATCATTTTTCAGATTGCCCAAAAACATCCTGCACTCCCGCTTCTTTTTTCTGGAGGCGTTTTCCAGAACAGAGTATTGGTGGAGAAAATAAGCAGACGCTGCAAGGAAGAGAAGCGTTCCTCTTATTTTCAAAATGAAACAGCGATCAATGATGGAGGAATCGCTCTGGGACAGGCATGGTGTGCCCTGCATGATCTCTCTGTACAAAAAAGCATGATCAAAGAGTCATATATTTAAACACAAATTTATGAAAAGACTCTATAATTAAATAGTTAAGGAAGGTAAGATGGAAGCTGGTCTATTACTCATTTTTTGGTATGGTATGCTGCATGCATTTGGTCCAGATCATCTTACCGCTATTGCTGATTTTTCCATAGGAAAGAATAAACGTAAGACCTTATTGATCACTTCACTCTTTGCTTTAGGTCATGGTCTCAGCCTTTTTATCTTTGCAAAAATACTCCAGCACACTGAATTATCTGAAAATATTTTAGCCTATGGTGATGTAATTTCTGCCATCGTGATTATGGGTATGGGAACCTATCTGCTTTTCATGGTTTTTATGCATCGTATTCAACTAAGAAAGCATAAACATGGAGATAAAGAGCATATACACATTTGGTTTGGAAAGTCACATGAACATCATGGCATAGAGAAGAGTTCATCCTTCTCATTGGGACTTTTGATGGGAGCAGGAGGTGTAAGAGGTATGTTGATTACACTTGGTGCTGTGCAAGGTGGCGTGGTTGATTTCACCATGGTAGGGTTTTTTACACTGGGAGTGATACTTGTGTTTATAGCATTTGGTATTTTTATACTCTATGTGAATCAAAACTTTTTAGGTAATCTACAAAATCTAAGAAGAGCATTTGCAACTGCCGGTTTGGTTTCATTGCTTGTCGGAACCAATATATTATTAGGATAGGAGAATAGAGATGTGTACAGATTGCGGGTGTAGTTTAACAGATAATGTGATGGAGCATAGTCATGATAAAGAAGGTCATGGTCATTCTCACGACCATCAAAAAGCACATGAACATTTACATCATAATCCTCAACTCAATGATGCAAAAACCATCTCGGTCATTCAAAAGATCTTAGATAAAAATGACCATGAAGCTGAGCATAACAGGCAACATTTTAACCACAACGGCATATTGGGTATCAACCTTATGAGCAGTCCGGGTAGTGGGAAAACCACACTGTTGGAACATATGGCAGATGTGGCAGATTTCAAGTTCGGTGTGGTCGAGGGTGACTTGGAAACCAGTAAAGATGCAGACAGACTTAAAGCAAAAGGTATTCCTGCTATGCAGATACAAACAGGTTCAGCGTGTCACTTGGATGCATTTATGGTGCACAAAGGCTTACACGATATGCCATTGGATGAAATAGATGTATGTTTTGTGGAAAATGTCGGGAACCTTGTCTGTCCTGCTTCTTATGATGTGGGTACCCATTTAAATATCGTGCTTGTCTCTGTACCAGAAGGTGAAGACAAGATAGCCAAATATCCTGTCATGTTCCGTCAAGCTGATCTTGTCCTCATCACAAAAACCGATCTTCTGCCATACTTCAAGTATGACATAGAAAATGAAAAAGCAGAAGCCAGACGCATTAAACCCAATGTAGATATACTGGAAGTCAATATCAATGACAAAGATTCTATACAATCCGTTGTAGACTGGATCAATTTCAAACGAAAAATGAGAGGTTAATATGTGTCTGTCCATACCATCGAAAGTAGTTGAGATTGATGATAATAATATGGCTACGGTTGATACAATGGGGATCAAGCGTCATGTAAGCCTTGATCTCATAGCAGATGAAATCAACATAGGAGACTATATACTCATCCATGTCGGTTTTGCCATGAATAAAATAGATGAAGAAGAGGCCTTGCAAAGTCTGGAAGTTTATAGAGAAATGCTTGAAGCCATGGAAGAGGAAGAGCGGCGGCAGGTCATTGAATCAGATGACCAATGTGACAATCGGACCCAAGTATGAGTGAACTTCAGCTTAAAGATCTTTATGACGGGTTTCGGAACCCTGATGTTATCAAAGCCCTGGCTAAGGCCATTACAGATGAGGCAAAAAATTTAAAAAAGCCGTTAAATATCATGGAAGTGTGTGGCGGGCATACCCATACCATTATGAAATACGGTCTAAAGCAGCTGCTCCCTCAAAATATAGATTTTATACATGGTCCTGGTTGTCCGGTGTGCATCATGCCAAAAGAACGGATCGATCATGCAATCGCCTTGGCACAGATGGAAGACACCATTTTATTGACCCTGGGTGATATGATCCGTGTACCGGGATCTAAAAGTTCTTTGGCTGTGGAACGGGCGAATGGTTGTGATATACGGGCACTCTATTCACCTTTGGATGCCATCCAGATAGCACTTGATAATCCAGATAAAAAAGTCGTTTTCTTTGCCATAGGTTTTGAAACAACAACACCTATGACAGCAGCTTTACTGGAGCAGGTCGAAAAACAAGGTATCGCCAATCTCTATTTTCATATCAATCATGTGCTTGTTCCTCCGGCAGTAGATGCTATTATGGCAGACGGTCAGGCAAAGATCAATGCATTTATAGGTCCTGCACATGTCAGTGTCATCAGTGGAGCGAAAATCTATCAGCCATTACCTGAGAAATATGGTGCCCCTGTAGTCGTCAGTGGGTTTGAACCTATTGATGTATTGCAGAGTATTTTGATGATCGTGAGACAGAAGAATGAAGAGCGCTGTGAAATGGAGATTCAATACAGCCGATCTGTCACCTTAGAGGGTAATATTAAAGCACAGGTAATGATCGCAAAGTTTATGGAGCCGCGTGAACATTTTCGCTGGCGCGGCATAGGCGACATGCCAGATAGTGCACTTGTATTAAGAGAGCAGTATACTGCTTATGATGCAGAAAAGATATTTGCTGATATTCTACCGACTGAGCCTATTGATGATCATAAACTTTGTATCTGCGGAACGATCCTCAAGGGATTGGCTAAACCCAATGACTGTCAGGTATTTGGAACCGCTTGTACACCCAACACCCCTATGGGCAGCTGTATGGTAAGCTCAGAAGGTGCCTGTAATGCCTATTACAGATATGGAGAAATATAAATGACAAGTCCTAAACAGATACAGTTGAGCCACGGAGGTGGCGGAGAAGAGACCAACAGCCTTATACACGATCTCTTCTATCATTATTTTTCCAACGATACACTGCTTGCTGCAGAAGATGCTGCAGTTTTGGAGGTGAAAAGCAAGATCGCCTTTACCACAGACAGTTTTACTGTGAGTCCAATCTTTTTCAACGGTGGGAACATAGGAAAACTTGCCATAGCAGGTACGGTCAACGATCTTGCTATGATGGGTGCAAAACCGTTTTATCTCAGTGCCTCATTCATCATCGAAGAAGGATTTGCTTTTGATGACTTGGAAACTATCGTAAAAGCGATGGCAGAGGAACTTAAACACTCTGAAGCAAAGATCGTCTGTGGTGATACCAAAGTGGTTCCCAAAGGTGCAGTAGATCAGATATTTATCAATACCTCAGGCATAGGGGAGATAGAAAAAGAGGGAATTTCAGCAAATCATCTTCAAGAGGGAGATGTCATTATCGTATCAGGTGACGTAGGACGGCATGGTGCAGCGATCTTGATGGAACGTGAAGGATTGGGAATCTCTGGTGATCTTAAGAGTGATTGTGCCACATTATGGCCCGCAGTACAAGCCTTGATCGATGCAAATATTTCTATCTCTGCCATGCGTGATGCCACACGTGGTGGTCTTTCTGCTGTATTGAACGAATGGGCTGAACAAAGTTCAGTCTGTTTGGAAATAGAAGAGTCAAGTATACCAGTTAATGAAGCAGTGCAGGGGATATGCGAACTGTTTGGTTTTGAAGCGTTTGATTTTGCCAATGAGGGTACCTGCATAGTGGCTGTCCCTGAAAAAGATGCACAAATGGCATTGGCTGCTTTGCATAAAGTTGAAGTTACAAAGGAAGCAACTATTATCGGGCAGGTAAGTCTGAAAAAAGAGGGAAGAGTGATCCTCCATTCTGCCTATGGAAGCAGCCGTTATCTTGACTTGCCAAAAGGCGAACTTTTGCCTAGGATATGCTAACACCATGCATGAATACTCCATAGTCCAAGCCCTTTTAGAACAATGTGAAGGTCATGCCAAAGCGAATGATTCAACGAAAGTCACCAAAGTAGTGACCAAGATTGGCAAACTCAGCGGTGTGGAACCACACCTGCTAAAAACTGCTTTTGAAACATTTAAAGAGAATACTGTGTGTGACGGGGCAGAATTTATCATGAATCTGCAAGACCTAAAGCTCCACTGCAATATATGTCAAAAAGAGAGTGAACAAAGTGAAGTACGGTATCAATGTGTGCATTGTCAAAGTACAGATGTCTCTGTACTCGATGGGGAAGATATGTATCTGATGACACTGGAGATGGAATAATAAACTATCTACAGCAAATGTATCCAAAAAGATTGGGCAATTGTAACGATAAGTAAAATACCCAAAATATTAAAGACGATACCGTAGGTCGCCATAGTTTTTACCGAGACCACACCTGAACTCATCGCTATCGCATTAGGCGGGGTGGCAATAGGAAGCATGAAGGCATACGAAGCACAAATCGTCGCAACCATCATAATCAGTGTTGCATTAATACCCGTTTGTTCTGCCACCTTGTAGAGTATAGGCAGCATGATCGATATAAGTGCTGTATTGCTCGTGATCTCTGTAGTAAATGTTACCATCGCAGCAATGATGAGCAAAAATAGAATCATAGGCATGTTCGAGAAGCCAATAAGATGTGAGGCAATCTCTTCGGCCATACCCGTCTTTGTGACCGCCGCAGCGATCGCAAACCCTGCACCAAAAAGAAACATAATACGGTAGGGGATACTGTCTTTATCATTCATCCACTCCAAAATTGAAAAAGGCGGAGCAAAAAGGAGCAGTCCTGCTGCAAGCAGAATACCCGGTTCACTCAATCCCAATCCATTGTAATACGGCTTGATAGGCGCATTGACCAATAGCATCAGGATCAATCCAGAGAGAAGATAGACGACTTTTTTTTGATCGGCATTCAGCGTTTTGTTACTGAGATCTGCTTCGAGATACAGATTTTTAACACCCGTTCCCAGAATATACCCTACGGCTATAAACATCAAGAAAACCAATGGTGCGACCATATACATCCACTGGACAAAAGGAATAGCTTCCATCCCCATCTCATTCATGATCCCCAAAAGGATCAGATTTGGCGGTGTACCGATAGGTGTCAATATACCCCCGATGCTTGCACCATACGCTATACTCAATGCAAACCTCATTTTGAGTTTTACATCCTCTGTTAAAAAAAGTGCAATAGGAAGTAAGAGAAGGGTGGTTGTAGTATTGGAAAGTATAGAGCTTAAAAGACCCGATGTGATGATCAAAGCAAAGATAATACCTCTGACAGAGCTTGGAAACAGATCCAACATTCTACTTGCTATCACTTTGTGAAGACCTGTTTTCTCAACAGCGATCGCGATCAGAAAACCACCCAGAAATAGATAGATGATAGGGTTGGCATAATTGACAGCTGTTTCTTTGGTAGACAATACACCTGCAGTAGGGAAAAGAACGATCGGAAGCAGTGAAACCACAGCCAGTGGTAATCCTTCATTCGTCCATAATGTCACCATCAATACTATCACTGCGACCATAAGAGACTGTTCAAATGTAAAAAATAAGATCATTATTCCAAATGCAACCATACCTAATAAAAGTGCCATTAATATTTTTTTTGTCTGTTCTGTCATTGACATGATAGTTATCCCCTGATTTGTCAGTTCTTCTTTTTTATTGTGCCTCAAAAAACTTAAGGGTAGGGACGACTGTGGTAGATAGTTTCAATAAAGAGTGATCTAAAATTAGCCGGCATATACTGTCATAGTAATGATTATTTTATGCAATGAGTATAGATATGTAGAGAAGTATTACGTATAATTATAAAGAAACTTGAGTTAAGTGAATAAAGTCGTTATAATAAAGAAAAAGGAGGTAATTTAGTCATGAATTTAGATGGAAATATTATTATTATTGCTAACTTAGGTGGGTTTGAAGCATATAAAGCGGAAACGATCAAAGGTATAGATCCTCAAGAGACAAGAAATGTTACGGCTGGAATGCAAAAAGTGAGAACAAATTTAACCTCAATTAAAAAATTTCAATACATAGAACCTCATACCCATACATCGGATGATATGAGCGACCAGTTGGGAAATCAGGGACATAATACCGGAGACCAACATAACCGTTCATTAGAAGTAGAACGTCGTGGTATGCAACAGATCGCTGATGATATCACTGCATTGATCTCTGATAGCAATCCTGGAACATGGCATCTTGCTTTTCCACAAGAAAATTTGAATAAACTTACTGAAATGATTGATACCAAAACCAAAGAAAAACTCGGAAAGAGTATTGGAAAAGATCTTACAAATGCACATGTTAAAGATCTACTATCATATTTTGAATAGGTTTTCTTCCTCTAACTATTTGATCAGGTAGTAAATGGTAGGCAATAATGTTCGAGTTATAATATATGCCTTGACATACATTGTGGATATCATTACATTATCTATCAGTGATATTGATAGGGCTGTTAGAAATTTTGTGTCGGTCCGATAGCATATTAAATTCTAAAGGACAGACAGATGGAAAAATTGTTATATCTATTTTTCCTTTTTCAATACAACATCTCCTAATCCTGTTTTTACAGGATACCCTGCGTTTATCCAGCCTTTTAGACCACCTTCAAGTGTTGTAGCCTTTTTGTAACCCATTTTTCTTAAAACTTGTGCTGCTAAAGCTCCACGTCCGCCTCTACGGCAGTAAGTTACAATATATGCATCTTTATCAGGAATAATTTCATTAATTTTCCACTCCAAATTTCCACGCGTTACAGAGAGAAAACTCTCTTCATTAAACTCATCAAATGGTATGCTTCCCTCTGCATATTGTTCGGTTTCACGTACATCCAAAATGATAATATTATCACCATCGTCAAGCATGGTTTTTAATTTTTTTGGTGTCACTTCACCTACTTCTTTTTTTGCCTGATTGATTAAATCCATTTTGCTTAATGGCTCGGCCATTAAACTACTGGATGCAATAAGTACTCCTGTTAATAACAATTTTACTAAGGTGTTTTTCATCATATTGTCCTTTTTTAGATTCTGTTTAATCTTACACATAAAGTATAAAAAACATATAAAAGTTATTAGTAGTATAACAATTTTATGATATGACCTTGTGCTAATCGTTCTTGTAAAAGTTGTAATCAATACACTATGTTGCATTACTATCATGTAGACACGAATTTTTGAATGCTCTCCTTCACAGATAGAAAGCACTATAATCCCAATACAACACTTAATGCATCATAAAGACCGCGTTTATACTCTGTATCATCAAGACAATCATAAAGCTTTAACTGTTTTGATACTTGTTTTTTAAACTCTTCCTCTATCTTCTTCTCTTCCTGTAGATAATAATAAGTAAGCTCAGTAAGGTATTCTAGCGCGGTTAATCTACCTTCTCTATACTTATCACTTACATCAAGTGTAGTATTGTTGAACCTGTACAGTGTTAATTCATTATAACAATGCTTACTGACTGCTTCAAGCAGTTCTTTGGATGTCTGTTTCATATGTGTATTCTGACAGAAAAAAATGGAAGAGTGTTAAAGTATGTCAAATTGTCATAGAAAATAATGTGTAAAATAAATACTGGTATGATAGATCAGATTGCTATATATGACGGCTACAATGGTCCATGATGAAAGATAATTGAAGAATTAAACAAAAAAATATCAAATATTAATTATCATTCCAACAAATAAATAATATAAGATAATCTAAAAAAGGAATAGAAATGAAAAAAATACTACTTGCAGGGATACTTTTGTTGGGAATGAGCGCCTTTACATATGCAGAGACCGATGAATTCGATGATGATCTGGGTGAGGATCTAACAGATAAAGAGATAGTTCAGGATTTTATAGATGACTGTAATAATCATGGTGATTATTACGGATGTTTTACAGCAGCAATGAAATATGAAAAAGGCGAAGTACTTGAGAAGGACATCTCAAAAGCGATTGAATATTACGGAAAAGCCTGTAAGCATGGCTCTAACAAAGGCTGTGAAATGGCTGAAAAGCTCAAGAAACAATAAAAACTATTTTGAGGGATTAGAGGATTAAAATAGTTTGGATACAATTATTTCACATTTTTATACTATGATATGATTTATTAAGATTAGGAGGAAGTATGAAAAAAGTGATTATGAGCAGTTTACTCTGTCTAAGTGTATGTATGCCTTTGGAGGTATCCGCACAAACATTGCTCGAAAGAGTTGTAAACGGTGTGATCTTCGGTGTTTATGATAAACCGCAGTACCGTGATGACAGACCTTACTATTATTACAATAACAGATATTATTATGGTGGTGAATGGAGAAATGGAGACTACTACTATGAAGGTAGACGGCTAAGTAACGGTCAATACTATGAAAGAGGGTATCTTGACCAGTTTAAAAGAACCTATGAAAGATATACTCAACCTCAATATCGTGATGACAGACCTTACTATTATTACAATAACAGATACTATTATGGTGGTGATTGGAGAAATGGGAACTACTACTATGAGGGTAAGAGACTAAGAGGCGGTCACTACTATGAAAGAGGGTATCAAGATCATCATAGAAAAGAGTATGAAAAAAAGTATAAGAAAGCAAAGCATCCAAACCATAAGAATGGCTACTACAAGCATAATAAGCACTATCTGGGTGAACATCAACGTGACTATCATGATGAGAAACGTTACTATAAAGATTCTAAAAAAAATAAAAGAGATAAAGGTCGTAAAAAAGAAAACAAACATAAGTGATAGGAGGTTATACTTCCTTCTCACTTACCTTATTCTCGATAAGAAACAGCCACTTGACATAGTTAATGAAGTATGATAATATTTGCGCCATGAAGTTACATAAGTATTATATTTTATCACTTATCGTTGTTATGTTGACTGTCATGTCTTTTGACATTTCTTCGCCTAAGTTGATGGATAATACATCCGAAACAAAAATTGAAGTTTCATTGGAAGAAAAAAAATCAGAAAAAATATCAGATGAAAAGCTGATTGCCAATCTTTCAGTACTCTATCTGAATGAAACAAAAGTATGTACTAGCTTTGACTCTTCATTACCTCTTGTAGATCAACTCTATCTCAATACTATATTTAAACCTCCTATATTCTCTTAAAACACGATCACACTGCCTTCATTTATTGGTATGTACTCGTGTGATTGTTCGTATATAAAAATTTAACCAATACAAAATAACAAAAATATATACATAATTAGGAGAATAGATACATGAAAAAATTATTAGTGCTTACAGTTATAGCAAGCTTTTTACTAGGTTCAAACGGATTTGCAGCGTCTCAAATGACAATAAAAGAAGAAAAAACGATCAATGCCATTCAAAAGGCTGCAATGCATGATGAGTGGACACAATATACACCAGCTATGCAAAATGGTTCACAAACACTATATTTTAAAAAGAGAATTAAAAACAAAGACTATTATACATATAGATATCAGAACAGACATCAGAATAAACGTATGACTGTTTATGTGAAGGTAGACTATACAGACAATAATGTGAATGTAGAGTTTGTAGATAAAATCAGTATGAATATGGGAAGACTTGGAATAGATAATAAAGTCCATAAAGTATTACATGAACTTACAGATGCTATTGAGCTTGAGTTATCCTCTGACGCATAATAACTGACCGCTTTTCAAATTCATCTTTCCTACACCATCTGACTCCCTCGAGTGAAGGTGGTGTAAATTCTTACACAGCAGTTTCAGAAAATTTTGAACAATACACAGTTTATCGTGACTCAAGTAAAATAGTTTCAGATCATAAATATACAGATAAGATATTGATATCGTTAAGAACATAGTATACATATTTTTACTGGACCTGGCCCTTCCTACACATAAATTACACCCATTATTACTATAATTTTCACATAAAAATGTTGCCAAAGGATAGCAAATGGGTTTTGGTATGTGGTTAATACCCATAGTGTTGATTATCATTGTTATACATTTTTTAAAAGAAAACAGTAAAGGTGAGGGAAAAGACTCTTCTGCACAGGATATACTTGATAAACGTTATGCCAGTGGAGAAATAGATAAAGAGGAATATAAAGAAAAGTCTAATGCGCTCAAAAAAGATAAATAACGGGCATGATTATTTGTAAGCAAAACGCCATATTTGCTTGAAGGAGAATGAAATGAACTTATTTTCAGAACTAACCATAGGAAAGAACACTTTAAAAAATAGAATCATCATGGCACCAATGACACGTTGTAGAGCAGTAGAGAATAACTGTGCCAATGACCTGATGGCTATATATTATGCCCAGAGGGCAAGTGCGGGACTTATCATCACTGAAGCATCACAGATATCTCCTTTGGGTGTAGGCTATCGCTATACACCTGGTATCTACAGTGATGCACAAATAGAGGGGTGGAAAAAAGTCACTACCGCAGTACATGAAAAAGGTGGGCTAATCTATCTGCAATTATGGCATGTGGGTAGAGTCTCTCATTCCTCTTTCTTGGATGGTAAACTTCCTGTAGCTCCATCAGCCGTAAAAATTGATGGTGAACATTATACCCCTGAAGGAATGCAGCCATTTGAGACACCCAGAGCGCTTGAGTTTCATGAAATCAAAGAAATTGTAAAAGAGTATGCACAGGCAGCTACTAATGCCATAGAAGCAGGTTTTGATGGAGTGGAGATACATGGAGCCAATGGCTATCTGATCGATCAGTTTATCAGAGATGGTACCAATAAGAGAACGGATGAGTATGGTGGAAGTATCGAAAATAGAAGCAGATTTCTATTTGAGGTTGTATCAGCTGTCATTGATGCGATAGGGTGTAAGAAAACAGCGCTAAGACTTTCACCGAGTGGTACCTTTAACAGTATGACCGATACCAACCCCCATGAGGATTTCAAGTATATTTGCAAAAAATTGAGTGATTATGACTTGGCATATTTACATATCATTGATGCACTGGAAGAAGATATCAAACACGGTGCCAATACGGTAGAACTGCAAGTACTTCGCAATGCATACAAAGGGGTATTGATAACCAATGGAGGATACGATAAAGCTAGAGGTAATGAGACCATAGAAAACAATCTTGCAGATGCAGTCGCATACGGTACATTATACATTGCAAATCCTGATCTACCTAAACGATTTGAAACTGATGCACCATTAGCTACGGCTGATCCTCATACATTCTATACACAGGATGAGAAAGGTTATACAGACTATAAAACCATATAACCTAAAAAATGCAGAGGTTTCTATACAAATGTGCAGTATTTTCTTCTCAAATGTATCATAAGTAATGACAGAGGAGGTCGGTAATACACAGTTTATAGTGATACAATAGTGTAAAACTTACTCCGTTTAAAGTGCCTGTTTCAGGTCAATATTCATACGAAAATAGGAGGAAAACATGGATAGAAAATTTATATTAACCAGTTTTATTTATGCCATTATCGGATTGGCACTGGGGATCTTCATGGCAGCATCCAAAGATCATAGTCATTTGGTTACGCACGCACATATCCTACTCATTGGCTTTGTTGTCTCATTTATATACGGTTTGTGTCACAAACTATGGCTCAATAATCTGATCTCAAAACTCTCTGTTACCCAATTTTATATTCATCAAGTCGGAACACTTGGAGTTGTAATTGGCTTATTTTTATATTATGGGAATTTTGTTTCTCTTGAAACAATTGACCCATATTTGGCACTATTCTCTATCACTGTATTTATAGGTATGATCTTCATGACAGTTCTTTTCATTCGATCATCCAAACAAGTATAAGAAATACACATCATAAAGGAACCCTCGTGAAAAAGATTGGCATACTTCTGTTCATCATTTTAGGCATCATGGTTTTTACTACCTCTAAAGATGACATAGAAGATAATCATACAAATAGTATAGAATCCCCACCCTCTAAAAAAACCTCTTTTGATACTCCTGCACATACTTATAAGAGGCGTGTTGATGCACTTAGTATCTCCAACACTTTGCAAAACCCTGTAAATACCTATTTAGACAGTCGAGTTGATGCAATGGGTAAGTCCAGAAAGTCGGTCATTGAGGGTAACAAACGGATGGAAGAGCAAAATAAGGCCATGGAATCTTTGACAAAATAAAGATAGCTCATCTATGCTAATTATTTTGGTTTTAAAACAAAATTTCACCACAAACTGTACAGAAAACTATTATTATTGTTTGGATACTTTTTTTAAAATGCCAATATTCTTATAAATAATTTCTTTAACTTTTGTTATAATGCCCCAAAACAATAAATCTAAAGAATCAATGAATGAACTATAGAAAAGGAATGATTTGGGAAAACGATATTTAATCATCGCAGCTTTAATCCTATTATTCAACGGATGTAACAAAGTGACGAAAGAAAATTACGACAAAATTAAGAGCGGTATGTTATACGAGGAAGTTGTTAAGGTTCTAGGTAAGCCAGAAAGTTGTACAGAAACACTTGGAATAAGTAACTGTGAATGGAAAAATGATGAGGCTAAAATTGCTATTACCTTTATTTCGAATAAGGTAATGATCGCTGCCGCAGACGGCCTTAAATAAGACTATTCGCAGCTTTGTTTAAGTCCCGGTTCATTAAACGTCTTAAAAGTTGAGTGTTTTAGGTATAGTTCAGAAAGTAGGGTGAACTAATTCTTAGATGATTATCAGTTATATATAAAGATAAAAATTTGATTTGTGGTTAATTGGTTGCGGGAGCCGGATTTGAACCAACGACCTTCGGGTTATGAGCCCGACGAGCTACCAAACTGCTCTATCCCGCGACAGGAAATATAAATCTTTACGATTTAATTGGAGTGAGATTGTATCTTGATTTAATTAAACCAAGATTAAATCTTATGGATGGGGTAGAGGGATTCGAACCCCCGAATGCCAGTACCAAAAACTAGTGCCTTACCGCTTGGCGATACCCCAATCTTCACAAGCTAATTGCTTATGTGGACGGCATTATAGCACCAAATAGTTCACATGTCAAGAGGTTTTAAAAAAAATCTAGAAAAAGTTTCTTAAGTGAAGTACGACACAGGTATAATACGATTAATAAACTATACTGTATAAAAGTTTTTGGAGAATTTGAATGTCAATTGAAGCAATAAAAAGAGTAGAAAAAGCTATAGAAGAGATCAAAAGAGGAAAGATGGTCATCATGATGGATGATGAAGATCGTGAAAATGAGGGAGACCTTGTTTATGCAGCGACTTTCTCTACACCTGATATGGTAAACTTCATGGCAAAAGAAGCTAGAGGACTGATCTGTACACCTATTACCAATGAGATTGCTTCCAAGCTTGATCTTGTACCCATGGTAAGCAATAATGTCTCTGCCCATGAAACGGCATTTACTGTATCGATAGACTCAGCGAATGCTGATACCGGTATCTCTGCAGCAGAGAGAGATGATTGTATCTCCAAGCTTGCAAATCCTCAAACAGTAAGTGAAGACTTTGTTCGTCCGGGGCACATCTTTCCATTGATCGCCAAAGACGGTGGTGTTTTGGTAAGAACAGGACACACAGAAGGTTCTGTAGATCTTTGTAAGCTGGCTGGACTTGCTCCTGCTGCGGTGATCTGTGAGATCATCAAAGATGACGGTAAGATGGCGCGTATGGATGACCTTAAACTTTTTTCAAAAAAACATGATTTGTCCATCGTTTACATTTCAGATATCGTGGAATACCGTTTAGCCCATGAAAAACTTATCAAACGTGTCAAAGAAGAAGATTGTGAGCTTAGAGGCATCAAAGTAGAGAAGATCACATACTGTGACCACCTCGAGAGAACACACACTGTCATACAGTTTTACAAACCACATGAAACTGCCAATGTAAAGTTTCATAATATAGGTTCAGACATAGGACTGGTACTTGACGATAAACGATTTAGTGCACTTAACAACTCCATAGAGTACTTAAAACTCAATGGAGGAACACTTATCTTCCTTGATACAAAGGTCATCTCTCACGAACAAGCCAAAGAGTTTGGTGTCGGTGCACAGATACTCAAAGACCTTGGCATTAAAAATATTAATCTACTTACTACAAATAAAGATACGGAATTTGTTGGACTTGGAGGTTTTGGTCTGGATGTCATAGAAAAAATCGAGATCATATAACACAAATGATTACTACATGTAACAAATAGGAGTATTTACTCCTATTTAAACTTTCTTTCTTTTAGAATTTTTCGTTGCCCCCGATTCTATGTTAAAATGATTTTAATACACATACAAAAGGATTGCTAATGATAAAAGAGACTTTTAACCCAAATCCAGAATTCGCTGCTAATGCTTCTATAAACAGTATGGATGCATATTGGAAGCTACAAAACAAAGCTATAGAAGATTATGAAGGTTTTTGGCAAGAATATGCTGACGAAAAGATCGATTGGTTAGCTCCTTATGATCAAGTACTTGATGAGAGTGATGCACCGTTTTATAAATGGTTTACCAACGGTAAGCTCAATGTTTCCAATCAGTGTATTGACAGGCACCTTGCAGACAAAGCAGACAAAACGGCTATCTTGTTCGAAGGTGACAGAGGTGATGTAGAGCACATTACCTATGCACAGCTCTCACTACGTGTCAATAAAATGGCAAATCTGCTTAGAGATCAATTTGGCATAGGTAAAGGTGACAGGGTTGTACTCTATATGCCGATGATCCCTGAAGCTGCCTATGCAATGCTTGCATGTGCACGTATCGGTGCGATACACTCTATCGTATTTGGCGGTTTCTCTGCAGAAGCACTGAAAGACCGTATTGAAGATGCAGAAGCGAAGATCGTTATCACTGCTGATGGTGCCTATAGAAAAGGGAAACCTTATATGCTTAAACAAGTGGTCGATGATGCACTTTCACAAGGCGGTGAGAGTGTAGAAGCAGTACTCGTCGTAAAAAGAAACAATGAAGAGATCAATTGGGTAGAAGGCAGAGACCATAATTACAATGAACTGATTACTTCTCAGCATGCAGAATGTCCTTTTGAACTAATGGACAGTGAAGATCCACTTTTCTTACTTTATACTTCGGGTAGTACAGGGAAACCAAAAGGGGTACAGCATGCGAGTGCAGGATACATCCTTTGGGCACAAATGACTATGGAATGGGTATTTGATGTAAAAGGTGACGATGTCTACTGGTGTACTGCAGATATCGGTTGGATCACAGGGCATACCTACATTGTTTACGGACCTTTGGCAGCCGGTACAACGACACTCATGTTTGAAGGTGTACCGACATACCCTGATGCAGGACGTGCATGGAAAATGGTACAAGATCATAAGATCAATCAATTCTATACGGCACCAACTGCTATCCGTGTACTTCATAAGATGGGTGAGCATGAGCCTGAAAAATATGACTTATCAAGTTTAAGAGTACTAGGAACAGTAGGAGAACCTATAGATCCTCCGGCATGGAAATGGTATTATGAAACCGTAGGTAATTCAAAATGTGCCATAGTGGATACATGGTGGCAAACAGAAACCGGTGGACATATGATCTCTCCGCTTCCCGGTGCTACACCTATCAAACCAGCCTGTGCAACATTTGCACTTCCGGGTATCATAGCAGAGATCATTGATCCTGATGGAACGCCTAAAGAAGTAGGTGAAACCGGACTGCTTTGTATTACAAAACCTTGGCCAAGTATGATAAGAAATGTTTGGGGTGATCCTGAACGTTATAAAAAAGCATACTTTGGTGATGCAGTCAAAGACGGTAAACCGGTTTATTTCTCTGGGGATGGTGCAGTAGTTGATGAAGAAGGTTACATTACGATCACAGGTCGTGTGGATGATGTTATCAACGTTTCTGGTCACCGTTTGGGTACTGCTGAGATCGAAGCAGCAGTAAAAAAAGATGAATCTGTAGCAGAAGTTGCTGTAGTAGGGCGTCCACATGACATTAAAGGTGAATCTATTTTCATCTATATCGTACTCAAAGAGGGACACATCAACAAAGATATTAAGAACCATATCAATGCATTACTTGCAGCTGAGATAGGGAACATTGCCAAAGCAGATCATATCATTGAAGTACCTGGATTGCCTAAAACACGTTCCGGTAAGATCATGAGAAGGATTTTACGTTCTATCGCAAAACACGAAGAGATCACGCAAGATATATCCACACTTGAAGATTCATCTATCGTTGAGCAGATTGTTACAAAAGCAAGAGAAGCATAAGTATTCCTCTTGTTATCCCCCCCAACTTGTTGGGGAAGTTCAATGACTATTTTTCCATTAACTCTTTTACTTTCAACAGGTCCTCAAACACTTCTTTTTTAGCACTTGGATTTCTAAGTAAATAACTTGGATGATAGGTAGGTATCACCGTATATGCATTTTGCTTATGTAGGGTACCTCTCACTTTACTTATCTCTGTATCATCGCCTGTAAGATAATGATACGCAGTTGCACCGAGCGTTACTATGAGCTTTGGCTGTATAAGTTCGATCTGCTTCATCAAATAGGGTTGACAGGTATGTGCCTGGGTTGGGGTAGGTGTAGCATTATTGGGGGGACGACACTTCACGATATTGGTGATATAGACATCAGATCTGGAAATATGCAATACATTTTCTATCATCTTAGTAAGCAGTTCTCCGGATCTACCGACGAAAGGCTTACCTGAACTGTCTTCCATGGTACCTGGTCCTTCACCGATAAAAAGTATATCTGCTTGTGGATGCCCCTCACCAAAAACCACTTTCTGGCGACTTTTACTCAGCTCACACAGATGACACTCCATGGCTTGCTTTTTCAATGACTCCAGTGTATTCGGAAGTCTAAGATCCTGTTCATTTTCTTTGTATGGTGTGACTGATGTATATTTGTACCCCAGCTGTTTCAGTTGATAAAGTTGTTTAAGTAAAAGTGCATTTCGAAGGTTCTTCATGGAAGTATTATACTCCCAAACATCTTAATATGTTCTCTGCATAATGTTTTGCTGAATCTAGAGATATATTACTCTTTATTTAAAAGTCTATAGTTTTTACATCCCAAGATCTCACCAAGTTTACACGCTTCACGAAACAGTGATTTAACGACTGAACGTTCATCATCTGCACTTTGTGCCTCATAATACATCACACCAAGATCATAACAACCTAAACCACTGCCACCATAACAACTCTTCGAGTAGAGATCTTCCGCCTTGACACGATCTTCTTTGATCCCTTTACCATGTTCATACATATTTCCAAGATAGGCACAACCAAGCGCACTTCCTGCCTCACAGGCCCTTCCATAAAGCTCTATGGCTTTAGTAAAATCCTTTTTCACTCCGTTAGCAAGTTCGTACATACTTCCAAGATAGGCACAGCCAAGAGCGCTTCCTGCATCACAGGCCTTCTGATAAAGCTTTACAGATTTAAGATACTGTTTATGTGTACCGGCTTGAGGTTCATACTTTTTCCCAAGATTTGCACAGCCATCAGGATTACCGCCAACACAAGCTTTTGCATAATAGGTTCTAGCCTCAATATGATCATATCCTTCATCATATAAAGATCCAAGAATGTTACAGGCCTCAGCATCACCACTGTCACAGGCTATTTGATTTTTCTTATACGCATCCGCAGCATGAATCACTATAGTGAATAGCGCCAAAATCGTTATTATTTTTTTCATTCTTGTTCCTTCTGTATGCTGATAATCATATCATCTTGAATGTAATATTCAGAAATTAAAAAATTAAAAATATTTTAGATAATATTTTAGCCTATTTTTAGGTTAGCTTGCTAAAGTGCACATTATATCCTAAAGGAAAAAAAATGGATCAACAAACAAATAATGAATATGGTATCAAGGTTGCAATGTTTATAAACGAACCTAAATATTTAGGTACTATCTCTGAAGAAGAAGCCAAAGAACTTGGTGCTTCTCTATTTAGCTACACTTATGGAGATGAAGCTCTAGGGTACAAACTTACCATACATTGGGCTGTTAACACACATGAGAACACTATTGTACTGGCACGATACACATATGATGGTGTGCCGTCTGGTATCGCAGTAAATCATATTCTGTCGCTCATAAGTACAAATAAAAATATACCACAGATAAATGATATCACTTACATAGCTTTGGAACGCCTGCTACGTGACAACCCTAATATAGAAGCACTCCCTTCTTCTGAACGCTATGCGATCACTTTTGCACTGGATGCTGTAAAACTGGCGGTAAAAGAGTATATTCATACACCACTAAGCCATGAGGAAAAAACCGTTCCTTGTAAAGACAGCCCAATGAGCATTGCCTCTATAAAAGAGTCTATTAAGTTACATAATATTGAAACACTTGAAGCACTTAGTGAGTATACTAAAGCAGGATCCACAGACACGGGTTGCAAAGAAAACCTTTTAGCACTCATTGAAGCACACCAACAAGTATTGGCAGAACAAAAAGAAGCAGAGGATGCTCTAGCAGATGTGCCGTTTGGAGAATTAAGTACTGGTTATCAGATCATGGCTGTTGAGACTGCGATTGATAATACGGTAAGACAATTTCTCATTATGGATGGCGGGGATATAGATGTGCTTAATGTCAAAGAAAATGGTGATATATTTGAGGTTTATATTAGTTATCTTGGTGCATGTAGTGACTGTTCTAGTTCAGGTACGGGTACACTCCAAGCCATACAAAATGCACTTAGAGATAAACTCGATCCAAATATCTATGTCATTGCTATTTAATGATTAAAAGGAAGATCCAGATCTTTTAAGAGCTATGCATGATTGCATGGCTTTCTTTTTACTTAGGTCCACGTACCTACACTTCAGGACATTCATTGCATTCATTAAAAATTTCTTCCATACCCTCTACAGATTTTATCTCTTTAATACATTTTTCCATTGACTTTATAAAGCTTTCCGTCACTTTACCTTCTGCATCACAGTAGACTATCAGCATACGGCAATATCTGCTGATTGCAGCAGAAGGTACTTTTGTAGTATCTTCCATTTTCTCTTCTGCTTTTTCAAGAAACTTTTTTGTACATTTATCTGACATATCTTGCATATTCATGTTTAACCTTTAGTTTTTATAACCGTAGTGTAGCAGAAGATAGATAAAGGTGTAAAAATCAATGTTTTAGAATGTCTATGATATAAAAAAGAGAATTGAAAAGAGTGGGAAATAAGCTAAAGCCCTGGAGTAAGGGCTTTAGCGCAGGGTAGTAAAGTAGTAGCTTACGCTTCTACTGCTACTTCTTTTTCAGTACCTTCCCAGATACCGTGTTTTGTACAGTAACCATGTGCATTAAGCTTAAGTTTTTTACCTGTTGGGATGATAGTGAATGTAGTTGTGTTGTGTGCTTTTGTGTTACCAAGAGTTCCCGGTACATACGTAGCTTTTGCAAGTTGAGTATCACCGTCAAATAGTGTTACAGACTCGATAAAGTGATCAAAATCATCTGGGTGAGTATATTCGTTACCCATTTTTACAGTTACTTCAAATGGCTCACCAGCTTTTGCAGTATCTGCACAGTGAATGAATGGAGAGTGTCTGTCGATAAGGTCTTTTTTCGCTTCTCTATCGATTTCTGAAATGTCTTGGTATTTGTTTATTTTTGGCATATTTTTTCCTTTTTTATTTTTTGATGCAAATATTATAGCATAAAAAAAATTAAATAGGATAAAAATTGTCTTATTTGTGTAAATTTAATGAATCTTTCCGAAATAAAAGTCAAAAAAGAGTCTTACTTGATAATTTGGTTCATAATCATACTGTTTATGAAAACTCACAGAAGGACGTACTTCATAATAAAACCATTTACGCCAAATGTTTGCTCTCCAGCTAAAAGAAGTGACATAATCATGAATACCACCATACTTTTTTAATTTAGGATTTGGAATGCCTGGTTCAGTACTATACGCATACTTGGTATTGCCATAAAATGACTGTGCCAGACCAAAACCTGCATCTTTCCTTCTTATTTGAAAGTATTGGACAGATAAGGCATAATCCATACCTTCAACTTCATCTTGCGTTTTTCTATGTAATAAGATCCTAAAAAATGAACTATTATCTATTTTCCTATCAAAATAAATATTTGTCTCTTCTTCAAATTTATTATTTGTCGAATATTTAAAAGTCTGAATTGGGTCTATCAACCAATGATCTATTTCTATTGGCATATTAAATCTTGCTTTGACAAAAGGGTGCAAGCCACTAAAACCGATTGAGTATCTAGATAGTATCTTGTGTCTTGATGCAAAATAGTGGATTCCTACATCAGGGGTATCCGGCTTATCCTTTAATATGTCATTAGCATTCTCTAATGTGAGATCATCCACAAATATCTTAAATCTTTTTTTCGTTTTACTTAATGGCATCTGAACTTTGACATCCATGCCAAAATCATTAGAACCTTTGGATTCAAAGTAGTTCTCTGAACGAATACGAATAAAGGTCTCATTAGTCTTATCTAGGTACTTATCATTTTGAAAAAATAGGTCTACTGTATCAACTTCTTTTTCAAATGTATCTTCAGATATTTTAGTTTCATTTGAGACTTCATTGCTTTTAACATTAGTTGGATCTCTTTGCACATACTTTGTCTGGTTTGAAAGCGTATACGTGTGAACTTTTACAGAAGTTTTAGTGCTTTCACTAATCGTTGTATTACCTTCTGTTTTTGTTAAGTTTGTATCAAGAATCGTTGTATTGTCTTCTACATTTGTTAGATTTGTATCAAAAACCGTGCTATTGCCTTCCATATCTGTTAGATTGGTTTCAAGCATAGTACTATTGCCTTCCATATCTGTTAGATTGGTTTCAAAAATTGTTCTGTTATCCTCAATATCCGTTATTTCAGTTACATTTTCTTCTAACCATCGACTCAATGTTGAATCTATGATATCGGACCATTCTACAATGGTTTGAGAAATAGATTGATGTAGTTTATCAATGTAGAGAAACTCATTTTGAGTGCTTTGGTTACTATCGGCATTACCAAAGGAGAGTGATAAAGATACAATCACGATGCTTTTGAAACTTTTTAGCACTTTCAAATCCTTAAGTTAACTTCATAAGTGCATCATGTATATCAAAATATGCGATGAAAAATTCAAAGATCACTCGCCAGAGTATCTCTAGTGAGAAAAAACATAGAAAAAAGGTAGTAGAACCGATAAATGTCTTTTTAAATGGTGTGTAAGTTTCTATCTCTGTTTTATACACTTTTTTTATCCAGTGAAGGAAAAACCAACTAAAGATAGGAATAAGTACTGCTCCTATATAGTACATTATGATAAGCAGGGTAGGGGTGATGAATGTCTGAAATGTTAAGAAATCTGTCATTGTCATCCTTCAACAAGTTATACTATAAGTATACACAAGAAATATAAAGTTTATTTACTTATATTTTAAAATTACATAATAGACACTATAATAACCTTTTTAATACTAAAAGTATAGAACAAAAGTGTCAATATAAAGAAGGGGATCGTTTGAATATGAGAAGATATGAAATGTATACATTAGACCATTCAAAATGTTAGGGTTTGAATGGTCTAAAAAATTAGTTTCTATGATGCAGTATAAAGATGTTTAGCTTTTTGAACGTGGAAGTTAAGTCCTATCTCTTTTTCTGTACATCCAAGAGCAAGTGCAACCATTTGCGGCATGTGAAGTACTGGAAGTTCTACGTCACGACCCATCACTTTACCTATACTGTCTTGATAGGTATCCATTTTTAGGTGACAGAGTGGACACGGTGTAACCATCATGTCTGCATTGTTATCCATTGCATCTAGCAGGGCATTACCCGCAAGTACTTCAGAAGTGTGATTCGCTTGAAGTTCTACATGGAAACCACAACACTTGTTTTTACTCTCATAGTTCACCGGGTTACCCTCTAATGCATCTATCAGGCTGTCAAGTGAAGTAGGTTTGTACGGGTTTTCATGACCGTTGGCCTCTTCATGTAATTCAGAAGGACGGATGTTATGACACCCATAGAATGGAGCGATGTTTAAGTGACTAAGCGGTACTTCTACCTTATCTTTGACATTCTCCAAACCATACTCGTCTATAAGTGTGTAGAGGAAGTGTTTGATCTCAGATGTACCTTTGTACTCTAGTCCAACTTCTGCAAGTTTTTCGTTGACCCTAGCTTTAAGTTCCGGGTCAGTGTCAAGGGCATGTTTTGTCATAGCAGAGTTAAGCTGACATGTATTACAGATAGTGATCATCGTAAGACCCAGTTTTTCTGCATAACAGATGTTTCTGGCATTGAGGACATGTGCTAAAAACTCATCAAAGTCTTGTATGTGAGATGCACCACAACAACTCGCTTCTTCCAATATGGTAATTTTAATACCCAATTTATCAGCTACTGCAAGTGTAGATGATAGTAACTCTGGTGTAGACTGTTTAGCCGTACATCCAGTAAATAATGCATAATGTAATTGTTCGCTCATCTTTTCTCCTTACAGCTTATTTGTTTGAGAGATTTCAATTAGTTTTTGAACCTCGTCTAAATTTTTTATCTTCGGAATACTGTTGATGAATGGTATCCCTGAATGCCAGTGGATCTTACCGGATTTCATCATTTTCATCGCAGTACCTAAATGTTTATACATACCAAGATACCCTTCAGAATAAGTCACGATATCTGCTTCATCCAGATAACCTGTCTTCTTCATACCTCGCAAGAAACCTTCTGCATGGCGAGTGGCAACATTACTGACAGCCACACCATGTTCAAATTGCATATTGTGAAGTTTTCCGATCTTCTCGATAGGGTTAACATCTTTAGGACATGCTTCTGCACATTCAAAACATTTAACACAATCCCATACACCAGAACCAGACTCAAAAGTAATTTGCAGTCTGTCTTCTGTCGCTTCATCTCTCGTATCTGCTGTAAATCTATAGGCAGCAGCAAGTGCAGCAGGCCCAAGAAATGCATCATTTACTTCTAGGGCAGGACAAGCATAGTGACAGGCACCACACTGAATACAAAGGTCAGAATCGAGTAGGGCATTAAACTGTGCGATAGACTGTTTAGACTCAGATTCTGGTCTAGGATCTATATCTGAAACGATGTATGGTTTAACCGCTGCATGCTTCTCCCAAAAATCACCTTTATCGATGATCATATCTTTAACTGCACGTTTCTTAGAACTTGGCTCAAGCGTGATGTCATTATCAAACAGGTCAAGAAGTTCGATCGCATTTTGCTTACATGCAAGTACAGACTTGCCATTTACCTTAATCGCACATGCACCACAAATACCATGTCTGCAAGAACGTCTATAAGAAAAAGAACCATCATGTTCCCACTTAATTCTATTCATCAGGTCAAGGATAAGTTCATCTTTGCCCACTTCCATCTCATACTGTTTTGTATATGGAAGATAATCAGTTTCTGCATTAAATCTAAATGCTTTTATAGTTACTTTTCTAGTATCTTTTACTTCACTCATCAAAACCTCCTTAATATGTTCTTTCTTTAGGTTCAAACTTACCAAGCACTACATCACCCCATTCATGTGTCATGTTAAAATCTTTATCCATGTATGCATAGGTATGTTTGAGGAATCTTTCATCATCTCTAGTAGGGAAGTCTTCACGGTAGTGACCACCACGGCTCTCTTCACGGTTCAGTGCTCCATATACGATGAATTTAGAAAATTCTAACATATGACCAAGTTCAAGAGCCTCTTGTAAGTCTGTGTTAAAAGTATTGGATTTATCATCGATACGAATGTTGTTATAACGTCCAAGAAGTTCATCTATCAGTGCCAACTGCTCTTCAAGAGACTCTTTGGTTCTAAATACACCTGCATTTTTGGTCATACCATTTTGAAGTTCTTCTCTAAGCCCAGGAATTGTTTCATTACCGTTTGATGTTTTGAGTTTTTCTATCTCTGACAACATTCTCTCTGCATCAGCCGGAGTCGCTTTACGAAGCTCGATACCTTCATCAAGTTTTTTCACCATATTCTCACCTGCATGACGACCAAAGAACAGGGCTTCAAGTACAGAGTTGGCTCCTAGACGGTTCGCTCCATGAACAGAAACACAAGAACACTCACCCGCAGCGTAGAAACCTTCTGTAAGTTCTGTTGGAGATTTACGTACTTCACAATTAATGTTTGTTGGAATTCCACCCATGGAGTAGTGTGCCGTTGCTGATATATGAATAGGCTCTTTTAACATATCCTGCCCCTGGAATGCGATAGCAAGTTCGCGAAGCTCCGGAAGACGTGTTAAAATGATTTCAGGATCCAAATGCGTCAAGTCGATGTTCACTGACTGGCCGTCTTTACCTACACCACGACCTTGACGTACTTCTTCCATAATGGCACGAGAGACAACATCACGTGAAGCAAGCTCCATAGCATTTGGTGCATACTTGCTCATAAATCTTTCCCCCTCTGAATTATAGAGACGACCACCTTCACCACGTGCCGCTTCAGAAATAAGTACACCTGAACCACCAAGACCACTTGGGTGGAACTGTACAAATTCCATATCTTCTAGTGGAAGACCATGACGTGCTACGATAGAGAGTGAATCACCCGTATTTGCATGTGCATTTGAGTTAAATCTATAAGCTCTTCCATGTCCACCCGTAGCGAACATCGTTACTTTTGCATTAAAAATAGCCGGTTGTGAATTGCGGATATCATACGCGGCAACACCAGATACTTTTCCATCTTCATAAAGCAGATCAGCTGCATACCATTCATCAAAGACTTCAATACCCGCTCTAAATGCTTGTTCATAGATAGCTTGAAGTAGTGCAAGACCTGTTCTGTCTTTTGCATAACATGCTCTAGGTTTTGACTGACCACCAAAAGGACGAATAGCTATGTTTCCGACTTCATCTCTAGAAAAAGTAGTTCCCATTCTTTCTGCCCACCTGATCGTTTCAGGTGCTTTTGAACACATAAGTTCAACACAATCCTGATCTGCTAGATAGTCAGAACCTTTTACAGTATCAAACTCGTGAAGCTCTGTTGAGTCTTCCTCACCAAGTGCTGCATTTATACCACCTTGCGCAGCACCTGAGTGTGAACGGAGTGGATGAAGTTTTGTAATAACCGCTGTCTTTTTCCCTGCTTCTGTCAACTCTTTAGCTGCAGCTAAACCAGCCAGTCCAGAACCAACGATGACTGCGTCATATTCGTAGATTTTAATATCTGAGTTTTTGCTCATAGTATCTATATCCTTTTGTTTACAATTTGGCTTATTATATCTTGTTAGCATTAATTTTCGTAATAAATCGAAGGATAAGCGATGAAAAGTGGGGAGGTGTACAGTTTTGTAGCGTGGCAATTCAGCAACGCTACTTGTTGATCAGGCTGTGATAGAATTTAGTTGCGAAACAAAATCATTGGTAGAGATAAGTTCTAAGCCTCTCATCTTTCTACCTATTGTGTTTTCTATAGCTGCATAGTTTTTCTTGAACATGTCAAGTACATCAACATCTTCAACTACAAGTACTTCTGCACCACGGTCATACGCATCTACAAGTATGGCACCGGCTTTTTTGAAGGCGAGTTCTTTGTTGTCTTCCAATAGACCAAGTCCAGCAAGTTTACCTGATCTTGAGAAGTGAATACCTTTCATACCTTTTTGAGCGATCAATTGATGTATTGTATCATGACAAGCTGGACCATGATAATGTGCTACCTGTTTCTCTTCCAGGTTTTCAATCGTCTCTACCGCTCTTTTTGGTACATCAGGCTCTTTTTCCTCTTTTTTGGAAAAACGTGTGATAAGCTGTGCACAGAGAGAAGGACCTTCCTCTGGTTTAGCCATAGCTTTGAGTTCATCGATAGCAGCACTGTGGTCTTGGGCGTTAAATAGGTTGTTTTCATACTCACAGTCAAACAGTCCAGAGTTCACAGAAGTAATAGCATCCAATATAGCTTCACTATGTTCTGATCCTTCTGTGATCATTTTATGTGCTAAAACCAGTACTGCATCACCGATGTATTCACGGTCAAAGTTTTCTGTTTCTGATGCATAATGAAGGGCATACAGTGTTTTGTAGTATTTGAGATCTGACTCAGAAGCATAGGGAGCCAAAAGTTCAAAACTTTTCATAAAGTCACTGTCATTGATCTTAAGACCATCATTTGAACGATAGCTGTTTACCGGATCTATCTGTAAAGATGTTCCAAGTCTTTCTACCAGGGCGGAAACAGGTTCTTTAGCTTCTACGACAAGACCATTGATCTTCATGAGAAGTTTTTGTTTCGGAAAACTGAAGTTTTCGTTTTCTTCTTGTATCTTTACAAGCAGGTCTTTGGCTGTTGCATCATCATTTACTTGGATGCTGAAGTTTTTATAGTAAGGCAGGTAGTCTGTTTTAGCATTAAAAAAGAATGCTCTTATTTCAAGTTTATATGACATAGGTGTTTCCTTAATAAAGATTGTTTAGTATAACTTATAGAACTATGAACAAGACCAATTAGCTCTTACTTAAGCTAAAACACTTTAACTATGTTACAATTCTACCAATTATAAAGATCAAGCTCTCAAAAGGACAGAAAATATGCCTAAACAGGATAAAGAACAATACCTTATAAACAACCTAGGTTCGAAGTATGTAGGTGATGATGCTGCTGTTGTCGGAGATACTCTTTACAGCATGGATGCTTTCTTTGAAGATACACATTTCAAACGTGAATGGATGAGTATAACACAGATAGGACGTAAAGCGATGCTTATCAACATTTCTGATGCCATTGCTATGAATGCAAAACCAAAATTTGCTCTTATTACCGTCTCCTTGCCTCATGATGTCACTGAAGATCAGATAGATGAACTTATGACTAGTATGGAAAATACAGCCAAAGAGTACGGTTGTGAGATCATCGGCGGAGACACGATAGGCGGTGACAAGCTTCATCTTTCAATCACTATTATTTCGAAAAGTGATACACCTCTCTTACGTACAGGATTAAAAGAGGGGGACCTTTTGGCCTATACGGGAACATTGGGTGAGAGCAAACGAGACCTTGATGCGCTTTCCAGAGGTGAAAAAATAGCGGATGACTCTCGCTTTTTTGAACCTGAATTAAGGGTAGAGTTTATAACCAAAGCCAGACCGCTTTTACGCACAGGTATGGATATATCAGACGGACTCTTTTGTGATACGAACAAGATGTTAGATATTAATAAATATGGATTTCATGAATTTGAAAAAGTAGACGATGAGATAGGCCTTAGCGGAGAGGAATTTGAAATGCTGGTAAGCTTTGCTCCGGAACATTACAGTGAAGTCATGCAGATCGCCGAAGAGACGAATACTCCTTTAACCGTTTATGCAAAAGTGGCTAAGAATGATGATAGGTATACGTGCAAAAGTCACCACTTTTAGAAAGCCAAAACACTTATTTGCTTTGCCATTTGGCTTTCATACTTCTTCTCAGTGCTTCATGCACCTCTTCTAAAAGTCTCTTTGCTTCCTCTCCGTAAACAAAGATGCCTTTATACTCTTTTTCGACCGCATTCACATAGCTTTGAAGTGCTTCTTTTTCGCTCTTGTTTTTAGGCGGATTAAAAAGATATTTCATCCCACTCTCTGGATCATAACTTTTTCTTGCAGACTCTATATAGACTTTACTTGATCTTAATACTACCGTATGGTTTGGGAGCATTTCATACTCTTGTATCCTTGCCCCATAAGGGCTGTCATATACTTTTCCTTTCCTGTCCCAAAAACTGTAAAGTGTGATGGTTGTACCGTTGATCTCATAGGCTCCTTCTTGCATACTTTTATCTGCACAGGAGCCGGTTTTATCTTTTAAGATCAAACTCAACACAAAGGTCAGGTTATTGTTGCGTTCCTCTTTGTAAAACTTCATTACTTCACCCTTAGAGTCATAGATGTCATAGGACTCTGTGACAATAGAAAAGTCTTGATTTCCTAGCGTAACATGTTCAAGCTTGGCAGTGGCAAATAGAATGCTTACAGTGAGCAGTAAAAGGGAAAAGATTTTCATCAGACCTGCTTTGAAATATTTCTGTTGGCTAGATCACGTGGATAATGACGTTCTGCTGCTATAGATTCCGCTCTTTGTCTTAGTGCATCTTCATCTAACTGTATAGCATGTGGAAAATCACGTTTGCCGAGTATATTGGCTTCTACATATCCTAAATCAACGAATTGTTTCGTAATGGCATCTACCATATCCAAGACTGAGGAGACTTTGACGATTTCGCATCTGGCATAACGCTCTCGGGGGAAAGAGACTTCCGCTACACGTAAAGTCGGATCATCTCCAGGGATCTGCTGTGCACCAAAAAGTGGTTTACTTCCTACCGTGGCAGTATGGAACGATGGGATGTACTGGGAGAGATGTTCAATAGCCGCTTTCGTACGTTTTTCTGTCTCCTTTTCTGTCCAGGATTTTTCTATCTTGTCTATAAAATCCTGACCTAATCTGGGTTGGCAACTTACAAGAGAATTTGCAACAAGGCCATCTTCATAAAGTGTGATCTCTTTGGTCATGCCATGCAGTTGAAAATACCCGCCAGGGTAGGGCGTAAATTGCCCCATACCTCGTGGCGTACCGCGCTCTCCATGAAAGACAATTTCAGGAAACTGTGTCCCCTCACATCCATCCCAGTGACTCACATAGGCTGCTTTAAATTCTACCATCGACTTACAAGGTGCACCTAAAAGATCATCGATCTTTCCTGTTTTAAAGCCCGCAGCATTAATGAGATAGTCAAAAGAGTCTGTATGGCTGACATCTTCTTTAACATAACTTATATTCCAACCTTCAGTTTCAACATTTTGCTGCACATTGTATACGATAGTATTTGTATTCAACGTAACTGAATCCAGTGCTTCAAGGGTCATTTCAGCACCAGCTGCAAGCCTAAAGAGGTTTAGTCCATACTCTTGAACCATGACAAGAGGAAACTGTACTTTATCAAAATCAATGTTTTTCGCGACAGGGATCATCCATTCATCAGACGTCTTGGGTGTTTTAACCAACTCTTTTTCTCTTAGTCGTTTTATTTCATCTTTGGTGTAAATTTGATAATAGTTCTCTGGTTTTCCCAAGACTTCATTCTCAGGGTCTTTAGCGATATGTGCTTTATATTCTGCAGTCAGTAACTTAAGGCGTGGAAGTAGTGCCTCAGGTGAAGAACTGTCAGTAGTAGGTAAGACTATCACAGTAGGTCTGTAGTCAACCACAAAAGGATAAAAGCGTAAAAAGTCTATGGATTGTTTGAGTAAAGTGACGCACTGCGCATCTGAGATTTCACGATAGAGATTACCCCCTGCATGCAAATGACACCATGGCGGACCACTCACTAAACTTGCATCCTTTTCAAACAGTGTCACATTAAGTCCAAGCTGACCAAAATAGAGTGCTGCACTTGACCCTGCAGCACCTCCACCAATAATCGCAATTTTTGCTTTATTATCTTCTATCATGCTCATAGTAGTTCATTTAACTCCGAAAAATCGTCTATGATAAATGTTGGGTTATGTATCCCGATCTCTTCTCCATAATTATACCCATATGTCACACCGATATTTTGCATACCGCAGGCATTGGCTGCCAGGATATCATTTTTAGAGTCACCCACCATCACACACTGATCTACACTGACCTGCATCTTTTCACAGGCATGCACTAAGGGGAGGGGATCTGGTTTCTTTTTATCTAAACTGTCTCCGCCCAGCCAAAAATCAAACACTCCATGAAACCCCAGCCCTTCCAAGATAGGGCCTACAAAATCAAAGGGTTTATTGGTCACGATACCCAAACGGTACTCTTTTTCTTTTAGGGCATGCAGGGTTGCTGTTACATTGGGGTAGGCAGCCGTATCGATACATAGATGCTGTCCGTAGAAAGTCAAAAAGATCTCTAAAGCTTTTTCAAACAGGCTCTGATTCAGGGTTTCATCTATCTCAGTTTGTCCCGATAATGCACGTTTTACCAAAACCTGTGCCCCATTACCCACCCAGTAACGAATGGTATTTTCACTGAAGGTCTCACGGTGCAATGCTTCTAACATATGATTGACTGCTGATGCCAAGTCCGGAACACTGTCGATCAGTGTGCCGTCCAGATCAAATAAAATAACTTCTTTATGATTGAATTTCAAATTTAAAACCTTGTTCTGACTTTTTATATATAACTTATTTATATTATTCCGGTTGATTATACATTTTTTATCTAAAAATGCTTAATCTACAGAAAAGTTGCAACTTTCATACTATGACAGTGTTACAGATTTGGGTGAGTGTCCTTGTTTTCATAGATGGACAGGAATTTTTGATACTCTTCATAGTATTCCTGATATTCCTCTTTGAGAACTTCATTCATTTCAAAAGTGATCTCGTCGGTATACACTTCTAGTGTGCCTGTCGGGTTTTCTTTCTTCCAATGATCATATTCAAGTTTTTCAAATAACCCAAAAGCAGCAACTCCCATGATTGGCATAGCTGATACGGTTCTCTGTATTTTTGCTTTAGCCCTTTCTCTAGCTTTCACTTTTGCTAATCTCTTCTGATACTTACTCTTTAGCTTAGCTATTTCCCTAGCATGAGATCTCTTGAGTTTAGATATTTCTCTCTTCTGCCTAATTTTTTCAGATGCTACAGCTGTAAGTGCAGCGTTCCTCAAGCTTTCATGCCAAAAAGAATACCCTTTCATTCCTCCTAAAACTATAGCTATGATCATAATAATGGAAATTTTTTTCATGAAGTCATCCTAATGTTTAAGTAGAGCAATAGTTGATCCACTCCTGATCAACGGTTGGCCCTGTATTTTATTATATATTTTAGTCTTTAATATTAGTCTCATTAACAAAATCGGTCCAGTTAGAAGTGAATTTTTCATCATTACGCATGTTATATTCCGGAAGTTGAATTCGAATCATTTTTCAAATAGTATCTGTAGTCTTTCCATATAAAAAACAGACCTAAAAAATAGAGTTGCATCAACAGTGCCAAATTCCACTCCACGATATTTTCGCTTTCATAGGTCTTAGTATGTGTGACTTCCCATACACTATGCACAATGCCAATGACCAACATTAATACTATGATAATCAACTGATACTTCAGAGCCTTCGGGTTTATAGTATCCTCTTGCAATGATGGCAAAATATTGTAATGTTGTCTGAGCAGTAATATTTGAGCCAATGGTGTACATATGAAATAGATCAGAATGCCGTATTGGCGCATAAAACGATTGACTTCACCTGTAGTGCCTAAAAAATCAATATATACAATGAAAAAAATCGCACCAACTATTCCAAGCCATAAAATGATACGAGCCATGTTGCTAGTGTAACCATAAAGCTGATCTAACCATTGTCGTACATATATCCAGAACCCTATCAGTAGTACACCATATGCGATCATGGTTGCACGAAATATAAATATTGAATCACCACTCCGCGCAGCTTTACTGATAGTGGTACACCCATCTATGTAAGGTATACACCAAGGTATGAATCCTTCGTAAGCACTGAGCAGGTAAACAACATTTGAAATAAACAATGGCAATATTGTTATGATTAATGCTAGTATTCTTGGTTGCATTTAGCTATCTGTTAGGGGAATAGATTGTCCCTCTATTGCTTTATTTTTCATATTTAAGAGTATACAAGAAATGTCTCACTATTACAAGAAATAATAACAATATGCACATTAAGTATAGATATTAATATTTGAGTCATGTACATATTCTGATGCTTTTTTATTACGTCGAACTTAATAACCTTTAAGATAAAATACCAATATATAAAATAGAAAGAATCTTATGAACCTAATCTACCCACTAAATGTCAAAAATGAATTTGTATTTAACTCCTCTCCAAGAGACTTTACTGTCGAAGAGATACCGCTGTATGAGTTTACAGGAGAAGGTGAACACCTCGTGCTTCAAGTACGTAAAAAAGAGTTAACGACATGGGAGATGCTTGATGCGATTTCTAACCATGTAGGTATTCGCCGTCGTGATATGGGATATGCAGGGCTAAAAGATAAACATGCCATGACGATACAGTATATTTCAGTCATGGCAGTACATGAAGAGAAGTTAAAAGCATTTACACATGACAAGATCAAGATCCTCTCTATGGTTCGTCACAATAACAAGATAAGAGTAGGGCATCTAAAAGGCAATCGTTTCAAGATACGTTTGAAAAAAGTGCTAGGTGTACAAAAAGACAAACTCGATTCTGTACTGAAGTGGATCAAAGCAAACGGTGTACCGAACTACTTTGGGAATCAGCGTTTTGGAACGGATGGGAACAATTGGGAAGATGGGAAAAAACTGATAGAGGGTACACTGAAGATACGTGACAGAAAAACCAAAGAATTTCTTATGGGTGCCTACCAGAGTTACTTGTTTAACAAATGGCTCTCTAAGCGTATGGAACTCAATCACTTACTTGAAAAATTTACCGAAGCAGAGACAGAACAGGTATTAAACTTACCAGAAGGCTCACTCAAAGGTACCAAGTCACAGCCACACTTCTTTAAACTGGTAGAGGGTGATGTGATGATGCATTATCCTTACGGACGTTTATTTACAGTGGAGAATCTGGAAGAAGAGGCCAAACGATTTGAGTCTAAAGATATCGCACCTGCAGGACTGCTTCCTGGGAAAAAAACCAACAGGGCTGAAGGTGTTGCCGGCTTGATAGAAGCTCCTTTTGCAGAAGACATCAATTTAAATGGTGCCAGACGCTATGCATGGATACAAGTCACAGAGATCCACAAAAACTATGTAGAAGAAAAAGCCCATTATGAATTGAGTTTTGCATTACCTAAAGGCTGTTATGCCACTAACGTACTAGATGTTTTAAGAGGTGGAGAAGCATAAACCTCATGAGTATCTCTTAGAAATTTTAATGATTTCATACTTACTTCGACATTGATCTTTACCTCAGGAATGCACTTTTACTACAAGAGTTGGCGTTGGTACTATCATGGTCGCTTCAGTGTATAGTCATCCTCACTACTACGGTCATCCACACTATTATTACTATAGTGGATAGTAATATAAAGAACAATATAATAATCGCCGCAGATTAAGATAGGTGCTGAAATTGTAAATTGAAGGGAATTTTATCTTAGATACAGCAGAGGGAAGTTTGTTTCGTTGGTAGTCGAGACAACAATGTTTTCTAAAAGGAGGAAGAATAAAAAAAACTGCCATACCTAAGATATGCTCGAATTTTAACTAAATAAGATAAAATTAGTCTTAATTTAAAACTTATAACTAAAATTTGTTCAAATTATTTTTTCAGACTTAAAAAACAAACCAATTTCCCATCTTAAAAATCTCTTCTGTTAGGTGTGTCCTATCGATTGGTATACAAAGGTATAGATTAGTGAACGAATAATTCATGCTCATATAAATGTCTTTAGGTTTTAACATAAAAATGGTATTTGAGTGGATGGAAAATAAGTTTAAAAGTTTATTTTTTAGTAGAAATTAGGAAAATATTTATTATTCATATATTATCAGGGCAAGAATAATGAATATTATATTTATGCTTATCACAAATAATACAAGTGTCCTATCTTCTTTGTTCAATTTATTGATACAGAAAAGTTTAGAGAGTTTTTTTTCATTGTCCAGCATTTATCTTACGTTTTAAGGTCGTGCCATCATCATAGTGGTAGACTACTTGTATAACGACTCCACGCTTATTAAGTACTTCCTCTGTATACATTAGTGTTCTTTTCATTGTTTAATCCATAATTTTAATTTATTCATTTGCATAATACAATATGGATGTCATATTTATGTCACATTTATTTATGAGTTTGATCTATTCTATATATACTTAGCATACAAGCCAATTTTCAATCTTGAATATCTCCTCTGTAGCGGGCATGCCTTTCCATCCATTTGATTCCAAATACATCATTTTATTTCCGAAGTATCCTACAATATACTTTTCTTTATAAATAGGAAATGTCCCTGAGTGAAACATGGCAAAAACATCTTCATAATTTTTAGCCGTTTCGTAATAAGAGAAATCAAAACTATGTAAGGCAATCAACGCTGTTTGCAGCATCTCATTCTTACACATAGAACTACTCAATACATAGTAAGATGGGTAGGGAACAGCTGGATTTTCTAGTAAGTCACAGATATAATATCTTTCTTTCTTTTTATGATACATTGTGACATTCTAGTGTTAGTGCTAGAAAATAGATAATAATATGTCAAATTGACATATTATTTACCAATATTGAGAAAATAATTATCAAAAATTATTTTTAACACTTAATTAACACATCTTCATTATAGTTTACAAAAAATAGAAAACTTTAATTATATATTATAATTACTGGTTATTAGTTAGATATGGTGAGTTAATGATTACATGTGATAAAGAAATAAGTCAATGGTTAGAGAAGATGGAGAAGGGTATTCCGATTTGTTCTTTACGTTCTATTCATGAATATATCGAATATGCGAAGAAAAAAAATTTAGCTGCAGACTATTTTCCTGTGCTGGATTGCGGATTTATTGTCTATAAAGACAAGACTATTTTTCTTACAGCAGAAGACGGGGGAACTATATTATCTCTCAATCCAATGACAGCATAGACAGATATACTTTCTGTCTAAAAATTACCAAGAACCACCACCGCCTCTTTACTCTTCCAAAAGATCTTTGTCTTCTTTCAGTACATAAATAAATGTATCTACATCAAGTTCATCATATCTTTCTACTGTTACTTCTGTTCGAACAAACTCATTCCCCTCAAATTCATCCAGGTTCTCCCAATGATCATCGAGATTACGTGAGTAAAACAAGTAACCGTGTACCGTATCGCCATGAGGATCCAGTTTTATGCCTGGGTAACCCATAGAAGCTGACCAGCCGGCACCTATAAGGTTTCCCCTCACCGTTGCAGGGATGAACTTGCCTGTGATATTTTCCAGTACATGACCATTTGGACAATTAGGCATGAGTGTGCCATATACAAAAAGTGTTTCCATCTGTGACCTTTGTTTTAGGGTGCATTTAGTGAAAGAATTCTAGCATAGATTTAATTTGGAAGACTCTTCACTCTATCTCATAAAGTAAAATTGACTACAATACAACAAACAATCAAAGGAAATCTATGGCGTATGATCTTCAAAACAAACTTGTAATTGCTATCTCTTCACGTGCACTATTTAACCTCGAAGAAGAGAATGCTATTTTTGATGAAGAGGGTCTTGAAAGCTACTATAAGCATCAACTTGAACATCTGGACAATCCTTTGGCTAAAGGCTCTGGTTTCAGATTTGTGCAGAACCTGCTTGCTATCAATAAAAAATTTGATAACAAACTTATAGAAGTAATCATCCTTTCACGTAATAATGCCGCTACAGGCTTGCGGATAGGTCGATCCATAGAACACTATAACCTTGATATCGAACGCACGGGATGGACTGCAGGTACACCCGTAAGCAGATATCTTAATGCTTTTAAAGTAGACCTGTTTCTTTCGGTACACACACAGGATGTTGAAGAGGCAGTAAACTCAGGTGTGGCTGCTGCGACCATACTGCCACATACACCTATCACCTCAGAGGAGAGTGATATCGTTAAGATAGCTTTTGATGGGGATGCTGTTTTATTTGGAGATGAGAGTGAAAGAATTTATCAGGAAAAAGGTTTGGAAGCGTTCATCGAACACGAACGTCAAAACGCGAAAAATCCACTTAGTCAAGGACCATTCTTTAAGTTTCTCAAAACCATCTCAGAGATACAGGACAAATTCCCTATGGAGGGTTCACCGATCCGTACAGCACTTGTGACAGCCAGAAATTTCTCTACTCATGAAAGAGTGTTGGGAACATTGGAGGGGTGGGGTGTACGTGTAGATGAAGCCTTTTTCCAAGGTGGTGTACAAAAATACGAGGTTATTAAAGCGTTTGGCGCAGATATATTTTTCGATGACCAAGATACCCATTTGAAAGATACTTCAAAAGAGACTCCTTCTGCAAAGGTACCATATAAGCGTTTATAGTATTTAATATTATAACACTTTTATTCATATCTTCTTTCTTATCCATTAATAGACATTAGATTGATTTTTATGAATATATTAAATTATTTATAGTTATAATAGATTTTAGTCAATGTACTAAACAAAGGTAGTACTTATGTCAAAAGTAGAATATACAGGTCCAAGAGTAGAGATATCAAATCATGGTATCGTGTATAAAACATCAAAAGAAGATAAATATATTTATCTCACGGCAGCCTTGGAAATTCTTAAAGATATTGACAATGATTATAAAAAAAAACCCTTTTATATCCATCACTTTGAAAACAAAGCATTTCAAGAGGAAGATTTACATACGATTTTAAAATACCATGAAAATGACATAGAAGAATGTGTTTCAAAGGAGTGTGAAACATATAAACAGAAGATTCAACACGAGATAGAATATATACAAAACTTAGCGCATCTATCAGATATTGACAAAGAAGTATGGATCAAGAACATTGAACTAATGCAAGATTATAGAGTACAAAGAGCTATTAATAAGATCTATTATATGCACTGTATTCAAGACATAGTAAAAGTGATCAGGCATAAAAAAATAAAAGAGATCATCACACCTTTTAATAAAAACTTCTTTCATGTATTAAATACATTAAAAGGTACACTTATCACAGGTCAACCTTCTCTGGATGCAAAGGTCATAGAAGAATATAATAAAGATGGGAATATGATTTTGAGGTTGTCCATCAAAGGATAATGTACCGTTTTTGACTATAAACTGCGTTTTATATTACTTTCGTTTCTCATAAAACGCTGCTTTGAATTCATCAAATCTCTCTTCTTGTATCGCTTCTCTCATTTGACTCATCAGGTTAAGATAGTAGTAGAGGTTATGAATAGTACCAAGTCTAAAATACGTGATCTCTCTTGCACGGAAGAGGTGGCGCAAATATGATCTTGAATAGGTTTGACAGACCATACAGCCACATTCAGGGTCAATAGGTCCTTCATCAGTCGTGTATGCAGCCTTTTTGATATTAACTTTACCAAAACTTGTAAAGAGTGTTCCGTTCCGTGCATTTCTGGTAGGCATGACACAGTCAAACATGTCTACCCCACGTGCAACATTCTCTACCAAATCTTCCGGAGTTCCTACCCCCATAAGATAACGCGGCTTGTCTTCTGGCATGAACTGTGTGGTCCACTCTACCGTGTCATACATATCCTGATTTGCTTCTCCTACGCTAAGGCCGCCAATGGCAAAACCATCATAATCCATCGCACAGAGTTCTTTAGCTGATTTCTCACGAAAAGCCTTATCGGTACCACCCTGGATAATAGCAAAAATGTTTTGATCAACACCGATACCTTCTTCCTGTTTGGCTCTAAAGTAATCTATAGATTCCTGCGCCCAACGTGTGGTACGTTCGATACTCGCTTTGATACGTTCCTGGGTAGCGGGAAGAGCGACAAGATCATCAAGTATCATCATAATGTCTGAACCTAGATTATGCTGGATATCTATTACTTTTTTAGGTGTAAAGTAGTGTTTACTTCCATCTAGATGGCTTCTAAAAGTGATACCATTTTCATCTATCTTGACATTATCGGAGAGTGAAAATGCCTGAAAACCGCCGCTGTCCGTCAGAAAGCTTTTAGGATACTTCGTAAATCCATGCAACTTTCCCATAGTCTTGATGGTTTCATCACCCGGACGCATGTATAAATGATATGTGTTCCCCAGGATGATCTCTGGCTTAATGAATGTAGCAAGGTCCGTTGCATCCAGTGCTTTGACCGCACCTACAGTACCTACGGGCATAAATACCGGTGTTTGTATCGTAGAATGCGCTGTCTTTATCGTACAGGCTCTTGCTTTACCATCTCTTTTATCTATCTGAAATTCCATTGTGTTATAATATCCCTCAAAAATAATTACGGAAGTATATCTATATTTTACAAAATAAGACAAAAGTGACCATTCCCATGATCCCTCTGTTATCAATGGAAAAAGTCATGACAACATTTGCTTATATGGTAAATGATATAAAGGATTTTCATCAAAAATATACTTATTCTAGCTAGTGGCAGCATTGCTAAACATTTTATCGAATGGGTCAGTAAAAACAGAGTTGCAGACAACGAATATTATGTCACATGTTATAAAGAGCATACTACACCTGACCAAATAGGCCAAAACATTACGATCATTGATGCTGACCCTACAAGTTTTTCAAAATTGAATCGTATTATGAGTGAGACAAAGTTCTCGAACCTTTTTGTGGTAATGGAAGATATAGAAGATGCCCGATATGTACTGAAAAATATCGCAATGATTAAACCTAAAATACGTATTACGCTTGTAAACCAATGGGATGACGATAAAATAGGAAAGGATCATGAGAACATCACTATCGTACACAGTGATAAACTGGTATCGGCCCATCTTTATGACCAACTTCCCAATGTACCTTTGGTCGCACAAAATGTTGGACTTGGGCAAGGAGAGATCATGGAGGTCCATGTACCCTTTGGAAGTTCTTACGCCTATAGACATGTAGGATCAATCCTTCAACAAAAATGGAAGATTGCTGCACTCTACAGAGAGGGAAAGCAGATCCTTCCAGAAGATACCACGATGATACGCCCAAACGATACCTTACTCATACTGGGTCAACCTATCGTGCTTAATGGTGTATATAAGGCCATCAATAAAAGAATAGGTCTTTTCCCTGAACCCTTTGGTAAAAATATCTATCTTATCTTAGATCTAAGACATGATAAAAAAGATGCATTGCTTTGCCTTAAACAAAGTATTTATCTTATGGAAAAGGTAGAAGATAAAGAACTGTTTGTACGTATTTTATACCCAAATGATTTTGACTTAATAGAAGAACTCAAAACCTTGGAATCAGAACACGTTACGATCTCTATCTCTTATGAAAATGAAAATGTTAAATCTCTCATACAAAAGGATATACATGAATTTGATGTCGGGCTTGTGATGAACACTATCCCCGCATTTGAAGCAGATGACCTTAAAGAGATACTCTATGACTTGAAAAAATTGGTTTTTCTTTTTGGTGATAGACTTCTTTATAACATCAAAAACTCTGTAGTATTGATGAGTGAAAATGAAAAAATGGAATCCATTTCATCTACCGCTTTTGACATATCTGAAACACTGGGCTTAGGGCTTACACTAGGTGACTTTAACCCGGAAGGCGATTTTGAGAGTAAAAAGATGATCATTGATCATTATGAGACACTCGCACATATCTTTAATATGGAGGTGAACATCGAACAGAAAGTGGCTAATCCTATACGTGAACTTTCAAACATGGAAGATATACTCCAAATCGCACCTTTTGAAAAACATCTCAATACTGATAGCCTTAGAAAACTCATCTCTAACAAGGTACAAGACTATCTTCTTACTACCAACAGACATCCAAAACTGCTTGTTCCTTTTGCGATGACATAAGGGCTCTATTGGGGCATAAAGCCCTTTAAAACGATACTTAATCACAAATAAGATAAAATAGAGCCAATAATAACGCGCAAGGTTTTACTGAATGATCGTCCCTATCGAATTAGCACATACTCAAAACATCACTTATGATATCACTATTGATGCATTACCCCAACTTACTTTTGACACCAATGTTGTTGTGGTTACGAACCCTACAGTTGCGGGGTACCATCTTGAAACACTTCTTTCTCACATCAAAGCCACAAAACTCAATGTGGTTACGATTCCTGATGGGGAAGGGTACAAGACCCTAGAAACAGTTGAAAATATACTGAATGAATGTTTTGAACATAAGCTCGATAGAAAATCTCTACTTATCGCCTTTGGTGGTGGTGTGATAGGTGATATGACAGGATTTACGGCAAGCATTTATCAAAGAGGGATAGACTTTATACAGATACCCACAACACTGCTTAGTCAAGTTGATGCCAGTGTAGGGGGCAAAACAGGGGTCAATAACAAATATGGAAAAAATCTCATTGGTGCTTTTTATCAACCCAAAGCTGTTTATATAGACCCTTCATTTTTAAAAACATTACCGCCTAGAGAATTTGCTGCAGGTATCGCAGAGATAGTCAAAATGGCCGTTATGTTTGACAAGTCATATTTTGAATTCTTGCAAAAATCTAATTTTAGTGACACTGAAACACTTAAAGAAGTGATCAAAAAAAGTGTAGAGCTAAAAGCATGGGTAGTCAATCAAGATGAAAAAGAGGCAGGTATACGGGCGGTACTTAACTACGGACATACTTTTGGTCATGTGGTTGAAAATGAAACCAACTACACAACCTATCTACATGGTGAAGCCGTAGCTATAGGAATGGTCATGGCCAACGCTTTGGCTGTGGAACTTGGTCTATTCTCACAGGAAGAGGCCGAAGCAGTGAAGAGACTTTTAGAAAAGTCTTCTTTACCTACAGACTATGTGATCAAAGATGTAGATGACTTTTATGAGCATTTCTTTTTAGACAAAAAAAGTGCCAGAGGGAGTATCACATTTATCTTGCCTCAAGGTATGGGTCACTATAAAATGGTATCTGATATTGATGAAAGTATTGTAAAAAAAGTACTTCACGGCTTTGGAGAAGAAAAATGAGTTTTAAACACATTCTTATAGCCTTTACTCTTTTATCTTCTATTACAGCATATGCTGAACCAGTCTTAGAGGAAAACAGCACTGCAGAGGTGATAAAAGAGTCTACAGAAACACAAAAACTACCTTTGGATATGAACAAAATAAATCAGCTTCTTAATAAAAAAGAAACGCTGGACAAAGAACTTAGTGATAACAATATCTGGTCAAAGATCTATAGTAACTATCATACATATAAAGAACTTGAAAAACAACATATAGCACTAGATGAAACCATTGACCGCTTAGAAAAAATAAAACAAAAAACTAGAACAGAACAAGAAGAGTTACAAAATGCCCAAAATGATAAGATAACACTACTTGGTAAACTTCAACTACTAAGAGAGTATGAAAAAGACCCTTTTAAAAAGTTCCTTACACCTCCTGAAATAACTGATGTACCTAAAGTAGATAGCCCTTTTGCGGTGATCGGTGCAGTATCCTATAGAGAAAAACTCCAATCCGACATAGAAGAGTACAACAATCGATATGAATCACTCTATCGTATAGTCGAAAAGTTTAAAGAGAAACAGCTTGTCCTCAACAAACTTTTAAAGTTAGACCCTCTAAACTTGGACTATATTAATGAACAACAAGACACTATAGATCAAATTAAAACATTTATTCCTGTCCTGGAGATATTTAAAACCACCAAAAATGTATATAGTAAAAAAATTGATGAAATCGAGCTTAATCTCAAAAATGATATTCAAAGAGAGATACAAAGAACTATGACGATCGGAGCTATCATCCTTTTCTTTATTTTCCTTTTATTTTTTATTAAATTTTTTGTTAAAAAATATATGTCAGAAGAAGAAAGTTTTTATGCTATCAACAAGGCACTCAATATCTCTTTTGTAAGTATTTTAATTTTAACCTTACTCCTTGCCTATATAGAAAACGTAAGTTATCTTGTCACGATCCTTGGTTTTGCCTCAGCCGGTATTGCCATTGCGATGAAAGACTGGTTCATGTCCCTTATGGGATGGGCGACCATTGTACTTGGAGGTGCAATCCATGTAGGTGACAGGGTTCGATTTGTACGAGAGGGTGTGGAGTATGTAGGGGATATCGTTGATATCTCAATGCTCCGTATGACCATGCATGAAGATGTAAACCTCACGTCTTATATGACCAACAGAAGAGCAGGGCGTATGATCTTCATTCCAAACAACTTCATATTTACTGATATGATAGCTAACTACTCTCATTCCGGACTAAAAACCGTATGGGATGGGATAGACTTTGTCATTACTTTCGATTCTGATGCAAATAAGGCTATGCATATTGCTAAAGAGATCACGAAGAAGTACTCAAAAGGGTATACTGAGATCACAAGAAAACAGCTCAACAAACTAAGAAGCAAGTATGGTATGAGAAACACCAATGTTGAGCCTCGTATCTTTACACATATTGAACCTTATGGTTTAAAAATATCGGCATGGTATCTCACTAACTCTTATGCGACTATGACATTGAGAAGTACTATTTCCATTGAGATAATCGCTCGTATTCAAGAAGAAGAGAAGATACATCTTGCATTTCCTACACAATCTATATATGTGGATAAAAATGTACCTAGTCCTCAAATGGGATTAGATGCTATAGATCCTAATCAAGGGCTATAATCATGCAAAAAGTCTATTTTAAAACCTTTGGGTGTCGTACTAACCAATTCGACACACAGGTAATGATGTCCAAACTGAAAGATTACGAACTGACAGATGATGAGCTTAGCTCTGATATCATCGTTGTCAACTCCTGTACTGTTACCAATGGTGCTGACTCTTCTGTACGTAACTATATCTCATCCATGCATCGTAAAAATCCCGATGCAAAAGTAGTACTGGCAGGCTGTGGATCACACTCAAAAGGTGAATCATTGTTTGAAGACAAAAAAGTATTTGGTGTCATAGGCCACTCTGAGAAAGAAAATATCAACGCGGTACTCAAAAATGAAGAACCATTTTATCAGATCGGTGACCTTGAACATATAGATTCAACCATCGTCGAAGAGTTTGTAGGTAAGAGCCGGGCTTTTATTAAGATCCAAGAGGGGTGTGACTTTAGATGTTCCTACTGTATCATTCCTGCAGTACGCGGTGATGCACGTTCTCACAAAGAAGAGACTATTTTGGAGCAGATCAACAAACTTGCTTCAAATGGATTTGGAGAATTCATCCTTACCGGTACCAATGTAGGATCTTACGGGCGTGATCACAACACATCTATGGCCAAACTGCTTAAAAAGATGAGTATGATCCGTGGTGTTCGACGAATACGTATTGGAAGTATGGAGCCTATACAGATCGACGATGAATTTTTGGAGCTGCTCAATGAACCCTGGATGGCAAAACATATGCACATTGCCCTTCAGCACACCAGCGATAAAATGCTCAAACTGATGAACAGAAGAAATGAATTTAAGACTGACCTGGAACTTTTCAGAAAAATTGCAGACCAGGGCTATGCTTTAGGGACGGACTATATTGTAGGACATCCTGGTGAAGATGAGAAAGAGTGGGCTGAAGCGATCTCTAGAGTCAAAGAGTTGCCGCTTACACATGTTCATGCTTTCTCATACTCTAAACGTGACAATACCGCTTCTGCAACCATGAAACCCGAAGTAAAAGGCAACATAGCAAAAGAGCGTCATCGTGAACTCACAAATATTATCAAAGCAAAAAACTTTGCTTTTAGACGTGAACATACGCAGAATCTTGAAGTATTGCTTGAGAGTGGTAAAGATGGTGTATATCAAGGCTTTGACCAATACTTTAATAAAATATCTGTAACAAGTGATGAAGACCTCAGTGCAAACTGGGTCTTACTAAATGACGTGGAGGTAAGCAATGAAGGCAATAAAGCCAAGGTTTAATCCATCGGCACTTAATCCCTCAAATATTAAAATCATTTTGGGGTTACTTGCAGTATTGGTACTATTACTTTCATTTGCTTTTTTTAGAGATACAGACACACTCATTACCCATGATCAGGCAAATGCTCTCTATACTGAGGACAAGATACAAAAAGTCATTATAGATGGGGATTTCATACGTCTACAGACAAATACAGAGAACTATAAGATATACAAAGATGCCGTCAATAAAACAGCTTTTTTTACCAAATACCCTGTAGAAGTACGTACCGACAACAGCTATATCTATGATCTTCTTTCACTTCTTGTCATTATCGCTGCATTTGGATTTTTATATAGACTGATGAAACAGAACAGACTGCAACAACTCAAACATATAAAGGCAGCCTCAAAAGCCGATGATACTCCTGTAAATGATCCTGTACAGGCACTCACTTCAAATGTCACTTTTGAAGATGTAGCAGGGATCAAAGACGTAAAAGAAGAGCTTGAAGAGATCATTGATTTTCTCAAAGAACCGCAAAAATACCGTGACTTGGATATCCGCTTGCCTAAAGGTGTCCTCCTGGTAGGTCCTCCCGGCGTAGGTAAAACACTGATTTCAAAAGCCGTCGCAGGTGAAGCCAATGTACCTTTCTTTTACCAAAGTGGTGCATCTTTTGTACATATTTATGTAGGAATGGGTGCGAAAAGGGTCTCTGAACTCTTTAAAAAAGCAAAACAGATGGCACCGAGTATTATTTTTATTGATGAGATCGATGCTGTAGGCAAGAGCCGCGGTGAGTTTAGAAATGATGAGAGGGAAGCTACGCTCAATCAGCTTCTCACGGAAATGGATGGATTTGAAGACAGTTCAGGTGTCATAGTCATCGGTGCTACCAATAAAATAGAGATGCTTGATGAGGCATTACTAAGAGCAGGACGTTTTGATAGACGTATACATATTTCACTGCCTGATTTGGAAGATAGAGCCAGAACACTTGAGCTCTATCTTGCACACAAACCAAATAATGTAGATATAGACCTTATAGCACGAATGACCGTAGGGTTTAACTCTGCGGCTCTGGATACACTGACAAATGAAGCTGCTATTTACGCCATGAGAGAAGGGCGCAGTGTAGTTGAAACTTCTGATTTTGAGGCGGTAAAAGAGAAAGTCTTACTGGGAAAACGGAAAATACTCTCTTTCACAGAAGAAGAGAGGGAGATTCAAGCCATTTATCAAGCTGCAAAAGCTGTTATAGCAACATGGATGGATGTTGAATTTGAGAAAATAGGTATCGTAAATACCAGACTGCTGAGCCAAGAACATGAAATACTCTCCAAGAGCCAACTTCTCTCACGTATCAAAGTCTATCTTGCAGGCAGCATAGCAACAAAAATGCATTATAATGAACAATTTACCAATGCAAACAGTGATATTGCCCAAGCAAAAGAGATAGTCAGGAAAGTAGTCTATGAGTATGTGATGAGCGAAAACTTCATCGTAACGCCTCAACAAGAAGAAGAACTTTTACGGGAATCAGTCTCAGAAGTCACAAACCTCCTAACAACATTGGACAAAGCATTAAGTGAGACTTCGAGCTATCTCTTAGCACATGAGAACATTACAGCTGAAGAGTGTAGAGTCATTTTACGAAAGATCTTTTAAACATGAAATACTTTAATGGATTTTCCCTGCAGGGCGAAAAGGAACTGTTTGCGCCGTATCTTCTAAATAGTGACTACTGTGTTGCAGGTTTTTCTTATGGGGCACAGCAGGCATTTGAATATGTATATCAGTCTAAAGTCCGTATTGACAGACTCATACTTCTCTCTCCGGCCTTTTTTCAAACAGAAAAACCAAGTTTTATCCGTACCCAGTTACGTTACTTTGAAGCAGGGCAGGAAGCCTACGTCAAACAGTTCCTAGCCAATGCAGCGTACCCTTCAAACATAGATCTTTCGAACTATTTGGAGGTGGGTACAAAAGAAGAGCTTGAAGCGCTGCTTAGTTACACGTGGGATCAGAAGAAGATACAAGAAATACTGGATAGAGGTACGATTATTGAAGTCTTCTTGGGAGAAGATGACAAGATCATAGATGCACAAAAAGCATTTGATTTTTTCAAACCTATGACTACGACATACTTCATGAAGTCTGTAGGGCATCTATTGCAAAGCTAAATACTATAGATCAATAATGAAGTCTAGCCTTTCCATAATAAACACATTCATTTCAAAGTTTTTAAACTTTTTTGTGTGGCCCTTTTACCTATCTCTATCATCTCATAGGCTTTGTCATACTCATAGGTTTCACAGGCATCTTTAGGGATCTCTATCATTACATCGGGTTGATACTCCTTAAGTATGTTTTCCACTATGAGACTTTGTGTGGTATCCAAACTCTTATTAAGTATATAAAAAATGTCTATCGGCGGCTTTTCTGTAGAGGTGCCTGTACCTATCACTTGCTTGGCTTTATCTACCAGCTGCATAGTCTTTGTATACAATTTGTTCTCTTCTTTTTCTGGCCTATCTATTTTATAGGTATTGGGTACATTCGCATTAAGATTCACCGCAATGATCATATCTGTATCTTCTGACGATACAGAAGCTATAGGTAAAGGATCGATCACACCTCCATCTACAAGTATCATATCGTTTTTAACGACTGGCGTAAAAATGGTTGGTATGGCAATGGAGGCTCTGATTGCATCGATGAGTTTACCTTCTTTGAACACGATCTTTTGATGATGCTTGATGTCTGAAGCTACAGCGATATACTTTATAGGCAGATCTTCGATTTTAATGTCACCTATCATCTCTTCTATTTTTTTATATACAGTATTGATATTCACTATGCCACCATGCGAAAGTGAGATATCAAGCAGTTTGAGTGTATCTATAAAATCCAAAGAGAGGACCCACTCTTTATACGCTTCAAGTTTTCCTGCCGCATAAAGCCCTCCTATCAATGCACCTATGGAGGACCCGGAAATAGATCTGATCTCATAGCCTTGGTCTTCAAGGATCTCAATCACACCAATGTGTGCATATCCTCTGGCTCCACCGCTTCCAAGGACCAGGGAGACAGTTTTTTTATCTTTTTGCATATCACTATCCTTTTTTATATTTTCGCTCTTTGCAAAGAGTAAAATTGGTAACAGGGTTATGAGTAACAGTTGTATACTAAATCGCTTCATCATCATTTCATAGCCTTATTCATGATTCTGGTAACACATTTTGAAACGTTTTTTTATAAATAGTTAAAACCGTATCTAAAAGGGCAGCTATTACCGGACCTAGAATGATACCTAAAGGACCAAAGGAGATAATACCTCCCAGAATCGAAATAAGTATCACCAGGTCGGGCAATTTTGAATCATTCCCAACGATCCATGGGCGTAAGAAATTGTCAACCAATCCTACAACCAATACACCCCATATAACAAGAGCTATACCCCATCCGGTACTGCCTGTAAAGAGTAAATAAGCAGCTGCCGGTAACCAGATAAACGGGGCCCCGACTCCAGGGATTGCAGAAAGGACGAACACAACACTTCCCCAAAATGCCGCACCTTCGATCCCTGTCACCCAAAAAGCCAATCCAACGAGTATACCCTGAATGATCCCTACAATGATGATGCCTTTAAGGGATGCTCTGGTCACTGTCAACCCGCGGCTCATCACTTCAGTCCTGTCCTCTTCAGAAAGCGGCAGTAAAGAGGCCAGCGAAGCTAATAGTTTTGGCCCATGTATCAAAAAATAAAACATTGCATAAAACATTATGAACAGACTCATTAAAAAGCCAAAGGTTCCTTTTGTAGCACTGGATAAACTTGAAACCAGCCAACTTCCCATCGCACTGGTTGCTTCGGAGACTTTCTGGACAATAGTCTCATGAAAAGGTTCAAGTTTTTCTTTCAAAGGCAGCCAGTCAGGTAATTGTTCGCTCAAAGTGAGATTATTATCCAAGGCTTTTTTTACTATAGGACGTGCCTTTTTACTGATCTGTATCGCTTCACCTGTGACCATACCGGTAAGGCCTGCCAACGGTAAACCGAAAAGAAAGACTGTAAGGATCAGTGTGCTGCCCGCTGCCAATGCAGCTCTGTTCTTCAGAGTGTAAAGGATTTTACGGTAGACCGGATAAAGCAACCCTGCAAAGATCGCAGCGAGCACAAGCGCGATCAAAAATTCATGGATCATTCCAATGAAACCCATCAAAACAGTAAAAAGCAGTAACAGTATAAACCCTTGCTGAAATTTATTGGGGATCTCTCTTTTCATCATTTATCTCCTATCACAAACTATCCTATAGAATACGCTACTTTTCTATCCACTTTCCGTCTTTTTTTTCATAACTGTGCTTTACTGCTGCCCAGGCTACTTTGTGCGCTGTTTCTTCTCGGCTGGCATCACCGTGCCTCTCTTCAGGGTCTGCATAGCTATCCCATGCACTGTTAAAAGCTTCTTTATAGATGACCTGTGCATGATTTGGGAGGTTCTCTTTTACTGAGTCAGGAAGTTCATCCAGTGTGTCATAAGGCATTACTTCTCCTTTCGATCAACATAAAACCGAAACGTATGAAGAGCATCGTTCCGGTATGGGTCAAGTGATTCATTGTATCTCCTTATTCTCATATATCAAACTTGTGATCCTCCATCCTTCTTTTGGCTTCAGTTCATCATCTATGGTAAAAAAATACAATTTGCCATCTGTATCTATTAAGTATAACGGTATTACCTTATTGTTATGTGCCTCTTTATAGGCTTCCATAGTGAACTTCTCTGACAAGGTCGTTGTCTTGATCTCTCCAGGACCATGCATCAGGGAGGATAGTTTTGAAAATGTCATATCATCAGTGAATAGTTGACGGCCAACGATAGTAGAGTGTGACGCCTTGCTCTTTTCGAGCTTCTTCCCCTCAGTGTTCTGAAGATAATAGATATTTTCGGAACCAAACTCAGATTTGAAACGTGTAGATGCCAGAGCATTTAATGTAGCATGAGGGCTGATAGCTAACAGTCTTCCTATACCGGTCAGTTCCATGTGTCGGTCTGCATGATCAGAGACGGCTCGTCCATAATACGTATCAAGTCCCTCCATTCTGGCCTTATGAATGTTTTCCCAATCCGTATCAGCCAATCTGACTGTAAAACCTTGTTGTTTCAGTGACTTGGCGATTTCACGAGAGACACGATTGGCACCAAGGATAAGCATACCGGTGGTCTCGGCTTCTCTAAGATCAAGCCATTTGGCTAATGAACTTGCACTCAAGCCCTGTATCAGAATAGTACCGATAATGACCATAAATGTAAGAGGTACAAGAAGCCCAGCCTCCGTGTACCCAAACTCCTCCAGACGTATAGCAAAGAGTGCCGAAATGGCAGCAGCGATGATACCGCGCGGAGCGATCCAGCTCAAAAAGATCCGGGCACGCAATGTGAGGTCTGAAAAGAGTGTTGATGACATCACAGAAAGGGGACGCGCAATAAAGAGGATAATGCCCAATAGCCCCAGTGCAGACCAGCCTATGTCAAACAGAGCTGAAAGGTCCAGACGAGCCGAGAGGATGATAAAAAGTATAGAGATCAGCAACAGGCTCAAACTCTCTTTAAAGAAGAGTATATCCTCTGTATTTATACTTTTCATATTTGCCAGCATCATACCCATAAGAGTCACTGCCAGCAACCCTGACTCATGAGCGATGGCATTTGAGAGTGCAAATATGACCAATACCAGTGTCAAACTAAACACATGGTGCAAATAATGGGGGAGAAAGTATCGACGCAATAAAAATGCAAGAAAGAAAGCACCCGCTGCACCACTTATGATTCCTGTGGCAACGATGGAAGCCAGAGAAAGAGGGATCATTCCTCCAAGGTGCTGCAGGGTAATGGTTTTATAGACAAGGACTATAAGTATAGCCCCTGCGACATCCAATATGATTCCTTCCCAATGGAGGATGTTTGCAATATCAGTATGAGGACGTACTGTTTTCAGTAATGGCTTAATGACCGTTGGTCCGGTTACAGTCATCAGTGCACCGAAAAGTATGGAAAGTTCCCAGGACAATCCAATCAATAGATGTGTTGAGACAGCAACTATCATCCATGTCAATCCCAAACCGAGTGTAAGAAGGATATAGAGTGGTTTGGTCAAACCTTTGATCTCATGAAATCGAAGCGTTAATCCCCCTTCAAAGAGGATAATAGCAACACCCATGGAGACAAAAGGGAAAAGAAGCTCATCCATCAGTGCATCCGGATCAAACAGTCCTGTCACTGGTCCGGCCACTATGCCAAACAGAAGCAGAAAAATGATCGATGGCAGTTTAATGTACCAGGAGAGCCACTGACTCAAGATACCAAAAAAACTGACAAGTGCAAAAGTAAGTAGTATATATTCTGTCATATTGAAAGTACCGATCCCTGAAATCTCTTAAAACCCAAAGCAAGTACAAAAAGAATGATGACACTGGTTACCTTTGCTAAGGTGACCAATGGAAATAAGAGTGCAAGAAGCAACACATTAGATGTCATTACAATCGTTGCCCGCAATGGCAGTATTGAAAAATCAAACATCTCGCTCTTTTTTTTCATAATAGAAGCTCCTGAATACTCAGCACAATAATAATCGTTGTCAAAGGGATACCAAGGGCAATGGACAAATAGTTCCCCAATACTTTATTCCCAGTTGTATATGCGATAGCAAGTTTCGTCAAAGAGTTAGAGAATGTTGCTATAACGATTCCAATAAGTGCAGTATACAACATAAGGTTTCCTTCTCTATAAAGTGTACTAAGTGAAAGGGTGATCGCATCAACATCACTGACTCCTGATAGCAATGAAGAGATATAGACTCCTAGAGCTCCAGTCCAATCCTTAAGCAATGTCGTAACACCAAATACGATACCAAACAGTAAACCAAATTTCAATGCCTCTTTCAGATCCAGAGGGTTTTGATACATAAAATCTACATCTATTGAGCATTTCTCTGAATGTTTGTACAAATAGTAAACACACATATATCCAGTAATCGTAGCCAAAAGATAAGCTGGAAGAAGTTTCAAGGCAATACCTATATCTATGAATGCCGATACGATAATGATTCTGATATACATGGTTGTACAGGCAAGTGCAATAGCTGAAGCTAAATGACGGGTTGTCTTATTTTGTTCATCAACCTTTTTTGAAAAAGTGATCGTTGTAGCGGTTGAAGATAAAAATCCTCCAAAAAAACCAGCTACCATAATACCTCTGGAAACACCTATGAGACGGGCTGCTATATAACCAGCGAAAGAAAGACCGGATATAAGGACAACCATCATCCAGATAAAATACGGATTTATAATCTGATAGGGATCAATTGTATGGTTAGGTAAAATAGGGAGGATAATAAAAGTAATCAACAAAAATAACACCATAGAATGCAGATCTTTATTTGTGGTCTTATCTGCAAGCTGTAATATATTACTACGTATATCCAAAATAAAGATAACTATAACTGTGGTAAATGTAGCAAATAAGTATAACCCATCATAAACGATCATACCGATCAAAAATGCAGCTATAGCTGCAAATTCTGTAGTACTACCACTCTTTTCATGACGCAGTACACGAATGATAAAAGAACTGATAAGCAGTGCACCGAATATGAAAGTGATCACTATAGTGATCCAAATAAAGTTTGCTTTGAAATATGCAGCTAACACCCCAAGCAAAGAGATGATAGCAAAGCTTCTTGCTCCGGTAAATGTAATATTTTCTTCTCTAAGAGCGAAACTTATTTCTCTTTGCAGACCAATTGAGAAGCCTAGGAGTACGCTAAGAAGTATGGATTTTGCTATGTTGAGATCTAGTTCCATATTTGCTTTTGACCTTTCTTAGACTTAATTCATCTACACTACAATGCCCCTTCATTACATCATCAAACTATAACCATTATAGCATACTGGCTATTTCAGATCATTCTTTGTTGAAGCTGTCTACCACAATGGCCCCCATTGATGCAGGCATGGCAATCAATATCAATCTTTTTAAAGCGATAATAGGTTCGTCTATAATAGGTAACTTATTTAAAGCCAGTAATACTAAAGCCACTACCAAAGCAGAGATGAAATAAGCAATAAAAATACGTAATATGAATATATCGTAGCGTTTTGATACCTGCTTTTGGAAGACACTATAGTAGGCATAAATGCCTAAAAAGGTCACAGAGAGTACAAAAACCAATAAGAGATTATAAAAGGGTAAAGTGATACTCATTTTCCATGCCTCTTCTGTAAAAGAGATCGGAACTGCAAGAGCAAATGCACCTATGGCTATTTGAATGATGTCTTCAGTGTTGATACGTAGTCTCATTTTCACCTACCTTGCTTTACTAAAAGATCAATAAATTATAACATAATTTCAAGTCCCCACTGAGTTTGTTGGCAAAGAAGACAAACCAACGGTAAAACTATAGAGTATTGCCTGACTTCATCTTTTTTCTGTACAGGAGAATAGTGAATTTATAGATACTTTTAGTTAAAATTGTTCTATACATTCCCACATACCGTATGGAAGAGAATAGTGCTTTATAAAGTTTTGACCTCTATACATACAAAGGAGACCCTCCATGCCTTTTACACCCCGGACACCTTATCTTACTACGGATGGTATTATAGAGTTATATGAGGGAGATACCTTTAAGGGTATCGTACTCATCGAGCGCAAGAATGATCCTAAAGGCTTGGCACTTCCTGGTGGATTTGTGGATGTGGGGGAACGTGTAGAAGATGCTCTAATACGGGAGATGCAGGAAGAGACGAACTTGGAAGTAGAGATCAGCAAACTGCTGGGTGTCTATTCTGACCCTAAGCGTGATCCCAGATTTCATACAGCAAGTGTTGTTTTTATAGCAAAAGCCAAAGGTCAACCCCAAGGCGGAGATGATGCGAAGGAGGCAAAGCTCTACGCACTGGAAGAGATACCGATGGATCAGTTGGTCTTTGACCATAGCGATATCCTGAAAGAGTATCTGTCGCAATACTCTACAGACAAGTAAAGGCTTTCTTTGCAAAGTAGTTACGATCTTTGGTGTGCACTTAAAAATATGGGCTACCTCAAAACAACTAGAGATCCACTCTGGTGGCCTCACAGTGGCACATTTGAAGTCATCATCGGTGCGATCCTGACACAGCAGACAAAATGGGAGAAAGTAGAAGCGTCACTGGTAAATTTAAAAGAGCATGGACTGTTATCACTGGAGGCGCTAAGCAGGGCTGATGTGGGAGAGATCGCTACATGCATCAAACCCAGTGGTTTTTACAATACCAAAGCAAAGAGGCTTCAGGTGCTTTGTCAACAGATACTCAATGAGTTCCATACCTTTGAAAGATTTCAAAATGAAGTCACCCGGAAGTGGCTGCTTGCACAAAAAGGGATAGGGATGGAGAGTGCGGATTCCATCCTTTGTTATGGTTGCGGACGTGAAGTCTTGGTGGTCGATAGTTATACAGCAAGACTACTTGAGGCATTCGGCTACAGTTTTGAGAGCTATATGCAGATACAGGAATGGATGCAAGAAGGGATCGTAGTAAACTTTGATAAAATACCCCAAATGTATGATACAGAAATAACACTTCATACGCTTTATGCACGTTTTCACGGAATGATCGTAGAGTTTGCCAAAGAGCACATACGAGGTAAAAATGTCAATACGGAAATACTCAAAAAGTATATAGAAGGATAAAATAGTGACCAATATCATCATCACAGGATGCAGTACAGGCATTGGACTTGAAACTGCAAAGTATCTTAAAGATAAATTTATTAAAGTCTATCCTACTGCAAGAGACCCAAAAGATGTAGAGATGCTAAAAGATCTGGGGTTTGAACATGCCATGCTGCTGGATGTGACCAAACCAGAGATGATCACAATGGTGATAGAGAATGTCTTAGCACTTGACGGACATATAGATGTATGGTTCAACAACGCTGGCTACGGACAGCCTGGTGCGGTGGAAGACATTAGCACACCTATCCTGCGTGAACAGTTTGAAACCAATGTATTTGGACTACATGAATGTACAAGACAGATCATACCTGTTATGAGAGAGCAGGGACAGGGGAAGATCATTCAGCACAGTTCTGTACTGGGTATTATCTCTCTTTTTGGGCGAGGTGCCTACAATGCAAGCAAATATGCCATAGAAGGGCTGACAGATACGCTTAGATTGGAACTTAAAGATACGGACATTTATCCTGTACTTCTCAATACCGGACCCATCATAAGTAATTTTAGACAAACAGCCGTAGAAAAACTTGAAGAGAATGTTGATATAGAACATTCCATCTTTAAAGAGAAATACCTTCGCAGTCTCAAAGAGAGAACACAAAAGAAAGTACCGTTCAAAGAGGGTGCAGATGCTGTTGCAGCCGTTGTCCATAAAATTATATTGGCTGATCAGCCAAAACCCCGTTATTATATTACGAAAGCGACATACCTTCTGGGATATTTAAAACGACTTTTAAGTACCTCATGTCTGGACAAGCTCTTAATGAAAATTGAGTAGTAGGAAGTGTCAGAACACTAAATTGACTTGAATAGATTTTTGCTATAATCTGCAGTAAAAAATAATGAGGATAGTATATGGATAAGATAAAAATAGGTGTTGTCACCACAAGTGATAGAGCTTCACAGGGTATCTATGAAGATATCTCAGGTGTAGCCATCATGGATACTATGAAAGAGTACCTGCGCAATGAATGTGAATACGAGTACAGATGTATCCCGGATGAACAGAGCCTGATTGAAACAACACTGATAAAGCTTTCACGTGATGAAAAATGTGACCTTATAGTTACCACTGGAGGTACGGGTCCAGCACCCAGAGATGTAACGACTGAAGCAACAGAAAATGTGTGCCAAAAGCTTCTTCCGGGTTTTGGAGAACAAATGAGAGCAGTGAGTTTGCAGTATGTACCAACTGCCATACTTTCACGTCAGACAGCAGGTATCTGCAACGGTTCACTGATCATCAATCTGCCAGGAAAACCAAAATCTATTCGTGAATGTTTGGATGCTGTATTTCCTGCCGTTCCATACTGTATAGACTTAATAGGTGGGTCTTTTATGGAAGCGAATGAAGAAGTTATAAAAATCTTTAGACCTAAAGCAAAATAGGAATATACTAAATAATATGAATATAGAATTTATAGAAAATAAAATAAATGAGATCATCAAAGAGCTTGAAGCAGAAGTTATGACTGTTCTGATGGATGAAAGTCTTGATAAGAAGCAAACCAATCTTCATATGAAACCGCTTACTTCAACTAAAAAGATACTCAATAATGCTTTAGACAGTATCAAGATGGTTGATAAATTAGGGAAAGAAGAGTTGGGAAAGAAGTAAGATGAGCAATGCAGTGATCTTAACGATTTTTACTGTAAGTGTCATCTTGTTCTTTTGGGGTGCGTACAAAGCAGCAAAAACACAAAAGAAGATATATCTTCTGGCGTTTGTACCCTTTATACTTCTTATGGTAGGGATGTTCTTTCTTTAACTCCCTGTACTAGATATTTCTTGGTGGCATCTCACATTTTCAGTAAACGTTTCTACGCTCCTTTACATCAAATATCTAAAAGAGTATTTGCCAAATAGACCGTTATTTTCTTGAACACGTCATCCCCGCAGCCAACCAGGTCTGCATACCTCCACGATACCAGCTGATCTTCTCTGCAGGGTAGCCGATCTCCAGTAATGCTTCTATCATGGCTACTGATTGACTACACCATGGACCATTACAAAAAACGACAATGGTTTTTACTTGTGAGAAATCAAATGTATCATCTTCATTTATCTTTACACCCAATGTCTCTATTTCATGTTCAAATTCGAATTCAAAACTTTTTCGTTCTTTGAGATGATGAAAAGGTATATTCACGGCACCGGGAATCGTACGATAGGCATACCATTCCTCTTTACGGCCATCTATAAGCATCATAGAATCATCTGTTTGCATCTGTTTGATGAAGGCTAAAACTTCAAGTTCTCCATAGGTATCGATATCTTCATGAAGCTTCATAGGAAGAAGCTTACCTGTGGTATGTACATAGGTTGACTTACATATTTCAGGTACTTTTGCACTAGCATAGTTTTCGCTCCATACCATCATATTATTGATAGGTATTTTTAAACACTCTTCTGGAATATCACGTTTTACAACAATCTGTTTTATCTTACCCTTTGTATCTACTGTTTTTACGGGTATTCCCTCATATTCAAACCCAGTCCTTGCAAACGCTGTCAAAGAAGTTAAAAGTAATGAGATCATTGTCATTTTATAAAACATATTGCATCCTTTGTACATGACCATACCATTTGTGTGTAGAATATGTGTGTAGTAAAATGTAAAAGTAGACTTTTTTAAATCATTTTCTTGTAGAAGTCAGACCTGCGGCCAGCCATTCCTGCATACCTCCACGGTACCAGTTAATCTTCTCAGCAGGATATCCTATGTCAAGTAAAGCCAAAATCGCCGTTACAGATAGACTGCACCAGGGTCCATTACAGAACAGGGTAATTGTTTTAGCGTGTGTAAAGTCCAAACTATCATCTTCTTCATCAATAGAAACTCCAAGATCCTTCATATGCTGTTCAAACTCAAACACAAAACTTGTACGTTCTTTAAAATGGTTAAAAGGCATATTGACAGCTCCAGGTATGGTACGGTACGTATAGAACTCTTCTCTGCATACGTCTATAAGTATCATGGAATCATCTGTTTGCATCTGTTTGATGAAGGCCAAAACTTCCAGTTCACCATAGGTAGTGATATCCTCATCGATAGACATTGGGTATATATGACCGCCTAGAGTATGTACAAAAGTAGACTTACATGCTTCAGGTACTTTGGAATGGGCATAATTTCCTGTCCATAGCATCAAATTGGTAACAGGTATATTTTCACACACATTTGGTATATCCCGTTTTACTATGGTATAAACACTATTACCTTTTGCATCTATAGTTTCTACAGGTATACCTTCATATTCGAAGCCGATCTTTTGTGCCAAGAGAAGGGAACTAAACAGTAATACAGTCATATAATATTTATAAAACATACTTCACCTCTTAAAGTTCTTCTAACTCTATACTAGTATATAGAGTATGGAAAAACTGTGTAACGAAAGAAAAGAGACGCCAGCGTTTTCTATCTATTGGAAAATTTTGGCGTATAGTAAGATTTATATATTGGCTGCAACTTTATACGTAGGATCATCTTCTTCATAGGTGCAGAAAGGTCCTGCTGTTTTTAACATGCTTTTACAGTCTTTGGAAAGGTGTCTAAGTGTTAGTTTTTTTCCGGCTTGTTTATATTTATCTGTAATGCTGTCTATGGCTTCTGCACCAGAACTGTCCATGACTCTGGCATTCTTAAAGTCTATGACAACAGCATCCGGGTCATTCTCTATATCAAACTGCTCATTAAATGAAGTCACAGACGCGAAGAAGAGAGGTCCCTCAAGTGTGTAGATCTTTCTGCCTTCATCATCGGTAGAAGTACGTGAAAATATCTTTGCATGTTCCCATGCAAATACCAGTGCAGAGATGATGATACCGGCTATCACTGCCACTGCAAGGTCTTCAAGTACCGTGATGATGGTTACTACGACCAATACAAATGCATCTGATCGAGGCATATGTTTGATACGTTTAAGGGAAGAGAATTCAAAAGTACCGATACTCACCATGAACATGATACCTACGAGTACTGCTATAGGAATGACCGCTATGACATCGGAAAAACTCACCACAAGGATGATAAGCAGCACCGCTGCGGTAAAGGAGGAAAGACGACCCAAACCACCCGAAGTAAAGTTGATCACAGATTGACCGATCATCGCACATCCTGCCATACCGCCAAAGAATCCCGAAGTGGAGTTCCCGATACCAAGGGCGATACACTCTTTATTCCCGGAACCACGTTCACCACCCATCTCATCCAGTACAGAAAGTGTAAGCAATGACTCTATAAGCCCGACGAGCGCTACGATAAGTGCTGTGGGTAAAATAATTGCCATGGATGCCCAATTAAAGAGTTCAGCTAGAGGCATCACAAACGATGGCAAAGAAACATTTGAAAGATCTGCCATGTCACCGACCACTTTGGTATCAATGTGCATGAAATAGGTTAGCAGTGTAAGTACTACAATGGCTACAAGCCCTGCAGGAACAGCTTTACTGTACTTGGGTAAAAAATGCATCGTAGCCATGGTAATAGCTACAATTACATACATCACATAGTTTTCTGTAAAACTCTCAGAGATGATCTCCATCCAGCCACTGTATTGTTCCATATTTTTAGGTGCCAAGAAAGGAAGCTGTGCCATTGCTATCACAATAGCAAGACCATTCACAAAACCAAAGAGGGCAGGTTGAGGCACAAGACGGATAAACTTACCCATCTTCAGCACTCCGATCGCTACCTGTATGAGTCCTGCTATAATGGAGGTCAGTAAGATATAGTGCAGTACCATCATGCTTAATGCTTCGGTACCAAGCTCAGGATACATAGACTTGACAGAAAGACCAAGACTTACAAATACCACTGCAACAGACCCTGTAGCACCGGAGATCATTCCCGGTTTACCTCCAAGAAGTGCTGTAATAAGCCCGATAATAAAGGCACCGTAGAGTCCTACAACCGGCGAAACCCCTGCGATAAATGAAAAGGCAATCGCTTCAGGTACAAGGGCAACAGCGACCAATGCACCCGATAGAATGTCATTTTTAATGTTTTGTTTTGAATAGTTTTGAATGTTAAACACATCAATTCCTTACTTTGTTTATGGTCGGAATTTTACCATAATAGTTTTACAAGTGACTTCTTCTATTCAGCACAGTGGTTATCTTAATTTGCCTGCTAAATATCCGCTGGCAAAAGACCACTGCAAGTTATACCCGCCGCAAGGTCCATCCAGGTTCATGATCTCTCCGCAGAAGTAAAGCCTCTTGAGTTTCTTACTTTGCATGGTGTAGGGATCTATCTCTTTGAGATGTATGCCTCCGCGTGTGATCATAGCCATTTTAAAGCCGTCATGTCCGTTGATCGTAAGCGGTGTCCATACCAGAAGTTTGATGAGTTTGTCTCGTGCTGACCCTACTTGCTTACCCAAAGAGAGAGTAGGGTCAACTTCGGCAAGTTTACAGAGTTCCCTACTTACAGACTTGGGAAGCAGAGTCTGTAGTAATTCTAATGTATTACGGTGAGGATCTTTTGCCAATTCCTCTTTAAAGTGTTGACGTATCTGCTCTTCATTCATGCCTTTGGTAAAGTTTGCGAGAATGGGTACTTCATCAAATTTACTCAAAAGCGGGGTGATCTCCCTGGAAAAATCTAAGACCACCGGACCACGTATACCGCCTTTGGTGAAGATAAGATCTCCTTTGGCAGAGAGTTTTTTATATTTTTTCATATCAACGTGCATATCAACCTTTGCAATGGTATCTGCCCTGCAGTTACCAACCCAGGTCTCCTTGGTTTTAAGCGGCATCATAGCAGGGTAGAGATCTGTTACCTTGTGCCCTACAGACTCTGCTATAGGGTATCCGTCACCCTCTGCACCCAGTACAGGGTAACCCAACCCTCCAGTAGCGATGACTACGGCATCACTTTGAAATGTGTCGGTTTGCGTATGTACCCCCGTAACTTTTACACCATCATGGTCTAACGTTTCAACTTTTTGAGAACATTTTACTATGACACCGAGATTATGCATCTCTTGTTCCATGGCATTGATAATGGTTGACGAACTGTGTGTAATGGGAAAAACCCGGTAGCCATCCGGAGCATGGCTCTCTACACCGATCTCTTCAAAAAAATCCATAAGTGCTTTATGGTCTAAGGTTTCCAATGCCGGCGTCATAAAACGTCCGTCACGGCCAAAACGAGCCATAAAGTCTTCATTTGAAAGTGTATTGGTCAAGTTACAGCGTCCACCACCTGTGGCTTTAAGTTTTGAACCTATCTTGGAGAGTTTTTCTAAAAGAAGTACAGACTTTCCTGTACGAGCAGCAGTAATGGCAGCCATCATACCCGCTGCTCCCGAACCCACTACTATGAGATCATATCTTGACACTAAAGATCCCTTCTGTAAAAATAATTAGTATTGAAATAATATCAAAAAGTTAAATATTTTACATTTAATTTACAATAGATAGATATACTACAAAATCCTTTCTAAATAAGAATTAGTAGTCGTTATGTACGTAATCGTCAAATTTGTCTTCTAATCTTTTTTAATTTTTTAGTGTATTTAGAAAGGATATTTTCTTCAAAATATATCTATTATTAAACTACAACTATTTTGTACCCCTCATCAAGTTCCACATACATTACACATATAAAAAGTAGTATACTATAACACTTCTTGCTAAAGAAATGAATTCAATAAATTAGAGGAATAAACAATGAAAAGATTGATCATAATAGGACTGTTAGCTTCTGCGGCATGGGCTACTGATTTTGCCCATATGAGTACAGAAGAGATGATGAAGATGCGAGGAAGTGTTCCTGCAGATGATCGTCCTGCATTTCGTGAAGAGATGCAAAAACGTATGCAGAGTATGAGTATGGAAGAACGACAAAAATATATGCAGACAAATGGCATGGGCATGGGAAAAGGCATGATGGCTGGTGGAAAAAACTGTATGAAGCAGATGCCTATGTTTGAGCAGTATGATCTCAATAATGACGGAAAGATCACCCAAAGTGAATTGGAAGAAGCACGGGCAAAACGTATGAGTAATAAGGCTAAAGAGGGCAAAATGCTAAGAAATGCAGCAAAGGCTCCTGCTTTTGCCACAATGGATATCAACCATGATGGGATCATCGATAAAAATGAATTCCGTATACATCAAAAAGAGCAGATGAAAATGAAAAACAAAGGTATCTGTGTAGGTAATTGTCCTAGAAAAGGTATGGGGAAAGGTACAGGACTTGGAAAAAATTCCGGGAATGCCCCTACATTTGCAGATATTGATACTAACAATGACGGAACCATAAGTAAAGAGGAATTCCGTATACACCAAACCCAGAGAATGCAAAACAAAGGAAATTGTCCAGGAGGCAATTGCCCTTAAACGATAAAACCAATAGTGTTGTAGATTCATACTGCACAAAAGGCAGAGTATTGCTATGGCTAAAAGGTTCATTTGCCTGTGGCCCTGGTTTTGGCCTCTTCGTTAAACCTTTATTTTTTCGTTCCACATACTTTGCACACAGAACTTATATAATAAAACAATTAACTGATCATAGATAATAAATCCAATACAAAAGGAGGAAACCATGAAAAAGTTAATCATTTTGGCACTGTTAACTTCGGGTGCTTGGGCAATAGATCAACCTAGGTTCTCCGAATTCGATCTTAACAGTGATGGTAAGATCACTAAAAGTGAATTGGAAGAAGCCCGTACTAAACGTATGAAGCAGAGAGCCGCAGAAGGCAAAATGCTGAAAAATGCAGGAGAAACCCATTCCTTCTCAACGATCGATACTAACAAAGATGGATCCATTAGTGAAAAAGAGTTTATGTTTCATAAAACGATACATCATCCGCAAGCTTGTATAACCTTTGGCTAAATATCGAGATCTATAGCTAGAAGGAAATCATGAGCAGTAGAGAGTAAAAGTACAGATAAAATCTGTCACTAACCCCTGTCTAATCCATTTCCACAAAATATGGGAATGGATGATCACTTAAAATGCAATACAAACTCTCATATTAAACATCTATGATAAAATATGTCATTACAAACCCAATACCAGTATAATACTAAATAATATTATATAGAAATACGGAGTACTCTTTTGACATTTACTACCCAGCCTATGCAAGATATCATCATCGCTCTGAGTGCACAGGCAAACACATGTGCAACAGGAAAATACTTCAGCTTTGAAATACTTGACCCTGATCTTGTAGAAGGGTATGCTGGTGAAATAGTAGAGATAGAAGGAGAAAACTATATCTACCGAGGATACAAATCATGGTCAGACCTGGCAGAACTTTTAATGTGTAAAATGATGACCCCTGAAAAAACTACCTATCCTCTTGTAAAACTTCATTTTAAAAAACTGGAGACACAAAGCTCTTTTCATATAGAATCCTCAAGCACAAAAGAGGAAAAATATGGTGTAGACTCCCATTTTTCGCAGATACACAAAATGGAAGAACCAGCATTTCTTTACTATTACACTCAAGCCTTACAAAATGCCAGGCTATGTCAAAGAAGATCGATCTTAAACCTAGGTATCAATACAGGTGATGAATTCAATGTCATCAAAAGCACGTTAGATACAGACACTTATAAAACAATGAAGCTTGCAGGTGTTGACCATTCAAAATCTGCTATAAGCTATGCTGAAAGCTGTTTTCCTGAAGAAAATGTGACATTTTACGCACACGACATCAATGACTTAGCGAGTTTAAACCTTGGAAGATTTGATCTGCTCATCAGTATAGGTACACTCCAAAGTCCAAATATCAATTTCAAACCTTTTTTTATGTCTTTGGTGCAAAACTATCTGGAAAGAGATGCTGCCATTATCTTGGGGTTTCCAAACAGTAGATGGATAGGTGGAGAGATGATCTATGGGGCTAAAGCACCCAATTATGCTATGAGTGAAATGTCACTTCTTTTTAATGATGTCATGTTCTGTAAAAAATATTTGCAGCAGAAGAAGTTCAGGGTCACGCTTACAGGAAAACAATACATTTTTTTAACTGCCACAAAGATTATTTGAGTAGAATTTAAAAATATCCCAAAACAAAAGGTATCTCGATGAAATTACAACTATTGATTGCATCTTTACTCTGTACAGCAGGTATACATGCATCACAGGTCCATAGTTCAACACATGCACTCAGTGAAACACAAGAAGGTATCAAATACATCAAGATGCTTGGCGGTACACTTAAAAGTCAACTAAAAGAGCAACTTCAAGCGGATCCAAGTGGTTTGAGTGCCATTGGTTTTTGTACAGCAAAAGCACAGCTTATTACCGACGAGGTCAATGCACAGCTTCCTGACCATGCAAAGGTAAGAAGAACTTCTCTTAGGACGAGAAACAGTATGAATAAGCCTGATACAAAAGATGTTGAAATTATGAAAAAGATTGAGGAATCGATCAAAAATAAAACAGCTACAGCTATGATGATAACAAAGGTGAACACTAAAGAGGCCACACGTTACTATAAACCATTGATTGTAGAAGCAGCATGTCTAAAATGTCACGGTGAGAACATCTCTCCTGAGATACAGGCAGTGATCAAGGATTCATACCCTGATGAGAATGCCAGTGATTACACTTTAGGTTCATTTAGAGGAGTGATCGTCTCAGAGATCAAAAAACGTTAAATCAAATCTAACTAGGGATTTATTCTTTATCCCCCCCAGACTTTTCTTTCTTTATGTGACATAAATATGACATCAACATGTTATATTTCTAATTACGTTTCTGGGGAGAAGGGTCTAAATGAAAAAAGCACTATTAACAGTCATGAATATCGGTCATTGGAAAAAACATGAAAAATCATTTGTAATCTCTATGATGTTAATGGGTCTATTCAACTTATGTATTGTTACTTTTATGCTACATAATTACTAAGTTAGAAGTGCATTGCTTCTTGTAGCCAATTAATCTGTATATTTATCTCTATGCAGCATATGTTCAACTGTGTATCATGTAAGCGATAAGAAGTACAAACGATACAATAGCTCCCAATAGTGTATATCCCATATCTGACTGTGTATCTCACATATATCCCTATATTCCAAGAAAAACCTCTGCATTTTCACCAATAGAAAGAGCCACCACCATTATATTATTTCACGCCAGTCATTCAAAAATATGATAGAATAAATATGTATACATTAAATCGTTAATTTATGTCTCTATCTAATAAAATGCACGTCGTAAAAGCTGTACGTTATCGTAAAATCAAATGTGAATGAAGGAGAAAAAAATGAAAAAGATCATTTCAGCAATGTTTGTTTTCATCTTGGCAAGCTCAGCGTGGGCAGCAGAAGCTACCCAAAACCTGCAGACAGCAGTTCCCAAGACCACGCTCAACGCGGCATCTAACTATCTCGATAATGTGTTGATGAATACGCTAGCATCCCTTGAACTGATCGCCTCTACCCCAGAGGCCAAAAATGGCGACTGGAAAGGGATCAAGCGCTACCTGAAACAGCTAAAAGCGGTTACGCCGGGGGTCTATTTCTATGTTCTGCCCGATGGTAACTACTACTCCGTAACACTCGATTACACCAATCTCAATCTGAGCAACCGGGGTTATTTCAAATCGCTGTTTGCCGGTAACCCAGTCATGGGTTTCACGATCTACAGCCGCTCCTCCGGGAAGAAATCAGCTCTGATGGCTGCTCCCATCACAATAGATGGCAAGGTACCTGGTGCGCTCGGCGCCTCGATCTTCCTGGACGAGCTGCATGATAAACTCAACCACGAATTTGCTCTTCCCGATGAGTACACCTGGTTTGTCCTGAACTCCGAAGGGATAAGCATGCTTGACAACGACAGTGATTTTATCTTCATGAATGCGCTCAAACAGGGGAGCGAGTCTCTGCATGATGCCGTTTCAGAAGCCCTTAAAAGCGAAAGCGGCCCTGTGCAGTATGAACTCGACAGTCTTCGCCACGGATATTATCAGAAGTTGCCAAATATGGAGTGGTGGATGTTCCTTGCTAAGATCGAAGGGTCAAAGGCAGCACCACCGCCACAGCTGAAACTTTCGCTCGATCGCTTTGTACCCGATCTGCAAAGCCGTTTGAACCGCATTGACGAATCACTGGCGGCATTGATCGAACAAAGTAGGGTAGATGTCAAAAAAGAGAGTGAAGTCAGGAGACTTCTCAACGCCCTCCTTGATAAAAACTCCGATATTGTCGAAGCCTCTTTTATCGATGCGAAGGGAGTGATGCGTAAGGTAGAGCCACAAGAATATAAGAACTTCGAGAATTCGGACATTAGCTCCCAGGAGCATGTCAAGGCCATGCTGAAAAAACCTGCACCGCTGCTTAGCAGCGGATTTACAGCAGTCGAACATTTTACAGCGGTAGTCATATCCCGTCCAATTTACGACAATAAAAAGACATTTGTAGGCTCTATCAATCTGTTGATCCGCCCCGAACTGCTGGTCAACTCCCTGCTTAAAAAAACCACCATCCCCGATGACTATGAACTCTGGATCATGCAGCCTGACGGCATGATTATCTACGACGAGGACAAGGATGAGATAGGTAGGATGCTCTTCAGCGATCCTATCTATGCGGGCTACGGAAACCTACTGAAACTGAGCAAAAGGATTGTCTCTGCTCCTACCGGTGAAGGAAGCTACATCTATCTTGCACCCGAGTCCAACGAAAAGGCTATCAAAAACGCTATCTGGCAGAGTATCAGACTCCACAACCGTGAATGGCGGGTCATTCTAGCCTATCGCCCTTATGAGAAAAGGTAGCCACTGCCACAGTTCCGACTGCCTGAGTGCACCCGAACTCAGGTAGTCGAGCTGTCCTGCAACAAGTTTAACTGTTTATCATGAATTTTTGAAAGCATCATAAGTGCCACGATAGCTCCAAGTAGTGCATATCCCATATCTGACTGTGTATCCCACATATACCCTTGAGTGCCCAGAAAATCTTCTGCATTTTCACCGACAGCAAGAGCCACCCACCATTCTATAAGTTCATACAATGCAGAAAATGCCAAAACAAGACTTAAAATGATGTAGTTTAGCCATATTTTTCCACCTTGTACGATATTTTTTCGTATTAATATCTCCCTGGCTAGTATGGCAGGAATTAAGCCTTGTGCAAAATGACCTAATTTATCATAATTGTTCCGATTTTGATCAAAAGTCTCTTTGATCCAGTCAAACAGGGGTACTTCTGCATACGTATAATGTCCTCCCACCATCAAAATGATCATATGGATCAAGATAAGAGTATAGAGCAGGGAAGTCAACGGAAACTTTTTATAAGTTAGAAGCAAAATGAATAAACCTATGAAAACCGGTAATACTTCTAAAAACCATGTAAATGAATCTTTAGGTAAAGTTGCAGACCATATTAAAGTAGGTATAAAGATACTTAACCAAAGATATTTCATTTCATATTCTCTAATATTATTTTTTCGCTGTCATTAAAAAAACGGTGAATTCGGCATGAGGTTTAGCTATTTTATTGGCTAAACTGAAGGTCACATCCTTGAATCCTGCCTCTTGCGCATATTCAGCCAGTAAATGTCGATCAAAACCGTAATGAAATACCCCTTCATTGTCACTGTGGAAAGTGCCATCTTCACTGTCCAGATCAGCAATAGCAATAAACCCGTGATCATCAAGCATCGTGTAAAATTTTGAAAAAAGGGCAGGTATATCTTCCAAATGATGAATCGTCATAGATGAAATGATGCCATCAAACTTTCTTTCAAGTATATCAATACTCAAATCTTTCTCTATCACTTCAGTATTGCATGAAAATTGCCCACACTTATTTTGAAATTCACGAAGCATAGAAGGTGAATTGTCAACCGCTACTATTTTCTCTACATAAGGTGCAACAAAGTAGCTTAAAAGCCCGGTACCTGCACCAAAATCCATCAGTTCCATAGATTTATCTAGTTTTATATTATTTACTATTAATTCTGCTATACCTTTTGCATTTTGTACGCGTTTGCTGTTCATGTCCCAAGATTTTGATTTTTCAGCAAAATGATCTTTTTTTGTTTCCATTATATTCCTTAATATTATTTAGTATGTTCCTAAAACAGCGTCTCTTGTTTTTCCAACTTTATATTATCCCAGAAGAAATCTACATGCTTTTCAAACATAGAAACGACTGAAGAGGTCGATTTTTTATCTAATTTTAACAAAGAAACCTGCATTTGGTAGAAAAATAGGGGAGAAAAGAACTCATTTGCCAGTAAAAGTGGGTCTGAGGACTGTATCATCTCATCCTGCATCATCATAAAAAAGAGACTTGAAAGCTTTTTCACGTTCTCCTGGTAGAAATACTCATTATAGATCTCTCTAATTCTCTCATTTCTATAGATCTCTTGCATCAGCAGCTTTAAAAGTGCTTCATTTTGTCCATCAAAGCCTATAAGCTTAAAAGTGGTGGCAATAGACATTAACAGAGACTTTCCTTGTTTATGAAGCTCTGAGGCCTCTTTATCGTTAAATATAGTGACTATAGCAGAAGAGGTAAGTTCGCTTACCAATGTCTCAAGTATCTCATCTTTATTCTTAAAGTGGTTATAAAGCGCACTTTGTTTCATATCCATAGCACCAGCTATATCTCTTACAGTGGTTGCCTTATATCCTTTAGTTGAAAAGAGTTTAAGGGATATTTTGAGTATTTTATCTTTAGTTTTACTTCCTTTAGTAGGGGAAGAACTAACGCTCTGGTCGTTCATAGTTGCTCCTTTAGTGACATTATAGTGAACAAGTGTTCATTTGTCAAGTGACTCTTTTTCAATATTATGAACACTTGTTCTTTTATTTTATTTTATGAAATTTGTTTTAAGAACATATGTTCATTTATTTAGAGTATTAGAATATAACGAATGAACAAATGTTCACATGATATCACTATACACACGTTCTGACGGGCTCTACATTAAATTTAAGTCATTGTTTGTTTTTCATGTGATAGGGTAATGTACGAAAAGTCTAATTTAATACTAATAAATATAATTATTCTCTCTGTTTCTTATCTTTTTTGATCTTATGCAGGAAAACCAAATCATGAAAACAATAGACAGATATATTTTTTCTCCATTTGAAACCAATATTTGATTTTTACTTATGCAGCAAAAATGTTTTTAATGCAGATCAAACAAAAAACAATCAATTGTTTTTTATAGATTCCAAATCAGTTTTGAAAACGTTCACAGTAAACTAAAAATTTCAACAAGACGTTTTTTGTTCAATTATGATTTGTGTATTTTTTTCATTTTTTACAACAAGACAATAACTATAGAATGTTATGCCGTTTTTATCAAAGGGGGATTTTTTGCTATTTTTTGTTTTTCAAAATGGTTTGAACGTAGATACAAATACACAAAAGAGAAGAGATTGACTTTTTTAATAGAATTTATATTATGTTAACCGGTAAGTTATTATTCATACTTTTACTACATTATTTGTGTATCTCTACACAAATAACTGTTTATTACTTGATGCAATAATCTGAAGTTGTTTTAATGTCTTACTGTCTAAAGATTTTTGTTTGATCTTTGAAACCATACCTACGAGATGATCATATGAATCAAAATCTACATTTTGTTTATGCAGCGCTTTTGTACTTAAGTACTCCAAAACTTCTTTTCTACTTACAATATTTGCCCTGTCAAGATCTTGTATCAGTCTTGCAAGCAACTCTTCATCTTCTTCACTCACAAAGTTTTCAGAGATTTCATCTGCTGCATCTTTCTCTAACCCCCTACTATATAATAAAGAAGAAATACCAGACGACACAGAGTCATTTATGTTTTGACTCTGTGAAACTGTCGTAAGTACAGCATTTGCCATTACTGGATTTAAAGCCAGTCCTGAAATGATAAGTGTAAGTGTTATAAAGTTTTGTTTATGCATTAAATATCCTTTTATATATCATAGTCTAATAAGGTTAATGGTTTATAGCTAAACGATGAAAGAGTTAGACTGGTAGATAACTTTATATCAAATATGCTATGATTCATAAGGGAAGAGAAAAATATATGAATATAAACAATTTTTTACATAGTGGATTTAAGTTTACCGATGATGAAAATCTTCTTCAGTTTAAATTTAAAATGCTGAATTCTATTTTTATTATTGTTGCTTTTTTTTCTGCACTTTTTGGTTTACTCAGTGATCTAAGTATTAATGATATAGGACCTATACACTCTAAAGTGAATTATGTTTACAGTTTCCTGACGATCATGCTCATCTTTTTTCTACGATCATCTAAAACAAATTATAACCTGACAGCATATGCCCTACTGATCATCTCATTGATCACTTTTACCTCCTCACTTATTTTTGTACCGCAGGATGAATTTAGAATGATCTGGTTTTATCTTTTGGTTTTTGTTGCTTATATGATCAGTGGTAAAATGAGTGGTTTATTTTTCACACTTGCTTCTATAGTCGTTATACTCACCGTCAATTTCTTTGTTGACATGCAGCTTTCACAAGTAGCCATAAACTCTGGTATCTTAGGTCTTATCATAGGAAGCTTTTTATCTTCTATCTATACCAATAAGATCACTGATTACGAAAACAGTTTAAAGCAGCAAAACAGTAGTTTAAGTCTCTTGGCATCGACCGATTATTTAACAGGGATCATGAATAGACGTATGTTCAATGAGATCTCTGAACGCTATTTCCAAACTGCACAGAAAAATGAATTCTGTTTAACTCTTTTGCTGCTTGATCTAGACCACTTTAAAAAGGTCAATGATACGTATGGTCATCAGGCGGGTGATCAATTATTGAAGCGTTTTGTTGAAACACTGGAAAGGATCTTAAACAAAAGTGATATTTTTGCCCGTATTGGTGGTGAAGAGTTCGGAATACTTTTATCTCAGGTCAGCAGTGCAGATGCGTATATCCTGGCTGAACAAATTCGTAAAGAGATCGAAAACGATTTTATGACGTATGAAGGACAGGATATTCGTGTGACAATCTCCATTGGTATCAGTGAAAATAGAAAAACAGATACCGCATTTGAGAATATTTTTTCACGTGCCGATATGGCACTTTATAAAGCGAAAGAAGAAGGACGGAATAAAACTTGTTATGTTGGATCCTCAAACGATGACCTACATTGTCCAAATTCAATAATAGACAATAATGTACCGAATTACTCTATCTAAAGAGTTCCCAAAATTCAGTAAAATCCTTTACAAACCTCTCAAGTCTCATTGCTAGACTCTCTTTGATCACTTCTGATTTGCATAAGAAGAAAAAAGCACGTGGTGAGTATGGCTTGTGTTTTATCGCTATCACATGAAAATACTCTTTTTTCAAATCACTTAAGAGTGACTCTATCTGCCCATTATGTGCAAAACAGCGGTTCAAATGCTGGTAGACGATACACACTTCCAAATGCGGTAACCGATAAAAATGACTTACTTCCTCGGCAAAAATATATTTATGCGGATAGTGTTTTTGTGTGTAGTCCTGTTCCAGTGTAAGAAAATCAAAACATTGTGCTCCCCTATTACACTTGAGTGCCATGCCATTATCCGGTGCCACAGCAACGACTTGCGCTTTGTGTGAAAATGTGAGGGCCCTCTTGAACCAATGATAACGCTCTTCTAAAGAGCCAGGTACTTTTTCATAAAAAAACTTTGCATTTTGAAGAAGTTTTAACGATTCTAGTGATGTCACTTTACGTTTCTCTCCCATGATGAGGCTTTGTAGTGATTCTTCCAGATATACATCACTGCCCATAACCCGTTCAAAATAGTCGATATGACGTCCATCGTTGTTCTCTTCACCCTCACCTTCATGCATATACCATATCTGCGCAAGTGCTTTTCCATGCATAGGACTCTCATTATGGTTGAAAAGATAACGAAAAAGCTGGAACTTTCCAAAGTCCCCAACATCTGCTACATATTTATCTTGCATACAGAGGGTCCTTTTTAAGCGTAGTTTATCATGATTAAAATTGACTGCGACTTGGAATACTTTAGATACTTTTTATAAAAAACGTTGTATTACTGACCTGTTCATCTCTAATGTATTTATGCATAAACTAAAAAGTAAAAGTAGTTTCTAGATTTTTTATTATTTAAAAATAGAATAAATAGATTTCTCTATTACCTTAATTTTGCAAAAATATGATTTCTCAATATCTTAGATGCATAATAAATATATTCCGTTTTGGTTGATACACCATATCGCTGACGTATTTTCCTATAAGATAGCTTAAAACGCAAAAGTTGAAAATTCCTATATTTATTGATTATAAATGTATGGGGATATTTAAAAAATATAAAGAGTACAGATAAATGTAATTTACACTTTCTATTCTCTATTAATATAGGTGAATGCACTTTGAAAAGTATTTTAATAAGATAAAGTCTATTATTAAATCTACTCAAAATATTATGTGTTTTAAAAAATTCTTCTATATATCTCCAATCTATTTCTGATCTATACTTATCAATGACTCTAGACATTTCATACAATTGGCGTAGATCCATTGTCTTAAATGCATAACTTCTATCAACTATATCACTATGTATATATGTATGGATCAAACGAAAAGTCGGTGAAAGAATAGTCATATTAGGATAATAAGTAGCATTTTGACAATTGTCATCCTTACACTCAATTAAGTGAGAGTAAGGATATGTCAAAATAGACCTATGTGTTTCTATACTCACTTCCCAATTTGGATGATACATAGGCCACCAGTGATGATGTTTTTCAATATCTTTAATTCCTGGATCATTCATATTAGGTATATATCCAAAAGAAAGTAACTGCTTTTTTGTCTGTAGAAAGTCTTTTTCAAAAACACAAAAGTCAATATCTGATAAAAATCGCATTCCCTCATCTTTATAATCTTTTTGTAATAGAGAGGCAGTACCTTTTAAAAATACGGGTTTAATACCTTTTTTCAATAAAATTTGCGTAATCTCTTTTGATTGTTCGATAATACTTTGATTTCTATGTAAGTTAATGGTATATATTTGTTCCAAATAGGCTAACAACTCTTCATCATTTATAAATTTTAACATATCTTGATCCAAGAGACTGTAATAAAGTGCTGCGGTAAGAAAATATCTATTGGCAATTTCAATAACACATAGCCAGTCTATAGAATCAGAGAGGATTTTTTGCTTGATTTTTTCTTTATCCCCAGACAGTGAGATAATTTCACATAGTGTAATCAGACTTTCTATTCTAATATTTGTATTAGCTAACATTACATTTCCAGCAATGTATTAATCATGTCTATGGCTTCATCTAAATTTGAATAAACTAACGTATACTTTGGTAGAGAAACAAGATACTTTAAGATCAATTCAAATTTCTCTCTATCCATATTTTCCTGAACCTGATAACCAGCATCTTTAATTTTTTCAAGAGCATCTTTTGCACCAATTTCTGTAAGGGTAGTTTCTGAATTAGGTATGTATTTTGGAAAAATAATGTGACTGGCTTTTTGCCGCCCCAAGTACATATTTACAGGAGGAATGAAACGGATATTCTGCCCATCAAATCGACTGTATTTATCACCATCTATAAGGTAAGGATACATCTCTGAGAGTATCTTCCAACTGCCTTCTTTGATATTCATGCAAAAAGGCAGAGGAAGAACAAAGCCATTATAATCCAGTGTAGTAACTTCATCACTAAAAAGGTGGAATCCATGGTAAAGCAATGTCGCAGTTAATGTTGTTTTACCTGATTCTGACACTGCTGGCATGATGATTACATTGCCATTTTTTTCTACAGCCCCTGCATGCAAAGCAATAAGATAGCGTTTTGACTGGTAAGTACATATCATCATCTTTTCCTGAAGAAAAGTAGCTAACTTCTTTTCAGGCATGGCCATCCCTAGAGGAGTATTGTTCCAGTGGACTTCCCACAGGTCATCGGATTTGCAAAAGTCAACTGATACAATATGCTTCCCCTCAGGGTTATCTACATAAAGGTATTCAAACACAGGGTGTAGTCGCTTATAAAACATATCATTAGGGTAATGTATAGCATATACAATGTCATCTACCTGATAATGTTTTCTAATCAAATCATCATTAATATATGTTCCAAATTCAATATCGGATTCATACTCTACTTCAACAGCTGTTTCTTTTCCTGAAGTAAGATCACACATTTGTTGCACTAAATCAGTATCTACATCCAGAAACTTCTTAGCGATTTCTTCTACCGTATAATGAGGTATCAGTTCATCTATCTGTAGAAACAGTGCAGCGCTACCTTTTTCAAATCCATAAACATTTTGAGTCTCATCAGAATATACAAACAGGCTCTCCTCTATGGCAAATGCATGTAGTTTTTTAGAATTCAGTAGCAGTTTTGTAGTATCATGCTTTTTAATCATACATTATCCATATTTTCAGAAAATTAAGAAGGAGAAAAATATTTATCAATTTTACTTGATTTATGTTGCGTAAAAAACCATAGTCAGTCTTGGACTGATATGGTTTTTAGATATTTTAGTTCGGGTTTGGATCACCAAAATTTTGCTGAGTAGTCCCAAAAGTATTATTCTCTGCATTATTGTTTGGAAGAGAATTACCAGGCGCACATTGATCACCGTTACCCCAACCATTATTACATGAAGATATGGCAGAAGAAACTGTTGGCATCATTAATGTTGCCATACCTGCACCTACTGCGTACTTTCCACACTTACCGATAAACTTACGTTTTTCTAAATCAATAGTTACATCGGTTTCTGTCTTTTTGTTTAATTTATTAGACATAATATACCCCTTATACAAAATTTGTATAAATTAGAACAGACTAATTGAATAGCGGGATTTATATTTATACTTTTATATAATCTCATATTATTACTTAAAGTAAAATAAGTCTCTTATTAAGTAGTTAATCTAATTACCATATTATGATATGTTAGTGACATGAAGGAAGCATTTACTATCATGGGAAATATCTATTAATCATGGAGTGAACTTCTATGACAATGAAGAACTCTACCCTATTCCACCGATGCAAAACTTGTAGGTATCACGGAAGAGTGGATGAATACAAAAGAACGTGATTCTATCATTCTAGCTGCCAAAGTTGGAGGAGCTGCAAGTGGTTAGATTGTTCCTCTTATCTGTCATGGTTGAACAGATATCGAAAAAGCTGAAATTTACCAAAATCCCTATATCTGCTACATATTTATCTTGCATATAGAGGATCCTTTTTTTGTGTAGTTTATCATTAATAAAGTTTGCCACTACTTGCTTCTTCTTATCATTTCCATGTAGTATGAAGATTTGTTATTTTGTAATATAAACAAGTAAAGTGAATGTTTTTAAAGAAAAGAAGTATGAGTAATTATATTATAGAGAAGTGTTTATATATCTATAAATCATTAAGATTGTATAAGGGGTACCTTCAGAAGAGAGAAGGTACCATCTTTTTCTCCAAAAAGAGAAGTATTAAGTACTCTATTTAAGCAGTACCAATCCACCGCCACCATCTGCAACATAAGCATGCCCGTTAATTACAGTCACATCACTTGCAAATCCTACCGTATCAGCATGTTCCATAAGCACTGGTGTGGCTGGATTTGTCCAGTTTATCTTGATAACACCAGCATCACCATAGGCAATATAGAAAATATATCTACCGTTGACACTAACAACATCCATACCTGCAGCACCTCCACTCCATTCTGCCAATTCAGCACGACCAAACATTTCGCGGTTTTGGAGCTTAAAGCGTGCAGTAGCTTCTGGACGATAACCGACAGTGCCCGGTGTCCAGATATCCTGTGGATCTACTCCCGCAGGCAGTGGTGCGATCAGATCAGCGATACTGTAACATACGACTCCAAAACTATCATAGGTAAAGAATGCATGATTACCCACTACCTTAACTGCCACACTTTTACCATCGGCTTTACCAGCCTTTGTATCTTCCCATTTAATTGGTTCGAAAATTTTAACTAATCTCATATTGTTTTCTTGCGCATTGGTAATATCAACTACAGCGATACCTCTGCTTCCTGCAGCAACAAAAGCATACGATGTACCTGTACTTGTATCATCCCAAAGTGCCACATCAGATGCACGGCCGAGATCTGGTTGAGAGTTGGTATCTCCACCGATATTGGCAACTACAAAACCATTACTGTTGGTTGAATCAGTCGGATCTTTACTTAAATCATACACCGTTAAACCGTTACTGCCATCAGCAGTAAATGCAAGTGGCCCTTTCAGTGCTGCACTATATGCATGGTCTTGCATACTGAGGAAATCAGCGACATTACCGGCATCGACATTATGCTCATATATATCCGTATTTTTTGGGTACAGTAGAACTGGGGCACCGACTGTACCCACTGCTACGTTCTCAATACGACGTACCCCACGACTTTGTGACATTACAAGAGCTGAATTTGTAGCATGGTCTAATACTACATCATGTGCATGTGGTGCGGGGTTAATATCACCTACTGGATATTCACTCTGTAGTGTATTGGCTACCAAATGAACATCATCTGTCGGATTACACTCTTCATCCGCTATCTGCCATACTGACATACCATGAGGTCCATCACCAAGGAACAGTAAATTGTCATAAGCGGTTAGTCCCTCAGCATGACCTATATTGATCTCTTGCGTAGGTGAACCATCTGCTGCTGCACCAATCTCATCAGTAGTTGCAAAATGAACTGGTACCTCAAATGAGTTGCTCGACTGTGCACCGGTAATGAGAACATCCATAAAGTTAAGACCGCCCCCTCCGGCTGCAAGTGCTATATCTATAGCTACGTTGTTAGCTGAATCAAATGTACTGGTAAAGCCAAAGACATTTCCATGACCACTCACCTCACCTGTTGCTAGAAGAATTGGTGTTTCGGTAATAAATGTCGGTATCTCTTCTTCTTTCCCTGTAGGGATAAACGGAGTCATATCATAGGATGTGACAAACTCATAATCTGGCCAATGATCACCCAGTGTACCCATAGTATCATTGTCATATGAACCCGCCCCTTTATTTCCATGCCAAGTAGAAGGATTATCCGCATTGCCGATCACCATCAATCCTGCAAAGTGATCAGAAAAATAGACATTCTTTGTTGCAGTATCCACCTTAACGTCGACCACCCCTGCTTCTTTCAACATACCTACCCCGAAATAAGGAAAAAGGCTTTGCGATTGTTGACCAGTCTCAGCATCCGGTCCATGTGCCGGCAAGCCTGGAACATATCCAAGATACATACCTTCAAGAAAATTATTCTTGGTAGTACAGTCTGCGCTACGAGCTGTTGCTGTATCATAACCGGTTACATCCACCGCGACCATACCACCCAATCCATAAGCGATGTAAGCTGTAGTTTTACTCCCAAAGGTTGCTACGTCTATCTTTCGTGCATCATAATAGAACTTTCCATACCTATCAAAATCAGCCCACGGTGTTGGAGCATCAACTTTGTTATGCCAAACCTGCTGAATTTCATAATTTGCCTGATTGTAATCTGGCATTCCTGTACACACGTCGATATTACCAGATTGAACCTCAGTAGAAACATCCATATTAATAAACCAATCTTCACCACCATTGTCCTCAGTCGCATCGGTATAAAGGTTATAATGACCGACCTGCTCAAGAGTTTTAGGATTATAGATTCCCATTCCTAGGAAGCCCTGTGCAACAAAGAGCCTTGTGTTATTGCCTTCACCGTACAATGTCAAACTTTTTGGACCCCCCCATGGATTTTCACCAGCATACTGCAGGGTATAAACTTCTTGGTCGATCTTAAGCGTACCATCTGCTTCTCTACCATTAATACCATCGAAAAGATTCTCAAGTGCTGTCTTGTGTACACCATACCCTTCATCCCCAATCAGTAGCTGCATTGAAGGTACGGTAGCATTTCCCTCATTATAGACAGCGAGTGAACTAACAGGCCCTCGAGTGCTGGAAATACTATTATCCGGCACTATATCACCACCACCTTCTGTCCACCAAATGCCTTCATGATAATAGTTAACTTTTACACTGCTAACCAGTATCATTGCCGTAGGATCTGTGATGTTAACTGTAGCAATTCCTTCAGCCCCCATAGCCAATAGAGCATAACTATTGTTATCATTACCCTTAACAATCTCTATATCCCGAATCATGCCTTCGACTTCCAGATGATATTCTGTATATTTTGTTGTACCAGTCTTAGTTGCACGCAATTCATTTGCTATATTAAAGAGTGTCCACTCACCACTATCAGTGCTGAATTGTTCTACAGCTGTCGTAGCACCACCTATACGAACTTGTGTATTTAAAGAAGCTTCTAAAGGTACTGAACACATACTGGATGTACCACCCCCACCTCCACCATCACCGCCGCCACCTCCGCCGCAGCCAGTCGTATAGAACATACTTGCCACTGTCAATCCTATCCCTACGACTCCTACCCGTACTGCATTCTTTTTATTCATATGTTTTTTCATTGTTATTCCCCCATTACTATTAGATTATGAAAAAGTATATCTCCATATAAATATTCTATTCCTACTTTGTTAATAAACGGTTAATGTATCTCATACAAAACACGTTCAAAGAAGAATCATAATAAGAGAGTAAAACCTTAGAAAACTTAAGTTATTATATAAAAGCAAATTTTACAAGGATCACAATGGAATATCGATACATAGGAAAAACCGGACTTCGTGTTTCACCCATCTGTATGGGAACCATGACATTTGGAACACAGTGTGACAAGAAAGAAGCATTTGCCATCATGGACAAAGCCTATGACTATGGCATTAACTTTTACGATACAGCAGAGCTCTACCCTGTTCCACCCGATGCAAAACTTGCAGGTATCACGGAAGAGTGGGTAGGTGAATGGATGAAAACAAAAGAACGGGATTCTATCATTCTAGCTACCAAAGTTGCAGGAGCTGCAAGCGGCTGGTTTGTTCCTCCTATTCGCCACGGGTTGACAGCCATAGACAGATTTCATATAGAACGTGCTATAGAAGGAAGTTTGAAACGGCTCAAAACCGACTACATAGACCTTTACCAAATGCATTGGCCCGATACCATCGTGCCGATAGAAGAGTCACTTGAAGCCTTTGACAGATTGGTGAAAGCAGGGAAAGTTCGTCATATAGGGACATCTAATGACACTGCCTATGGTACAAGTAAGGCTCTAATGACCTCCTATTATAAAGGATTGGCACGATTTGAATCCATACAGAACAATTTCTCACTGCTCAACCGTAGATTTTTAGATGAGCTCTCTACCCTTTCTCAAAAGGAACAAATCTCACTGCTCCCCTACTCACCGTTAGCAGGTGGTGTGTTATCCGGAAAATACAACCAGGGATTAAAACCCGAAGATGCCAATGGAAGATTTGCAACTTATTTGAAGTCACCTAACCAACGGCAACGTATCATGGCGCAACGTTTCATGAATGACAAAACTTTGGCATCCACCCAACAATACCTAAAAATAGCAGCAGATGCAGGACTTCATCCGGTAACATTGGCTACAGCCTGGTCAAAACAGTTTGATTTTGTGGCTTCAACCATCATAGGTGCAACCCACACCGATCAGCTTGATGCTTCGCTTGCAGCTATGAATCTTACACTCAGTGATGAAATTTTAAGCGCTTGTGACAAAGTACACGAAGAGATACTCTACCCTATGGGCTAACCTATTCTTGTAAATTACGGTCTGAGTATAATACTACTTCTTATATACAGTACCGTTCTTGATAAGAAATCTATCCTCTCTTAATTCCAAAGTATCGAAACTCTTCTTTGTTCTATATCTGCACACAGTTGTCCATCCTTCCTCACTACCTCGTATAGGACTGCATGTTTCATCTTGAAGGGAATCAGGATATTGAAGTGTTTTACGCCAATATGTATACACTGATGAAGGTACGCCTGTGTTCTCTTTGACAGACGGTCTTGAACCAAATTTTAGTTCTAACTTTTTCAAAAATCTAGTCTCAGCACTAACTTCTTCAGTTGTAGTTTTTTTCTGTTCTACGATATGCTCATTCACGGGTGATGCAGATGTAGCTGTATCGGTGTGCCTCCACATTGGTTCAGTTACCCATAAACCAAACAAAAGTAGTGCAAAAAGTATATATTTCATTATTGACATCGTCTTATCCTTGTGTTTTCAATAAATATAGTATTTTAGCATCTATTCTTTGATTTATCTTTTTTTCATCTCTCTATAATATAAGCAAATAAGCTGTAGTATAATATAAATACATTATAAAAAGGGAGGAAACTATGTCTTTAACACAAAATATAAAAGAGAGATTGGATGCTTGGTTACATATGCTGATTGAAGCAAATGGAGCCGATCTGCATATTAAATCAAATAGCCAAATTCATGCACGTATAAAAAGTGAAATCGTTCTTTTGTCAAATGAAAAATTAGATGCAAAGACCATTGAAGAACTTGTTCAAATGTTAACGGGTAATGCCTATGAAGAATTTATAGAAACTAAAGAATATGATGGTGCCTATGCTCTTGATGAAAACTACCGTTTCCGTATCAACATTTCTATGCATCTTGGTGGTTTCGCACTGGCCTTCCGTCTTATACCTTCTTATATTAAAACCATAGAAGAGCTAAACCTCCCGCTAGCTTTACACAAGCTCACTCATCTTAGACGTGGTCTTGTTCTCATTACCGGTACAACAGGAAGTGGTAAATCTACAACCCTTTCAAGTGTTATAGAGGAGATAAATAAAAAATACCCGCATCATATCATCACTATTGAAGATCCTATAGAGTATGTACATAATGATATAAAATCTATCGTAGAGCAACGAGAACTGGGATTGCATACGACTAGCTTTTCTCGTGCATTGCGTGCAGCAATGCGTGAAGACCCGGATATTATTGTGGTGGGTGAAATGCGTGACATTGCAACAGCTGAAAGTATTTTACAAGCTGTAAATACAGGGCACCTAGTCTTCTCTACAGTTCATACATTAGATGCTAGAGAAACCGTTGACCGTATTATCGCTATTTTCCCGAACGAAGAGCAAAACCGTGTACGTGAAACGCTTGCTTCAACCTTGGAAGCCGTTGTTTCACAACGTCTGATCAGAGGTACATCCGGAGACATGATCCCTGCTGTAGAATTGATGTTTAAAAGTCCTCAAATTCAAGAACTGATCCGAAGTAAACGTGATCATGAAATTCCAGATGCTCTTGAAAAAGAACATACCAGTTTTGATTCTATTAGCTTTAATCGTGCGCTTTTTGATCTTACATTGGCAGATAAGATCACTGAAGAACAAGCATACCAGTATGCAAGCAGTCCGGATGACCTTAAGCTCATGTTTACCGTGAGTACAGAGTATGAAGAAAAATTCCACCCAGAGTCAAAAGGCGAGGCACTTTCACTTAAAGACGAATAGTTGCATCACATTATAAAAATGACCATGAGATACTAAAAGTACTCATGTGTCGATTCCTCATAAAATATCTCCTTCTTTCATAAAGAAAAATAACTGTGATTATCATTCCAGATGAAACCATTTGTTAATAATTTTAAATTATAATTAAATCATATATAGAGTAACACCCTAAAGAAGGATTCATCATGAAAACTGTCTTCACTCTAACATTAGGTATCATTTTTCTACTTTTTTTAAATGCTTGTGGCGGTGGGTCCATCAGTGATACCCCTTCGACTCTGCCTGATGATAATACTACCTTTCCTGATGTAGTCTTACATGATCCCTCTTTTACCACAACACACTTCAGCGGTTCACAAAACTGTGCACAGTGTCATGATGGCATCAAGGATGCCAATGGTACAGATGTCTCTCTTGTGAAAGCATGGCAAGGTACGATGATGGCCAATGCAGCAACCGATCCATTCTGGAAGGCAAAAGTTGCCACTGAAGTCAAAGAACACCCTGAGTTCAAAGAAGTGATCGAAGCGAAATGTAGCCGATGCCACACTCCTATGGCTAATGTAGAAGCAACATATAATGGTGATACGGTTTCACTTTCTGGCGATGGATTTTTTAACGATCAAAACTACTATTATGATGCTGCTATGCAAGGAGTCAGCTGTACACTCTGTCATCAAATAGAAAACACCCCCCAACTGGGTACTACTGAAGGCTTTTCAGGTAAATTTGTTATCGATACCAATAACACCGGAATAGAACGTAAAATTTATGGTCCCTTTATAGATCCTAACCCTAACCCAATGCAGAATAGTGTTCAGTTTACCCCCGAATACAGTCCCCATATCAATGAGTCCAAACTCTGTGCCAGCTGCCATAACCTAGAGACTCCTGTTATCTCTACAGACGGACAAGATACTGGTTTAACTTTCCCCGAGCAGGCAGCCTATACCGAATGGGAATACAGTGACTTTAATGGAACAGAATACAGTTGCCAATACTGCCATATGCCACAAGCAGAGGGCAGTTTTAAAATTTCTACAAAAGGTAATGTAGGAGAAAGGTTTCCATTTTATCAACATAAATTCCTTGGTGCCAACACTTATATGCTCGAGATCCTCAAGAACAACCGTCAAAAACTAGGGGTTTTGGCAGATGAAGCAAGATTTAATGAAAGCATTACGGATACCAGAGAGTTTCTTAAAGCCGCAGCCGTTGTAGACATTAAAAATACAAGATTTTTAAATGGTACTACGCTTAGTTTTGATGTAAACGTTACGAATAAAAGTGGTCACAAGTTCCCGACAGGCTTTCCGTCACGCCGTGCCTGGCTTCATGTAACAGTCAAAAACAGTGCAGATCAAATTGTTTTTGAATCAGGGGCAATGAATGATAATGGACAGATCAACGGTGTAGTATACAACATAACAACCAATGAATATGAACCGCACTATGATAAGATCACTGATCCTTCACAGGTACAGGTCTATGAAACGATCTTACAGGATACAGATGATAATATGACCTATATACTCCTGCATGCACTGCATTATCTTAAAGACAACCGTATCTTGCCAAAGGGACTTGATAAAAAAGAGGTAAATTTACCTGAGACAATCAATCCACATGGGTATGCTGAAACGGATGATGACTTTATTGGGGGAAGTGATACAGTAAGATACGAGATAAAAGATCTGCCGGCAGGTACTTATACTGTCACTGCTACATTACACTACCAAACACTATCTTTTGGTTTCGCTCAAGATCTATACAAAAATGCTGAGTTACCTGAAGTAGCTCTGATGAAAGCTCTTGACGCTAGTACGACGAATCGCTATGAGACTATCTCAACAGATTCAATCTCAATCAAGATTCCCTAGAAAGAAAAGGGAATCGAATATACTACCTAGAGATACGTAGTATCAAATTTATTATGCAGTTGCGTTATGCACTGCCTTTTTAGATGAATCCCATGCTTTGCTAGTATCTTCTTTGACGCCACTCCATGTTTTACTACATCCAGACATGATCATACTCAAAGTCATAAATACTGCCAATATAGTTGTTTTTTTCATATTTAAATCCTTTTTTGAGTATTTTACTAAATTTTTGCTAATACTTTATTAGTTGTTTGCATCTTCCATAGATTCAACTTCTTCTTTCAGTGGTTTATCAACCACTTTTGCAAGTATCTCTACATAACACTCTGTAGCACCCGTTGCTTTTACTGCATCAAGTGCTTTAATGAGATCATCATACTCTACTACTTTTGCTGACTCTGAAGTAGGCCCTATTTTACAATCAAAGTCCCAGTATGTGTTCTGTGAATCTTCAAGTTTCTTCTTCTTTTCGCGTTTAACATATTTGCGTATCTCATGTTTTACGGCTTCGAGTACACGGTCTTCATGTTTTTTCTCATCTGTGAGTTTAAATATTTTTTTCATCTATATTATCCTTGTGATTGATTTCTATTACGGTTTCTATTTCTGTTATTGCTTCTAGCGCCATCACGGCTACCACCGTTGTTCGCATGTGAGCTGTTGCTGCGAGGTTTATTGCGTGAGTTTCCACCACTGTTATTACGGCCTCTTCCTCCGCCTCTACCATTTTGAATAGGCTCAGCCTTTATGTTCGGATCTGGTCTAAATGCTTCAATCTCTACTTTTTTGATCTCCGACTTGATGAATTTTTCAATATCTTTAAGCAATTTATGTTCATCTATACAGACCAGTGAAACTGCCTCACCACTCTGTCCTGCACGGCCTGTTCTACCTATACGGTGAACGTAATCTTCGGGTACATTAGGCAGTTCATAATTTACTACATGAGGAAGCTGGTCTATGTCTATCCCTCTTGCTGCGATATCTGTAGCTACAAGTACACGGATCTCATTTGCCTTGAAAGCAGCCAAAGCTTTGGTTCTAGCCCCCTGGCTTTTGTTTCCATGTATAGCCGCTGCAGAGATTCCATACTCTTCAAGCTCTTTGGTCAGTTTGTTTGCCCCGTGTTTTGTACGTGTAAAGACTAAGACCTGTCTCCAGTCTTTTATCTTGATAAGCTGAGAAAGCAATTCTCTCTTTCGCCTTTTATCTACGAAGTGTACCACTTGCGATATCTGATCCGCCGTGGTATTTTGACGTGCCACTTCTACAAGTACAGGGTTCTTTAAAAGTCCTGATGCCAACGTTTTGATCTCCGGTGAGAATGTTGCTGAGAAGAGAAGAGTTTGTCTCTTTTGAGGCATAAGCTTCATCAGTTTCTTGATGTCATGGATAAATCCCATGTCAAGCATACGGTCAGCTTCATCGAGGATGAGACACTCAAGGGCAGAAAAATCGATGCCTTTTTGTCCTGCGATATCGAGCAGTCTACCTGGTGTTGCGATGACGATATCCACCCCTTTACGTATAGTTGCCAATTGAGGGTTAATACCTACACCACCGAAAATAACCGTAGATGTGTAAGGCATATGTTTCCCATATGTCTTGATGCTTTCAGCCACTTGTGCAGCCAGTTCTCGTGTAGGGGTAAGTACCAAAGCACGGATCTGTTTTTTCTGCATCTTTGGTTTTGTTTTGGAGAGTTTCTCGAGTAACGGAAGTGTAAATCCTGCAGTTTTACCTGTACCGGTTTGTGCTGCAGCCAAGACATCTTTTCCTTCTATCACGACAGGAATAGCTTTTTGCTGTATGGGTGTAGGCGTATCATAGCCCTGCTCTTTGATCGCTTTTAAAAGAGGTTCAGATAACCCCAAATTTGTAAATGACATTTATGTATACCTTATGAACGAGCCTACCATCTAATGTGAGAGGTCGGTCTTAGGCTAAGTTAGTTGTTTAATTTTATTGTAGTACCCCAAGGGCATTTTTCCCTATAAGTCAGGGTAAATAGAAGTCGTTGACCGATGTACGCTTAAATTGTGTGACATTATAGCGTAATTTTATAGTTATTATAATTTTATATTTAATAATAATCAACATTTGAATTATCCATCAAAAATTATCAGTTTATTTGATACAATATATTAAGTATGAAATTATAAGGAGACGACTATGGCAGATGAAGATTTTATGAGACTTGAAAAAATTGTCTATGACAATGACTTAGAGGCATTTAAAAAAGCATTTGAGAACGGCATGGATGTTAACATTCAAAATAAATACGGATGGACTCCGCTTCACATTGCCATCAGGCGTGACAGAAGAGATATGGTTGAGTATCTTTTGGAACAAGGTGCTGATATTGATAAGGTAGATGGCGTTGGATGGACACCACTGATGGAAGCAGTGATGGATGATATGCCAGAAATTTGTGCTTTTCTTATAGAAAAAGGTGCTGACGTTACCATTGCCAATGAAAGGGGTGGAACAGCTGGAATGATTGCTCAAAAATTTGGCCGTGAGTCAATGCTTAAATATTTTCAATAGTATAGATACATGTCAGACAGCCATTCTCATCATCACCATGAAATAAACAACTATAACCGTTCTTTTGCCATAGGTATTACCCTTAATGTTATTTTTGTGATCATTGAGGCAGGATATGGACTGGTTGCTGATTCCCTGGCACTTATCGCAGATGCCGGACATAATTTCAGTGATGTATTAAGCCTTATGCTTGCATGGGGTGCAAGCTATTTGGCAACAAGACTCCCGACCCATAAAAGAACCTATGGCTTACGCAAAGTCACTATTATGGCATCTTTGGTTTCGGCTGTATTACTTCTCGTAGCCCTTGGTGGTATCGCGTGGGAATCCGTGGAACGACTCTCTTCTCCAAAACCCGTGAATGGAATGATCATTATTATTGTTGCCGGGATTGGTGTGGTTATCAACACCGCAACAGCATTACTTTTTGTAAAAGGTCAAAAACATGATCTTAACATCCGAGCGGCATACTTACATATGGCAGCGGATGCAGCTATCTCATTAGGTGTAGTTGTTGCCGGTATTGCTATTATGATCACAAGCTGGCTTTGGCTTGACCCTGTCATCAGTCTTTTCATTGTGTTATTTATCTTGATTGGAACATGGAATTTACTTAAAGATTCCATAGATCTCTCCATAGATGCCGTACCGCAGGGGATAGATGTTCTGCATATCAAAAACTATCTCACTGGTCTCAAAAATGTAACTGAGATACATGACCTGCATATTTGGGCACTCAGTACCACGGAGATAGCCCTGACAGTGCATCTTGTAACGACCCATGAGCTGATTGACAATTGTTTTTTGGAAAAGATACAAGAACATCTTCATCATCACTGTGGCATTACCCATGCCACTATACAGATCGAAAATGAAGCGGACGATTATACCTGTGTGTTAAATCGTGATGAATGTAAATTTTAAACCTTAATACACCATGCAAAGCAGGAGTCATCATTTTTATGCAGCTGTGTAAATGACTGTCTCGCAGGTATCTGGGTGGTTCAAATGCACCGATATCACTCTCATCTACAGATGAAGTATCAACACCATAGAACTCATTGTATTTCATATTTTTATATACATCACGATACACTTCCATGTTTCATATCAAACATTTTGTCCTCATCGCTTAACTGGATAAAGCAGGGCCCTCCTAAGGCCTAGCTCGAGGTTCGAGTCCTCGTGGGGATACCATTCATATCCACACCCAAATACCTCATTAGCACTTACCTTTCTAAGATATAGACCTAATATGGTAGAATGTACTAATGATTTATGTATGAGTAATGATTTTGTTGGGGGATTAGTATGAAAAATGTTTTATTGATAGTGCTCTTAAGTCTGTTTAGTTTTGCTGCAGATACAAAACACACTACTTTTGCTTGTGAATTTACTACCTATGCTACAGAAAAAGGTACTTTCAAAGGTGATCCCGTAAGATTTACCATAGTGTCAAACGATGCAAATGATACGTATACCTTAAAGGGAACAAAAGGACAATCCAGGGGAAATATCATTAGAGGTGACAAGGGGCTCTCTTTTATTAAAGTGACCAATCTTGGGAATATCACTACAACCACTATCACCTATCTACCTCCGTTTGACAAAGATCAAAAAGCAGTTCACAGTAGAAATATCCTTACAGGGGGAAAACTATTGGCAAGTCAATACTATGGAACCTGTCACGAGGTAGATGAGAGCCAAACCCAAAAAGTACGTTTTCATGTTTCCAAAGAAAAGCGAGACAGAATGTACACACAGCTCAATATAAAAAAATATCTCAAATCACTACCCAAAAAAGATGCTAAATATGTCCTTGATGCACTTGAAGGAATATTCCCTTCAAAACTCGAAATGGAAGAGGATATGAGTATCGAGGGTATGATACTTGTATCAAAGATCATGGATTTTGCAACGAAATAATAGTTAACGGTTTTCAAAAGTTATCGGATGTTTTCAGCATCATTCTTTAGCCAATGATGCCTAAAATATGACAATATGACATGTTTTTTCTACGATTCAAAAAAATATACTATCATTGAACCATATCTATAAAAGGAGCAAAAGGTGGAAGGCATGATAAAAGTAAGTTACACGGTAATGTGTAAAAACGATGTAAGCAAAGCAGTAAGCTTGTCAGAGATATTGGCCAATGAAAAGATAGAAAAAGCCATCAAAAGTGAATTTGCCAAAGGGCTTAGAAACCTTGAACTCTCCTATACAGAAGAGTCAGAAGTCTTTTTAAAAACACAAAAAAAGGTGTATGAAATGACTGTAAGTAAAAACGACTTTGCAGACTTACTTGAACTGGCAGAAGAAGATGCCCGTAAACATAAACGTCTCAAAAAAGAGTGTGATGGAGTGGAATTAGTTGATATTTTAACCATCGACTAGACCCAAGGGTTACTTTTTCATGTTATACTTAGTCAAATAAATCATCTTACCCTAATATGGTAGGATCTAATAAAAAGACACTATGGCAAAGAAAAAGAAAAAATACTTTATAAAACTTAACAATAAAATACGAAACTATTTTAATGGACTCCCTTTTGATGAAGGTGTAGCTACACTGGATGAAGATAAACTGATAGAGCTTATTATGCTGCTCGACCTCAGACTTCCCTCACACACTAAAGAAGAGATGATACGTGCACTCAGACGTGTTTGGAGTGAAGGAGAAGCAGTACCTAGAGAAAAGATAGTCTCTTACCTTACTCAGAGTTACAAATCTGTTCCCTATTCCGATAGTCATAAACGTCCATTAGACAAAGTAGAGAAGATCCTCCAACTCTTAGGAGATACCTCTTACACCAAACATGAAGAGAACCTGATTCTTGATGCATTCATCGACGTGAAGAGTAGCAAGATCACTGAAGAAAAAGTGCTCAATAAACTCACTTACTTACGCATGAGAAGCCGACTTCATACACTAGAAAAATCTTTGGAGGTCGTGTTTAATTCTCTTAATGAAATGGAGTTTTACCATAGCTTCACTTTTGTCCTGCAAAACTTTGACTTTAATAAACTGCTTTTATGTACGACTGCAACACTGGATATGGATGCACTATGGAATTTGAATGATGAAGAGATGATCACTAAACTTGAAGCGCTAAAAGAAGAAACCATCAACAAAAAAACTATAGAGATAGAAGAGTTTCTGAAACATGTTCAAGGTTCTAAACATCCCTATCTGACAGAACAAGAGATGAATACTGCACTCAAAAGCATGTCACCAGAATCATTACTCTATCATGCGCCGATAGCATTTGAAAGTATTGAAAAAATCTTGATGGACATCAGTGATAAATATGAAGTGTTTGAAAGTACGGATCATATCATTATAGAGAAAGAGAAAAACCATGATCTATTTGGTACGACACTCTTTTACAGTACCTCTGTTTCCTATGAAAAGCCTTTTATTTATAATCTCATTTGGAGAAGTAAAGAACTCCCTGTCAAAGAAGATATAAACAGAGTCAATGATGATCTGCTTGCGCACTTCAGGGTTGCTATAGATGATGTTATGCAAGATATGAGAGAAGAGAGCGATAAACTGGATATAGAAGAAGAAAAACTTCATGAGTTTATCGTACGTTTTGTAGAACCGCAGATACGTTCCTCCAACGTGCTAAAGTTCAAAGAAAAAAGCAAAAGACGCATACTCTTTCATTTTGGAGAATACATCAAGCCTTTACTTGAGAAACAAAAGCGTGAAGAGTTACTGGCCAAAACGATCCGTGACTTCAAACATCTTTTCCCTCTTGCACGTGAACTAAAAAGGAAGATCATCTTTCATGTAGGACCAACAAACTCAGGTAAAACCTATGCGGCGCTGAAAGAACTGGAAGCTGCAACAACAGGTTACTATCTTGCACCTCTACGACTTCTTGCTCTTGAGGGATATGAAAACCTCAAAAAAGAAGGTGTAGCTGTCTCACTTATCACAGGTGAAGAAGAGATCATAGACGAAGAATCTACACATATCTCTTCAACCATAGAGATGATGAATGGTGCAGTAGATGTGGATGTATGTGTCATAGATGAGATCCAAATGATCGCAGATCGTGACAGAGGATGGGCATGGGCAAATGCTCTTATAGGTATCCCTGCCAAAAAAGTCATACTTACAGGTTCAAGTAATGCACTTCACGCGGTCAAAGAACTCTGTGACTACCTTGATGAAGAGTTGGAAGTGGTCCACTTTGAGCGAAAAAATGAACTGGCCATGCTACCCCAGCCTACTTCCATGAAACGTATAGAACCTCAAACTGCAGTCGTAGCCTTTTCAAGACGTGATGTCCTTTCACTCAAACAACAACTCAGCGAAAAATATTCTGTCTCTGTCGTATACGGCAATCTTTCTCCTGAGGTCAGACGGGAAGAAGCCAGACGTTTTAGAGAAGGTGAAAGCCAAATACTCGTTGCCACAGATGCCATAGCTATGGGCCTTAACCTTCCTATAAAGACCCTGCTCTTTTCCAAAGACAACAAATTTGACGGCTTACGAAGACGTGAACTTCTTCCTACAGAAGTACTACAGATCGCTGGACGGGCAGGACGTTACGGTTTTGAAGAGAAAGGATATGTAGGAGCTTTGGATGAAAATGCACTGACCACCATCACTTCAGCTTTTCATATGCCGCTTCCAGACCTTAAATTGCCGGTCTCTGTCATGGCAAGTTTGGAACATGTCATGCTCATAGGTGAGATACTGGAAACCGATAACATTTTAGATATTCTTGCATTTTTTGCTGAAAATATGGAGTTTGAAGGTCCTTTTGTAGCTGCTAACATTGATTCTATGCTCGAGATAGCTGCCATTGTCAGCGAATATGATCTGGATCTAAAAACACGTTTTTATCTTTCTTGTGCACCTGCAAGTATCTCGTCACCCTATATAGAATCAGTCTTCCACCGTTATATCCGTCAGATCGAAGCAGGAGGAAAAGTACTCTATATTCCACCACGAGACCTTCCTGCTTTTGCACAGACCAATGATATGCTGCTTAATGCAGAAGACAGGGTAAGAGAGATCTCACTCTATCTGTGGCTCTCCTTCAAATTCCCGGATATTTTTGAAGATACTGACAAAGCTATGGCAGCCAGAGTACGATTGAACAACTTCATTGAAAATTCTCTTAGACAAGGACACTTCACCAAACAATGCCGTAAGTGTGGAAAGGTACTTGATTTTTCCTACAGGTTCTCCATTTGCGATCAGTGTCATAGTCAAAATAAAAGAGGTTCAGGGTCTTCAAACTATGGTGGCTATCGTGGTCGCAGACGAAGGTAAACCACTATATAATTGATTTAAAAATACATTCACAGTGATAAAACATGATTATAAAGAGAGTATCAAATAAAGATCAAATAGACACCATTGAAAACCTTGCTTATGAGATATGGTATCAACATTACATACCTATCATAGGAAAGCATCAGGTGGACTATATGTTGAAAAAGTTTCAATCGGTTAAAGCCATGACGGAACAGATCAAAAACGGTTTCTTATACTTTTTAACTCTGGATGACAATGTACCTGTAGGATACATGAGTGTAGATATTCTCTCAAAGACCTTATTCCTAAGTAAATTTTATGTGACAGAGGCTGAGCGTGGCAAAGGATATGGAAGAACAATGATAACTTATCTGGAAGCGTTGGCTAAAGAAAAAGATCTCAACAAAATATCACTCACAGTCAATAAGTATAATACCGGGAGCATTAAAATGTATGAAAAAGTTGGCTTTGTTATCTCCGGTAGTGTGGTTAAAGAGATTGGTGAAGGTTTTATCATGGATGACTATCAGATGGAAAAAATACTATAGCTTTCTGATTTCCTCTCAGTAGGATATAATAAGAAAAACTAATTAAACTTATAGGAGGAGAAAGAAATGAAACAATTGCAACTATTTGCTATCATTTTTTTCATATTTTTTTCTACCCTTTACGCCTATGATCTCTCCTCTTATGTGATAGATAAAAATATGTCAGAACAAGATACTAATACAAGTCATATCATTCTAGAGAAACCAAGAAAAAGATCCAAAAGTCTCTATAAAAAATTTGAAGACCTCTTTTCGGATTATGATGATGATTGGGCCGAAAATATGTTGATCTACTCTATGGATATGATGATGCCTGATGAAAATATTTTAGCGACAAAAAAGGTTATTAACAATAGAATTGATGAGAAGTTTGATGCTCAAACAGAACAGATTCCTAAAATATTGGCGAATGATGCATACAACATGCTATTAAGTACGATGTATTATCATGCGCAGGATCTATCGCGTATCACTGATGAGACCTGGGAAGAGGAAGTGTGTGATCCGGATACCTTTATATATAGTGCAAATAAAGATCCCAAAGAACCTTTACTGTACTTAAAAGAAAATGATGAAGAAGCAAGAGGTATCACTGAAAATGGTATAGTTCTACCGTTTAACCCTAATTTTCCCGATGCTTATTATCCTTATGCATCCCGTCCTGACGGTTGTAGTGCTGAAGGTCTTCAAGATGTCTATGATCTTGCTAATGAATTCTTTAATGATGATAAATGGCTTCAAGAAGCATGTAATGAACACGACCGATGTTACTATACAGTAGGAATGACTTCTAAGGAGTGTAACAATGAATTTATGGTAAAAACTGTAAATTCCTGTAACAATATAAGTGGAACTGAAACCGTAGTATTTATGGGTACAAGAAATGCCATATGTGGTATGAAAGCATTGACCATATCTACGGCTGCGAATGCCTGTGCAGAAAAATATTTTGCAGAGGCGCAAAGAAAACAAAAAGCTTACCTTCAATGGGTCATAAACTATGAAAAAGCATTTAACCGTGCCCAACGCAAAGCAATATTGAAACAATAAAAAGGCACTCACATATGGCAGAAAAATTCATAGTAGAAGAAAGATCCAAACTCTTAGATTTTCTTTTTAACCATCTTACCGGCTGGTCCAAAAAGACTATCAAACAGCGCTTACAAGGTTCAAGTGTGGCTGTAAATGGTGACATTACTACCAAACATGATTGTCCGTTAAATGTAGGTGATGTGGTAGAAGTGGGTGTGGTAAAAAAAGCTTCGACACAGGCACAGACACTACAGAGATTAGAGATCCTCTATCAAGATCAAGATATCATCGCCATCAATAAACCTGCGGGGCTTTTGTCTGTCGGAAACACAACAGAAAGCAAACAGCATGCCCTTGCCATACTGAGAGATCAACTCTCACGAGGTAAAAAACAGGTAAAGCTCTGGCCTGTACATAGATTGGACCGAGATACCTCAGGCATACTGCTCTTTGCAACATCCAAAGAGATGAGAGAAACAGTGATGGACAAATGGGGTGTATCTGAAAAGGTCTATTTAGCTATCGTGGAGGGTTGTCCAAAAGAAAAAAAAGGGACTATAAACCAGCCCTTAAGGGCGGATGAAAAAGAGTACCGTATGCATGTAGGCAAACATCCCGATGCCAAACCGGCCATTACCCACTATGAAGTGAAACAAACCACCCCTGAACGATCTTTACTGGAAGTCAAAATAGAAACAGGAAGACAGCACCAGATACGGGCACATTTGGCTTGGTTGGGACACAGTATCATCGGTGATGAACGTTATGGAACAAAAGGTGAGAAGATGGGACTTCATGCGAAAAAACTGACAATTATCCATCCGGTAAAGAAAAAGCCCATGAGCTTTGAAATAGATGCTCCCAGAGATTTTTATGCACTTTTAAATGATTGACAAAAAACATAAGCTAACGAAAACTACATCCGTAAAGCTTGTCTTTATCCAGGTACTATAGAAGCTTCAAATTTTTTATGCTTCTTCTTTAAATTGTGGTATACTTAAGATAGTTTCAGGGTCAAAAAACTTACAAAGTCGAAGAACTTACAAAAAGTCTTGATCTCAGACATACATATTAAGCTGTCCATCAACTAAAGAGGATCTTTTATGAATATTAAAATTTTTTCTATCATTGCACTTATCGTTCTTGTTGTTTTGTTTATTGTTCAAAATATTTCTATAGTAGAAATTACATTTTTATTTTGGTCTCTTCAGATGTCTCGTGCCTTACTCATTTTTTTTCTGCTTGCGATCGGTATCGCTATAGGTTGGCTTTTACATGCGCACTTTAAAGGTGACTGATAGGCCTAAGGACTTGAAAATACACAGAAATCGTAAATCAGGAGAAACATCTCATCTAAATGCTTGCATATCAATGCACAAGTTTGCCAATGAAGAAGAATACATATTCAATACAATCCCATTTTTGCTATAATGCCAACAACTATATTTAATTTTTAAATATAACCACTCTATAGATTTGAAAGGAAACATCATCAAATCATTTGAAAAACTAAATTTACATCCCGATATTTTAAAAGCCATTGCTCATGCAAAATATGAACAAACCACTGCCATACAGAACCAAGTCATACCTCCGGCACTTAAAGGTACAGACATACTGGGTGCATCAAAATCCGGTACAGGGAAAACAGCCGCCTATGTTCTGCCCCTACTCAATAAACTGCAGAAAATTGTAAAACATGACCAAAAAGTGGTAAGAGCACTGATCATTGTTCCTACGATCGAACTTGTAGACCAAGTCTCTCGTACGATCAACGACTTTAGCAAATATCTTGATATCAAGAATGTAAAAATTCAAGGGGGCATACCCAAAAGTACTCAATTGGAAAGACTCTCTAAGGGTGCAGACATTATTGTCGCCACACCAGGGAGATTACAAAGCTTCATAGAAGATAAAAAGATCAATCTCTCTTATATCAATACTGTGATCTTGGATGAAGCAGATACCATGTTGGATCTTGGCTTTCTAGGTGAAATACAAGGTATACTCAAGCATTGTGCGCAGCCAAGACAGACGATGATGTTTTCTGCAACCATTTCACAAAATATTAAAAAACTTGCAAAAGAATTTTTACGTGATCCTGTGATAGTGGAAGTGAGTCAAAGAAGGGATATAGTTGATTTTATCGCACATAGGGCGTACAAGGTAGACAAAGCCCGAAAATCAGAATTGACAGCTAAGCTTATCCATGATATGCATTTGGATCAAGTCTTACTCTTTGCCAGCACCAAAGAGTCTGCCAACAAGATCTATGAATACCTGAGAAGTCAGAATATACGGACTTCCATTATACATGGGGATCTTACAAGAGGTGCCAGAGCAAAGTCACTGGCCCTGTTGAAAAGTGGTAAAACACAGGTTTTGGTAGCCACGGATATAGCCGCAAGGGGTATAGACATCAAAGAACTTTCTATGGTGATAAACTATGACATGCCTGAGGGAACGGATGACTTTACACATCGTGTAGGAAGAACCGGTAGAGCAAACCATAAAGGCTCTGTGATCTCTATTTTAACCACAAGAGACTATGATGTCTTCTCCAAGATGGAGAGAAACTTACGCCTCAACATCAAAAGAGAGATCTATCCTGGTTTTGAACTGACAGACAAGCAGCCAAGACAAAAACAACCAAAGAAAAAGTCATTGGTTGAGAGAAAAGGAAAATTTGACTTTCATAAACAAAAAATGCAAAAGAAGAATGCTCAAAAGAAAAATACTCAATCAAAGAAGAAGCAGACAGGACGAAAAAAATAAAAGATTTGTACCTTAACTTTATGCAAGGTACAAACATTAGAGTAATGGCGCAAACACTTTCATAACATTTTCAAGAGCTTCACGTAATTTGGACGGTTTTTCCATTCCTCTAGTTGATTTGTCTATCAATCCGTTCATCCAACCTTCAATACTCTCTATAAATTGTGGAGAGTAGACAAATGTGACCACTTCATAATTCAGGAAAAGACTGCGATTGTCAAAATTGACAGACCCTACCATTCCACCGACATCATCAAACAGTATGGCTTTGGCATGAAGCATTTCTCCTTCATACAAGACGACATCAGCACCTATTTCATCCAGTTCACGCATATAGGCACTTCTTCCCATATCTGCCAAGAGATGATCAGAATTTTTAGGAGTGATCAACTTAATATCAACCCCTTTGTGATGAGCTATGACCAATGCCTGTATCATATTTTCATCCGGCACAAAGTAAGGAGTAACGATCCAGATACGTTTTTTCGCATTATAGATGGCATTTAACAGTGCCTCATAAAGTGCATCAGTTGGAATATCTGGACCAGATGGAACCACTTGGACCCTACTCTCCCCCTCGCATGACTCTTCTACCTTCAGATCTATATTTTTCTCTTCTTTTGTCGCATAGATCCAGTCATTCTGAAAAATATGATAAAAATGGTAAACAGAAGGTCCGTTCAAGCAGTAAAGAAGATCTTCCCAGCGTTTAGTGCCATCCGCTTCTCCCATATATTCATTACTGAGGTTCATACCACCGCTGAGCAGTGTTGTTTGATCAAAGAGATAAATTTTACGATGATTTCGGAGATTAATGTAGTTTTGAAACGGTCTTTTCAAGATAGGTGTAAAAAATGCCACTTCTCCTCCCGCTTCTTTTAATGCTTTAAAACCTTTTTGATTGAAGCTTGCCCCAAGAGATCCTACCAGGTCCATAAGTAATCGTACTTTAATGCCCTCTTTGGCTTTTAGGGTGAGTGTATCTAAGATTGTTTTAGTCATCTTATCAAATTCAAAAACATAGGTACAGATATCGATACTCTGCTGTGCCTGATCGATCTCTTTGAGCATACGTTCATATGCTTCTGTACCACTGGTGATAAGTTCAAAGGTATTTCCTTTTGTTGCAGGAGGCATACCGTTTTTTTGCAAAAGGTTTTGAAATGCATGACGAGGATCATCTAATTCATAAGGAGCATGTTCACATACATAATCAAATTTAACATACTCTTTTTTATTTTTTCCTTCGCGCTTTCGTATACCGATAAGAAAATAGAGCGGTACAACAATGTAGGGTAAAAAGAAAATAGACAACATCCATGAGATCATACTGGTGGGAGACCGTTTTTGATAAAGAATATGACTGAGTGCAGAGAAAACAAAAATACCGGCAAGTATGACTAGAAAATACGTGCTGATAAACTGTAAAGGTGTAACGTCGATGGGAAACTCCTCTTACTTAAGACATCTCTACAATCCTAAGTATATTTATGCATTGATTATAACATAAAGAAAAGTCTTATTAAGTATAAAACTGCTCTATTATACGTATCACAAACAATGACTTACGCTATAATATATTCATGATAAAAAATCTACAAAACAATCACTTCACTCTGGTACTTTCTGGTGGCGGGGCTTTGGGCATAGCGCATTTGGGTATCTTACATGATATGGAGAAACAACATATAGTACCCAACGAAATAGTCGGAACCAGTATGGGAGGCATTATAGGGGCCTGCTTGGCTTTAGAAATGAGAGAAGAAGAAATCTATAAACACATTCAAAGTTTTGCCGGCATCTTTAACTGGATCAAGTTCTCTTTTTCCGGTAATGCCATTGTACATAATGACAAACTGGCTAAGATTTTTGAGCAACTCTTTAAAGACAAGAAGATGAAAGACACATCCATACCTCTCAAACTCATTGCAACAGATCTGCTTAAGGGCGAAAAAAAAGTATTTGATGCTTCTGATGATGTATATATTAAAGATGCTGTGCTGTGTACGATGGCTATACCCGGTATTTTTGAAGAGCATATCATAGAGGGAAAAACGTATGGTGATGGCTTTCTCTGTAAAAATCTGGGAATCAGCGAAGCTTCTTTTGATACTGTGCTTGCAGTAGATGTTCTTGGAAAAAATGCTTTTGAGGAGACTATGCCTGACAACTTTTTTAAAACGGCGAATGTTTTAGAAATGTTTGAGAGATCGATAAGACTTCTTATCTACAACCAAAGTAAAACACAGTTAGAACATTCAACCAAACATGTCTACCTCATAGAACCCAAAACACAAGGGTACAAAACATATCAATTCCACAAACATCAAGAGATTCGAGTCTTAGGATTGGATCTTTTATGATCCTTTAGACATGTGAACTTGTATGTGGTACTTTGATCTTTGTTGAATTGTGCTCGACTTTCTCTTTGACTTTTTCTGTTTTTGATGTCCCTTGTGGCTTTTTCTCCTCTTTTTCTTTCACTACTGTCTGAGTAAGACTCTTTTTTTTCTGAAGTGTTAAAACAAGCAAACCATTTTTATATTCACTCTTTAAACTTCTAGCATCCGCATCCTTAGGCAATGTTTCACTACGTTGTATCATACTCACGTAATGCTGTTGCATTTTCATATTTGGTTCATTAGTCTTCTTTACCGTATCTACCGTTGCTTTTAAATGTAGAACACCGTCATTGATAGAAATATCTATCTGATTGTTTTGATTTTCAGGTATGTGTGTATTGTACTCATAATGTGTACCTTTGTCTTCCAGTAAACTTTCTGTTCTCATACGATTGCCAGGTGTGAACGTTTGTCTGCTCGGATAATTCCATAATTTTGTACGTTGATTCATACGTTCATGCATGCGTTCAAAGACTTTGTCCATCTCTTTTTGCATCTGGTACATCTCTTTAAAGATGTCATCTCCAAACGGATCATCGAAAAAAGGATCATTGGCCTGAAGTGAGACCAGTGTCACAAAAGGCAAAACAAAAAGTGAAAATTTTTTACTGAACATGTTGTGCTCCTTATTTATAAAATAGTGATAATAAAAGTATAAAAAATGTAGGTTAATCGTTTTTTAATCATCATTCCAAAAGTAAAACACACTACTACACATATCTATTATCATTAAGGCATACGCTATAATACAGATCAAATGATTGATAGTTTGTAGGAAGGGTGTCTATGATCGTAGATGGATTTATATACGTAGCGCTACTGGTAATGATAGGTTCTGCCATCGTATATACTGAGAGGAAGAGCCGGCATAAGCTCTTTAAGTATCTCCCTTCTATCGTCATACTCTACTTTGTAGTTATGCTTTTTTCCACCTTTGGTCTATGGCAAAAATCTGAATCTGTAACAGCTGCATACACACTTCTAAAGTCCAACCTGCTTCCAGCCATGATCTTTTTGATGCTGCTCTCTGCAGATATGAGAGAGATCTTTAAACTTGGCAAGAAAATGCTGCTGACTTTCTTTTTAGCCTCAGTCAGTATCGCCATAGGTTTCATAGGTACTTTTTCACTTTTCCATACTTACTTTGAGTCTGATGCATGGAAAGCTTTTGCTGCACTTTCAGGCTCCTGGATGGGAGGAACAGGGAATATGGTAGCCATACAAGGTGCCCTTGACCTGCCTGACTCTGCTATGGGCTACACCCTGCTCATAGACTCCATAGACTATGCCATCTGGGTCATGATACTCCTTGCACTGGTACCTTTTGCAAAAAAGTTTAACATCTGGAGCCAAGCCGATACCTCTGTCATAGATGAAGTGGGAGAAAGATTGTCCCTTAAAGAGAAGCATAAAAATCCCATCAGCTTTGCATCTCTTTTTCTTTTACTGGGTACTGCCCTTCTCGTATCTGTATCGGCACAAAATGGAGCAGATTTCCTTCCTACGACTTCATTTCTGACCACAACCACCTGGGTCGTCATCATCGCTACACTTGTGGGTATACTCTTTGCCATGACTCCTTTGGCGAAAATATCAGGCGGATCAGAACTTGGACATATCATGCTCTACCTTATAGTAGCTCTCATTGCCTCACGGGCTAACTTTTCTGAACTGACTGAAGCACCTCTGTATATCATGGCTGGGTTTGTCATCATTATGATACATGTGGGGATTATGATACTTTTTGCCAAACTTTTCAAGCTTGACCTCTTCTCTTTGGGTGTCGCTTCATTGGCCAATATCGGTGGTGTTGCTTCTGCACCTATCTTGGCATCTGCCTACTCAAAAGCACTCATTCCCATAGGTGTACTTATGGCAATGATGGGGTACATCGTAGGGACATTTGGAGGACTTATGGTGGGAAAAATTCTTGAGATGATCGCCGGATAAGCCTAGAATATATTTCTCGTTCAAATGACATAAAAATCTTTAGATACAATATACTATGAAAATAACCAATATACGAACGACTACACTCAAAGCCCCGCTTAAAAAACCTTTTGTCACCTCTTTGCGTCGCGTAGATACCCTTGAAGATCTTGTGGTTCTCATTGAATGTAATGATGGAACCATAGGCTATGGTGAAGGTGCCCCTACACCTGTCATTACAGGCGAGACGATGGGTTCTATGGTCGCAGCTATCGAGTATATCAAGCCTTTCATCATAGGATTGGAGATAGAAGATTTCAATACCATATTAAATAATATACATACATCAATACTTAAAAACACTACTGCTAAATCTGCTCTAGAGATAGCACTCTACGATTTAAAAGCAAAGTTGGTCAAACAACCTCTCTATAAGATGCTTGGAGGCACAAAGACCACTTTCAAAACTGATATTACGATCAGTATGGGTGAGATTGAAAAAATGATATCAGACAGTCTTGATGCTGTGCATCTGGGCTATGATACACTGAAGATAAAGATAGGTGATAATCCACAAAAAGATGTTGACCGTATCATCGCTATACATGAGGCATTAGGTGACAACATCACTCTAAGACTTGATGCAAACCAGGGATGGACAGCACAGGAAAGCGTAGATCTCCTACTTGCTTTGGAGAAACAAGACATTATCGCTGAGTTCATAGAGCAGCCAGTTGCAGCAGATGATATAAACGGACTGCGATACATCAAAGAGAGAGTCCAAACTCCCCTTCTGGCAGATGAGTCCATATTTTCCGTGAAAGATGCGAGAAGACTACTTGAAATGGAGGCAATAGACTATGTGAACATCAAACTGGCCAAGACAGCAGGTATCACACAAGCATTAGCATTGGCAGACCTCTCTAAAGAATTTGGCGTCAAATGTATGATAGGATGTATGCTGGAAGGTCCCATCTCTGTATCTGCAGGAGTACACGTAGCTTCTGCCAAGGCAGATATTATTACCATGCTTGATCTGGATGCCGTAAGTTTATTGGCTTCTCATCCGGTGAAGACATCTATCGTTTTTAATGAGAGTGAGATCGGGCTTTCTGAAGATATCGGCTTAGGTGTATTGTACTAGACAGGGTCAATGAACTCTTCAAAAGGATGTACGCTTTACCCCTGACAAAAGAGAAGTACTCAAGAGTTGCGTGATAAGGATTCTAATGCATTGATGCGTAAACTCTACCTAGCATATACCATTAAAGTACTTTCTGTACTTTCAATGCTATAAGTATTCAATCTCTCCAAGCCTGGTAAAGAATACTTTATTGAATGCTTTCTCTTGTCTAATGTCAATGTATTTTTCTACCATGGTAAAAATAACTTCCTGGATCGTGTATGCTGTTGTTTTAATTTCTGTTTCCACGCAGTAGCTAGATTTACCACCATGTATACGTACATTGGACATGAGGATCTCTCCAAATTCCACTCCACCCTCACTGTCAGTAGACTGACATAAAAGTACATAGATATTATTCTCTTTATCGATCTCATACAAAATATCAGTTTGACGCTTCCATTTATCAATGAGGTTTTCGAGCTTCAGATCATCTGATGAAAACAGGATCATCGCAAAGGACAACTCCTCTTTACGATCCATAAGATAATAAAGAAATTCCATGGTACTTCTTAGCTTATCCATCAATCTTTGCGCTAATTTAATTTCATCTTCAGGAAATGACAAGTCATTTTTATTTCTTCTTTCAAACGTAAGCATCAAAGCCCCTTCTTAATTAAGATAATAAAATCGCATTATTTTCTATTATAACTAATTAATATAAAATTTTCAACAAGCAATACAATGAGATATCATCACACTTTCGCTATAATATTTTTATGAAAAAAATCACTCTACTATTTTTATTATCAACCACTTACATATTTTCTAATATTAACGCTGTGGTCAGTATCTTGCCGGTACAGACATTTGTCAAAGCCATAGGAGGAGATAAGGTGGATGTATCACTCATGGTACAACCCGGAAACTCACCTCACACATACGAGCCGAAGCCTTCACAGATGGTTGAGATCTCCAAAGCAGATCTTTACTTTGCTATAGACGTAGAATTTGAAGATGTTTGGCTCCCTAAATTTCAAAACCTGAATCCTCAAATGCAAGTCATCGATCTTGCAGACAACATCAAAAAAATAGAGATGCACAAGCATCAATGTGATGAAGAAGAACATCATAGCGAACATGAAGAAAAACATGATCATGAAGGAGAAGACCCGCATATCTGGACCGCTCCTGCCAATGTAAAGAGCATCGCACAGAACATTTATAATGCTTTAAAGAAAGAAGACCCTGAAAATAAAAACTACTATAAAAAAAACCTCGATCTTTTTGTAGCATCTATAGATGAAACAGACAGACAGATCATACATTTGCTTTCATCTTTAGAAGACACACGTAAATTTATGGTGTTTCACCCTTCATGGGGTTACTTTGCGCAAGCATATAATCTAGAGCAAATAGCTGTAGAAGTAGAAGGTAAAGAGCCTAAACCTAAAGAACTCATACACCTTCTCAAAGAAGCAAAAGAAGAGAAGGTCAAAGCGATCTTTACCCAACCGGAATTTTCAGATACAGTAGCACAGATCATTGCCAAAGAATTACAGATACCTGTAGTGAAGGTAAGTCCCTTAGCACCGAACTGGTCTGAAAACCTTATAAGCATCGCCAAAGTCATTGCAGGTAAGAACTAAAATGTCTGTCATTGATATCAAAAATGTTTCTTTTGCTTATGACAAGCAGATGATCTTAGAAAACATTAACCTGAGTGTAGAAGAGAAAGATTTCTTAGCCATCATTGGTCCAAATGGCGGAGGTAAGTCTACCCTACTCAAACTCATTTTGGGTATTCTTAACCCTCAAAAAGGTTCTGTCTCCGTATTGGGTAAAGCACCTTCGAAGAGTCTTACTCAAATAGGCTACGTTCCACAAAACACCAATGTGAATACTGACTTTCCCATAAAGGTCATTGAAGTAGTCATGATGGGGCATGTGGGAGGCAAAAGACCTCTTTTTGGTTACAGTAAAGAGGAAATACTATGTGCTATGGGTGCCTTGGCTCAAGTAGGTATGGAAAATTTTGCACAAACTAAGATAGGTGCACTCTCCGGCGGACAACGTCAAAGAGTGATGATCGCTCGTGCCCTCTGTGCACATCCGCAAATACTTATACTTGACGAGCCCACATCAAGCATAGATATCACAGGACAAAAAGAGATCTATGAGTTGATCAAAACACTCAATGAAAGCATTACTGTAGTAGTGGTAAGCCATGATATCTCTGTGATCTTAGAATATGCGAACAAAGCAGCTCATGTCAATAAAAGCCTCTCCTATCACGATATTTCAGACAAAACACGGACTTTCCATACCCATGGTGATGAGGAACATTTCTGTGAAGTGGAGCTACTGCAAATGCTAGGTAGTGAAAACTGCGATACCTGCGAACCAGAATCTACGTCGAAGTGGAGAACAGAAAAATGATAGAAGCGCTCCAATTTGAATTTATGCAGCATGCACTTTTAGCAGGATTACTTGTAAGTTTTGCTGCAGGTATCATAGGGTCTCTCATCGTAGTGAATCGTATGGTGTTTTTAGCAGGAGGTATTGCTCATACCTCTTATGGTGGTATCGGTCTTGCTGTATATTTCGGATTACCTATTTTTCTGGGTGCATCCTTCTTTGCAGTGGGCGCTGCCCTGCTTATCGCAGGACTCACACTGAAAAAACGTCATCGTATGGATACCTTTATCGGGCTCATCTGGGCGGTTGGTATGGCGATCGGTGTGATATTTGTTGACCTGACTCCCGGGTATAATGTAGATCTTATGAGCTATCTTTTTGGTTCCATCCTGGCAGTAAGTTCTGAGGACCTTTATTTCATGGGTGCTTTACTGTCACTTATACTTTTAGTGGTGACATTCTGCTACAGAGATATCTTAGCCGTCTCTTATGACAGTGAATATGCTGGGTTACGCGGGGTCAATGTCAGATTTTTCTACACACTCATACTGATACTCTCAGCGCTTACTGTAGTCATCGCCATTAAAGTAGTGGGACTCATCTTGGTCATAGCTATGCTTACCATCCCTGTATATATCGCAGAAAAGCTCTCAAGCTCTCTCTTTTCTATGATGTTCCTCTCCGGAGCCATTGCGACACTCTTTACCCTTACAGGGCTGTGGTTCTCCTATACGTATGATCTGACTTCCGGCGCTTCTATTATTATCGTATCCGCTGTTTCTTTGGGGGCCTTTTTACTCTTTCGTAAAGGAAAATAAAATGCTAAAAATAATTAATTTGGCATTTTTACTGATTGTATGTTTAACCGCATGCTCACCGCGTATTGGTGTAGGAGTAGGAGGAATCGTGGCTTCAGGAGACAGTATCGCTGCTTCAGAAGTAGTTGCAGACAGTGAACACGGTGTCCATGGAAGCATTTCCATGGGTACAGATATGGGACTTTAAAATTTTTATCAAAAATGAGTCATAAAATACTTCTCTCATAAACAGATTCTCTAAACCAATAATAAGATTCAAATGCATCACTATCCAGAGCTTTTGAATAATAAAATCCCTGTATCATATCACATCCTATTTCCCTAAGATACTCTACTTGATACTCTTCTTCCACGCCTTCTGCTATAGTAGTCACATCTATGGCATGAGATAGATTTATGATCGCATTGAGTAAATGAACGGGTTTTTTATCTGGCGTGATCTCATCTATAAAACTTTTGTCTATCTTGATCGAAGAAATGGGTGTATCTTTTAAATACGTTAAAGATGAATACCCTGTTCCAAAATCATCCAGACGGAAATTCATACCATCATGCTGCATTTTATTCAGTACATTCATTGTAGTTTCCCTGTATTCCATCAATGTATATTCTGTGATCTCCAAACTTATTTTTTTTATATCTGTATCATGTTTCTTTATAATGGCATGTATCACATCATAAAAATCAGATGCATGCATATGCTTGACAGAGAGATTAATGGACATATTGATATCAATCCCCTTCTTTATCCATTCTTTCTGTTGATTACATGCTTGATCAAATACCCATACCCCTATGTCTTTCACACAACAACCTTTTTCAATAAAAGGAATAAATTCAGTAGGGAAGATCGTTCCTCTTTCGGGATGTTCCCAACGTATCAGGGCTTCCGAAGCTACTACTTTTCCACTATTGATCTCAATAATAGGCTGATAGTTCAAATGGAATTCATTACGTTCAAGTGCATACCTGATATCTTTTTCAAGTTGTATCTCTGATTCAACTTTCATGCCAAGTTCTTTAGAGAAGAACACGACCCTGTTACGTCCTTCATGTTTTGCCTGATACATGGCCATATCTACATGCCTTCTTAAGGTTGTCATATCACTGCCATCTTCAGGACACATCACTGCACCGATACTCATACCGATACGAATGTGATGTCCGTCTATGATGAACGGCTCTTTTACTTTTTCAATGATCTGCTGAAGTTTTATTGAAATATCAGCAGTATCCATACAATCAATAATGATCAAGAACTCATCACCACCCAATCTTCCGATTTCATCTATGATACGTATCTCAGATTGTAACACTTCTGCTATCTCTTTTAGCAGTAGATCACCTATATGATGACCATGACTGTCATTCACCTTTTTAAAATGATCAAGATCGATCATTGCTACAGCAAAGGAACCTTTATCTCTTTTGGTCTCAATGATCTTTTTTTCCAAGATCTCTTCAATAGCTTTTCGGTTGTATACCCCTATTAAAGTATCAAAATAGGCAAGTTCCTTTAACTCTTTGAGGTTATTTTGTAAATTTTGTGAGAGATTATTAAACTCGAATATATAAAATTTTGGGATTTTTTGGACAATACCACGTAAAAAATCATCAAGAATCATGATCGGTTTCATGATCATTCTTTTAATATAGAGAAAATAAAAGATCACGATCCCAAGAAAAAAAAGTACTGGATATATGATCTGTGCCACAATACGCTCTACCACACTATCTACAATATATTGATTATCTATCTTAACATACATCATATAATGTATGATTCTATCATGCGCAATTACATTGAGATCTGCACATATGAACTCTATATCCGATATATTTTCAGTAGATAATTGACGCAAATAGACAACATTGTCCTCTTTAAAATAACTCTTGTCATAGAGATAATCCGATGTACGTAAAAGTGGGCCATCCTTTTTAACCACATAGATATCCTTCACCATCTGTGATCCAGCTTTTTGTCGATCTAAATAAGCCTTTAGATTAATCGTTTCATGATTATTCACTATTGCTTCTATATCAAACTTCATATCCGTTATTGATGCTCGTAAATTATCAATCATAATAGTATGAATATGTCTTAAGGTCTGGGTATAATGTAAAAACATCGTCAGGGCAAAAAAGCCAACAAACATTACCATCAGTGCAAGATTTAATTTTTTAAAACTCATGTACCGGTTCCAGAATATTTTTGGTTGGAATATGATGTAATTCCAGCTGCTTTATGAGTGACAATGATCGGTCAGCATAGATCCACTGTATAGAATCAAGAGCCTGTAGAAATGCCTTTTGATCTTTATATTTAAAGAAGATTTGAACAGTGGAAAAATATTCTTCCGGGTCTTTTTTTAAATGATACAATGCTTTAGAGATCAATTGATTGAGCACTGCTAGCTCTTCAGCATATTTTTTCCTTGTTTCCGAATCGGTATAAAGTGCATCCATCACAAAAAGAGAGAGATTTTTTGTTGTATCCACTACTTTATACCCATTTTTTTTCAAAATGATGTCATAAGGTGTATAAGTAATGATAAGCGTTGGCTCATCTTTCATTTCAAGCATTGAACTATCATCTGAATCTTTGTTGATCAAGTGAAGAACTGAGGGTTTTATTCCGTATAATGCTATGAAACTATCAAGCAATGCTTTATTGACACTGTCAATTTCTAAATAGACAGTGATATTTTGTGCTTTTTGAAGTGTTTCTATATCACGGTTTCCCATCACAATATCACCGCCCAAAGAGCGATCTAGAAGTATCGTTGCATCCAAATCCGGAGTTTTCTTCCTCATTTGTTCAAATTCATATTGTGTTCCGGTAAAGGCATGGACAAATCCAGAATCATACATTTGCATATTCTCAGAGAGAGAAACAAGATTAACTATCTCGATATTATGCTCTTCCAACCACCCTTTTTGTTGCATATAAAACAATGGGGAATATCCGATCCATAAGTTGGTAGATATACGTAATGGCTGAGGCGTGGATAGCGAACAAGCAATTGTAGTTATGAGAGATACTATGAGAAAACAAAATACTATGAAGCTCTTTTTCAAGATTTATGACCTTTTTCAAATAAAGTATTAGTAGATACAATAATAAATATAATATGTATCATTGTATCTATTTTCTCTTTAAGTCAGTCAGGCTTTTTTCTTTACTAAAAGGTACCCTATAAGCCCCCATAATAGGATAGAACTCGCTATTGCAACCACTCCTGCCTCTTCCTCCATATGGATCAAAGAAGCCGGGTTGATATCTGAAGCTGAAAACAGATAATCCAATCCTAATCCAAATACGATACTTCCTACAACGATACTTCCCAGATAAATAGCAAGTGAACGTGTTCCAAGCATTTTTTTGACGACACCAATGGTCACTGTATTGGTCGCTGGACCCGCAGAAAGAAAAACAAAGGCTGCTCCTGCATTTACACCTGAGAGCATTAATCCTGCAGCAATAGGTAAAGATGCTGTAGCACACACATACATCGGTACTGCAATAGCAATAACAATAAGATAGGAAAACCACGAATACTCCATCAGGATATCACTGATGCTTTGAGGTATCGCCACAGTGATCAATGCTCCCAGTAGCAAACCCCATACAAGCGGTTTAGCAATGTCACCTAAAAGTGTCACAAAGGCGTAGCGTAAAGCACTGGTAAGCCAAAAACTTTTTTCTTCGGTAGCACAACATGAAGAAGCGGTACTGCAACAACTGGCCTCTTCTTTTTTTGGCATGGAAAACGTTGGAGAAAAAGTATTTGGAGCCTTGACCGCTGAAAAAGCAGGTTTGGCTGCTACCTGCTCTTCTTTTTTATCAAAAATGTTTGCCAAAATACCGGCTGCCATAGCGATGATCATAGAAGTGATCACACGATAAATGGTAAATATCCATCCAAATATCCCATAGGTTGCCAAAATGGAATCTACTCCTGTAATAGGAGTTGAGATCAGAAATGAAAGTGTCGATCCTTTACTTGCACCACTTTTTTTGATACTTGTGGCCAAGGGGATCACACCACAGGAACATACAGGCAACGGTACACCAAAAAGTGTGGCTTTGATGACAGAGAATATGTTGTCTTTACCTAAATGTTTTGTAACTATGGTATCGGGGACGAACTCATGCAATAAGCCTGCAAAAAGCAAACCAAATAATATATAGGGAGCCATTGCATTACTAAGCTCTATGAGTGCGGTCCAAAATTCCATTACATATTCCATGGGGATTCCTTAAAATGAATTACAACTATATAACTATATTTATATAAATTACAACTGAAAATTATTATATATCAATATATCTTGATATATAAGATAGATTGGGCTATACTTTCGAAAAATCATGAGGTATGGATGGATATTTTTTTGAAAACGATCGGCTCCATCAATGATGAGACCCGACTTAAAATACTTAATTTCATCAATCAGACCGGTGAAGTCTGTGTCTGTGACATTGAAAATGCTTTTGATATGATCCAGTCACGTGTATCAAGGCACCTTAAAATACTCAAAGAAGGTGGATTTCTAAGGGTTGAAAGACGTGGACGATGGGCTTATTATAGTATAAGAAGTCCACTGGATGCATTTAGAACTTCTATACTTGAAGAGATAAGCTATCTCAATTTGGAACTTCCCATACTAAAAAACAAAGGATGTAAATTGAACAAAAAAGTTCTTATACTCTGTACAGGAAACAGTTGCAGAAGTATCATCGCTGAAGCACTTATTAATGCTGAACTCGAAGGTATAGATGCTGAAAGTTCAGGAGTCAAAGCTTCAGGAAAAGTGAATCCCAATGCTCAAAAACTATTGGAACAAAAAGGGATTTGGAGAGACGAATATCACTCTAAAACACTGGACACTGTGATAAATAACGAGTATGACCTTGTGGTCACGGTCTGCGATCATGCGCATGAAACCTGCCCTATGTTTCCCAAACCGGTGAAAACGATCCATATAGGATTTGAAGATCCTGACGGTAAAGGGTTTGAAGCGTTTGAAGAGACATACAAAGAGATCAAAAATGAATTATTACCTCAAGTTAAAAAGGAACTCACATGAATAAAAATGTATTCAAAACAAATGATGGCGTAAAAATATCCTTTACGGGTGAAGTGGAAAAACAGAACATTGTCAAAATGGTAGAGAACTGTGCTACAGGACAGTGTGACTGTATGAGTGATGAAACGAAAAAAAAGATCACAAACATGCAAGTAAGCGGTAAAGACGGTGATGTAGCATTGGATCTTTCCGGTGAGATCAGTAAAGAAGAGATAGAAGCTGCACTGGCGCAATCAAAAGTACTGAGTGACACATGCTGTTAGCCTCTACCCTCTTTCTTATCACTCTCATCTTTGTCATCTGGCAGCCAAAAGGTCTGCAGATAGGTACGACTGCCATCATTGGTGCTGTGGTTGCATTGATCCTTGGTGTCGTAAGCTTTGACGATGTTATTACCGTCACAAATATCGTCTGGGATGCGACCCTGGCTTTCATAGGTATCATCATCCTCTCCATGGTACTCGATCAGATAGGTTTTTTCGAATGGGCAGCACTCAAAATGGCAAGACTTAGCCGTGGCAATGGTAATCTTCTTTTTATTTATATCCTGCTTTTAGGTGCATTAGTGGCTGCTTTCTTTGCCAACGATGGTGCAGCACTCATTCTGACCCCTATTCTTTTAGCCAAGATGAAACACTTGAACATGAAACCTCTGGCCATCTTTGCTTTTCTGATGGCGGGCGGATTCATAGGTGACAGTGCATCTAACCCCTTAGTGATCTCCAATCTGACAAATATCGTGACAGCCGGCTACTTTGACATAGGCTTCTGGGAATATGCCAAAACCATGTTCTTGCCTAACTTACTCTCTATCCTTGCATCACTTACAGTACTGTGGATCTATTTTAGAAAAGACATCCCCAAGCATTTAGATATAGAAAACCTTGCCACACCGGAATCTGTCATTAAAAACCAAACGATGTTCAAACTCAGCTGGTGGTTCCTGGGACTTTTAATGATGGGGTACTTCATAGGTGACTACTTCAACCTGCCTGTCTCACTCTTTGCATTGGGTGGAGCACTGGTCTTTCTTGCCATTGCAACACATTACAAAGCAACAAACCCCATCATGACCATCAAAACGGCTCCATGGCAAGTGGTCTGGTTCTCTATAGGGCTTTATGTCGTTGTTTATGGCCTTAAAAATGCAGGCCTTACTTCTTACCTGGCTGTTATGATCAGTGACTTACAGGAAATGGGCCACGCCACGGCTGTAATAGGTACAGGTTTCCTTGCAGCAGGGCTCAGTTCCATCATGAACAATATGCCTACCATTATGATCATGGACATTGCCATCGATGAAGCCGGCCATCATGCTTTGGCTTACGCAAATATACTAGGCTCCAACCTGGGACCTAAAATGACCCCTATCGGTTCACTGGCCACCCTGCTTTGGTTACATGTACTGGCACAAAAAGGTGTAAAAATTGGCTGGGGAGAATATATGAAAGTGGGACTTGTGATCACTCCACCGGTACTACTGATAGCCTTACTCGGTTTAGTATAAATTTTTTTATGCATGCTGATGTTAAATAAATAGAGAGAAGTAAAATAATGAAAAGGAAAATAAGATGAATCTACAAGCGTTTTTTACCTATGGTGAAAAGGTGCCAGGATATGAAATAGGGGTACTCAATGAAAGAGAAGCGCGTGCGGCAGCAGCCATACTGTTTGTCGGTGCATTTCTCGGACTGATGAACGGGATCATGCTGCATACGGCAGTCTTTTCAAAATATTTTGTAACGTTTTTTGCCATCGACTTTACGATGCGTATCATTCAGCCGCGCTATGCACCCAGTTTGATGCTGGGGCGTTTTTTTGTACAGAACCAGAGACCTGAGTATGTCGGAGCTGCACAGAAACGTTTTGCATGGGTACTGGGATTTGTACTTGCATGGCCGATGTTCTACTATCTGGTCATCGATTTTCAGCCCAATCCGCTTAAAGCAATGGTGTGTTTGGTCTGTATGGCACTGCTCTTTTTCGAAGCGGCCTTCTCTATCTGCCTGGGATGCAAGATCTTCGAATGGGTCAAGAGAAAAGATCCGAAGTACTGTCCGGGCGGTGTGTGTGAAATGAACATAAAAGAGCCTATACAAACCTTTTCAACAGCTCAGAAGGTCATCCTTATCTCCACGGTACTGGTCATGGGGTACGGTATCTATGCCTACTTTACCAAACTACCCGACAGAACCGTTTTTGTCCAAAAGATGAAAACGATGATGATGAGTCAGGCCGAACTTGATGCGATACAAGCAGCAAAAGAGAAAGCTGAAGAGGATGCATTCTTCAATGACGATGAGGATCTCTAGTTCTATCGATATCATCGTCAAATATATCTGCATTGGTATGGTCTTTAGAAATGCCAAAACTCATTATACGTTGAAAATTAGCTCAATTGAGGTACGTAACAGACAAAGACAGTCTATCTAGCAGCATAGAGCTCTTTTTCTCTTCCTATGAGTATATCTCCCAAGAAGAAATACGCCTCTTTCCAGGCATCAATGACATCTTTACTTGCTACATCACCCAGCACATCTTTAATGGCTTGTAGTAAAGAAGCACCCACCATGGGATAGTGTTCTGGCTTCACATTTGTAGTTACATGCCTTTTTGCAATGTCATCTACCGTATGACTTAACACATGAAGCTTATCGATATTGGCTGCGTATGCAACGATAGCCCCTGCAAGTTTTTTGTACTGCGCTTCAAGTGCTTCAGGGAAAAGAGCTCTTGTCTCAGGATAATTCATAAACAAGATCTCATACATTCTCGTAGTAATAGCTTCCCCATATTCTACTAGTAACGGTGCTGTTTTTTTACATATCTCAACTGTTTTTTCTGAGAGTACCATTGCTTTTCCTTTATTTTATTGTTTGAATATATACTATTATATTACTATTATGAATATTATATATACAATAAATTGTATAATTATTAATCAATACAAACTATAAAAAAGAGTGATTAAAGTAATACATTAGACTAATTTAAAGAATAAAATATGGGAAATGAGTAGGAGTGATTTTTATTTACTTGTATGTTTCTATGGTATATTGTAACCATCAAAGATGGTTACAACCTATTTTCAAAAAGTTTGTCGTCTAACTGACCCAGTACTGATGCAAAGGATTCATTTTCTATATAGTGCATAAGCGCAGCGTTAAATGTCAGGTTAAATACCCTATTACGGTGTTTGAAGCTATAATTTGACATCTCATTTTGCATATTGTGTAGATATTCTTCTACTTCCTTCTCATTCAACTCATGCAAAAAAATCAGAAAGTTATCATCCGAATAACGCACGATCTCATAATGGCAATGCTTCTGGTCCAAATAACCGATCATATAGTCACTAACCTGTTTTAAGAGTCTATTCCCTATATTCGTATCATACTCACTATTGATCCTGTCATAATCGATTATCTTGATACTGATCAAAAATCCGCGATCATTAAATGTTTCATTATTATTGAGCTTATCTTTAAAGATCCATAATCGGTTTTTACTCTTCGAAATATCATCTGAAAAGAGTTGTGTACGCAGAGTGTCCATAGCAGACCGCAGAACTTTCAGCTCAGTCACATAGTCTCTACCTGAATCAAACCAATGTTGCTCCATTTGTTTCAGCGACTTCATAGTGTTTATGATCTCATCCTCATCTGCTGCAACATTGTGAATACTTTTTTCTTGCTCTTGATCATCTATTTTTTTCATCTCTTCCATAAATATCTCAAGATACGTAGAAGGTAGGATGATCTCATGCTTTAACGCCCTACGCTTTGTTTTTTCGGTGATCTGTACCAGTTTATCGTTATTGTTATACAATGTTGCCCCCTTTCGGGCCAAATGTTGCGCTAACACGGTCCCAATGCTCCGGCTTATGCAAATGATACCCTTGAAGATAGTCTACACCGATACTTTTTGCCAGACTCATAATTCTCTCATCACTGATATATTCAGCAATGGTTTGGATCCCAAGGTCATGGCATATCTTCACCATATTCTCCAGGATGATCCTGTATTTTTCATCATCTATTTTCGAGACCAGCGAACCATCAAGTTTGACATAGTCGATATCAAGATTGACGATATTGTCAAAATTGGAAAATCCGCTGCCAAAATCATCTATCGCGATCAGTACCCCTTGTTTTTTAAGTGAAAATATAAATTCATTGACCTGTTCAATATCTTCTATCTGCTCACTCTCCACGATCTCAACCGTTAAACGATTCCCAATCTTCCTTTGTTTAATTTGACGCATCAAAGTATGACAAAGTTCAGCGTTATTGATATCCAGATACGAAAGGTTCAAGGTTATAGCAACATCGTGTTTATCCATAACATCAAACACTTTTTCTATCATTTGAGACATCAACTGTGTATATAAACGGTACTCTTTTGATTTTTCCATAAATGCCGCTGGGGATAATACATGCCCTTCACTGTCCATCAGTCTCATGAGGCTTTCAAACTTGTTTGGCAGGGTATCATTATCCGCATCAAAGATCCCCTGAAAGTATGGGGTGACGGTCTCTTGTTTAATATTATTAAGCAATGTCTCATAGACTTTATTGACGATATGTTCATTCTTATTGATCGAATACGTGTCATAAAAAACATAGTTCTTGCGTGATTTTTTTGCTTCCTGCAATGCTTTTTCCGCATAGAGTAAACTCACAGAACTATCTGCTTTGGTGGCACCAAACGTCGCATTCAAATGAATATGGCTGTCATCAGCCATAAAGAACTTATGATTTGCAATGCGTTGTGATAACGCTTTTACAACAAATTCAAGCAGACGATGATTCAAGTCATGTTTTATGAATAAACAGAGTTTATCTGCATAGACATGATACATTTCATAAGAAAATACTTCAACACCGTGTTTTCTAAATACACCTTGAGTGTCCATCTCTTGCAGCGTATCTTCTAGCATCGTTTGCATTTCAGTGACAATCCGTGTACCTGTTTCATAGCCGTAGAGGATATTAATATCATCGAATGCAACGATGTCTATCAGTGAAACGATAGCCACATCATTGTAGGTAGAGATCATTTTTTGGTGATCCTGCATTGTTTTTCTTGATGATTTAAGAGACAATGGCTTTTTATTATTTTCATTGGCCAATATTTTATGTTCTGGTTGAGGAAGAGTTGCACCCATATTCTTTCCTTTTTTGTCTAAGTCCACTTGATGTTTAATTTCCATCAGTTTCTGTAAAGCTTCATCTCTGGTCTGAGCCTCTACTCTTTTCTTGATCGGTTTGCCATCAGTATCTCTATAGGTCACGTAGTAACCTGTAACCTGACCATCGGATTTACGATAGAGTTCACTGACACCTTTATAGTGCTTGTCAGTGATAGTTCTGATTGGCATCTTTTCCTCCGATCTCCATCAAACTTTTTCTTCTTAGAGCGTTTTCCAAACTGGAATATCTAAACCTTATACATCTATTGTACACAAAAGTTACTACATATGTCAAGCATTTGTAGTAACTTTTGTATAACTCTTATATATTCCCCTATATACGGGAGATATATCATATTTAATATTTATAAATATTCAAGAATATTAGTAAAGTTACTACAAATTAAATTTATTTTATATTAATAAATATTCACTCTGTGTATCATATCGATTGTATGTTATTTTTTTGTAGTCACAGCTGCTTACTATTTATTGAAGTTTTCATTTTCAAGTGTCGGAAAAAGAATGAAAGAGAAAAGTATTTTTCATCCTTCCCTACTCCATTCGAATTGTTTCTGTTATACTTATAGTAGTTAATCCACCACAAGGTTTCCGATGGGTAGTGAGATAAGCGAAAGAGAATTTACGGAGAAAGATTTTATAGCCTTTCAAAAAGCACTGGATGCTGAGTTTGCATATGTAAAAAAACTCTTTGAAAAAGGCTGCGAAGTTTTTTCAAATGCGTACCGCATAGGGTATGAACTTGAAATATGCATACTCACCAATGACAATCAACCCAATCCGATCAATAAAAAAATACTTGAAGATATAGATTCCCCTCTTTTCACCAATGAGCTTGCAAAGTATGACATGGAGATCAATGGACATGTTTTTAAGCTTGATGCTGAAGCACCTGAAGCATTGAACAGTGATCTTCTCTCACTTTTGAAACAAGCCCAACACTCTGCCAAAAAGTTCGATGCGAAAATCGGACTTTTTGGGGTACTCCCCAGTCTAAAACTTGAGCATTTCAACAAAGAACTCTACCAGTCTGATATGCATCGCTATACACTGGTGTCCCAGCGTATGAAAGAGTTAAGACATGAAAGTGTCAAGGTTCTCTTTCATGGAGAGGATGAAGTCTCTTTACAGAAAGATGATGTGATGTTCGAAGCACTCGGGACCTCTCTGCAGATCCACTTACAGGTTCCTTTTGAGCAATCAGTCGAATATTATCATGCTGCACTGCTTGCCTCTGTGATACTGGTTGGATTTGGAGCGAATTCTCCTTTGGTACTGGGGAAAAGGGCCTGGCATGAATCTCGTATCACTATCTTTGAACAATCTGTCGATACAAGAGACAAAGAGCGAAGAGAACATGGTGAAGAGAGAAGAGTCCATTTTGCACATGGTTACATAAACTCTTGGCTGGACCTGTTTGAACAAAATAAAATGTTTAAAATTATTTTTGCCGATGTAAAGAACCAACCTGAAAGTGACCTGCACCATTTCAATCTTCACAACGGTACGATATGGAGATGGATCCGTCCTATTTTAGGGAAGGACAAGGATGGTAAACATACACTCAGACTTGAACTGCGTGTACTCCCTTCTGGCCCCACACTGATAGATACAGAAGCAAATCTATGGTTTTTTACTGGTCTCATCCATGGCTTGGTTAAGTCAAAGATCAACCTTCAAAAAATACCTTTTGAAACACTCAAAAATGATTTCTACACTGTAGCAAAATACGGATTACAAACGCTATTTCATGAACCTGAAAATGCTCAGAAAGTCTCTTTAAAAGAGTGGATATTAAATGAGGGACTGGCGATCACTACAATGGGGCTTGATGCTTTAGGCATAGAGAACGTCGATACCTATCTGAATATCATAAAACAGAGAACTTTGAGCGGACAAAATGGTGCTTCATGGCAGCTAGCACACTTTAAAAGATTTAACAGCATACCAAAACTTATGGAGGATTATATGAAAAATTCTGTGCAAAATATCCCTGTACATGAGTGGAGTCTATAGATGAACCATTTGGACATTGTGAATGAACTACCCGATGCATTTTTGGATATCTCCTATCGAGATATCAAAAAGGTGTTTGATCGACCGACACTTGTACATCTTAAAGGTGATAAAGGTCCTGCACTGTTCATATCTATACTGCTTCATGGAAATGAGTTCAGTGGACTGATGATCATGCAGGAGATACTCAAAAAGTACAAAGATACACAGGGATTTGCACTTCCAAGATCGATCTGGCTTTTTGTGGGAAATGTCGAAGCCGCGTCACAAGGTCTTCGAAGACTTGACCATGAACTGGACTTTAACCGTGCATGGCCGGGCACACCGGAACCAGGTGCACCTACATCAAAACTTATTGCACAAGTGATGCAGAAGATCACAGAAGATGAACTCTTCGCAGCCCTTGATCTGCACAATAATACAGGAAAAAATCCACCTTACGGCTGTATTTCTGTAGTCAATGAGAAAAACAAGTACTTAAGCAGTTTCTTTCACCATATTGCCATGGTGTTTCATACACCAAAAGGGGTTTCAACAATGGCCTTTGATGATATCTGTCCTGCTATTACACTCGAGTGTTCTACACCTGGTAATCAGCTGGGTATAGACAAAGCCGTAGCGCTGTTGGATGATCTGATGCATATGGACCATTTTCCCGATAAAGCACTTCCCGCTCATGACCTGCAGTTGGTACAAAACAGTGCCGTGCTTAAAATAGCCAAAGGGGTGAATTTCGGATTTGAGGATGAGGAAGGAAGTTTTGATCTTACGCTGGTAGAGAACTTTGACCGTCATAACTTCACGCAACTCAACATCTCTGAAGTCTTTGCACATACCACCCTGGAGAAACCTCTCATTGCAACCGCAGAAGATGGTACGGATTTAACGGATGCATTGATATCCAATAATAACGGGGCCATCTCTCTTAAAAAACCTCTCATACCGGCGATGATCACTCTGGATAAAAGAATCATCATACAAGATTGCCTCTGTTATCTACTCGAAGACTATAGAGATCTACTCTTACATTAAGCGTATCGTTTTTTTAAAAACATCAAATAGATCGCAACCGATATACCCGCAGAACCCAGGATCATCAACATGACCATGATCTGATACCGTACGGCGATCAAAGGGTCAACCCCTGAAAGTATCTGACCGGTCATCATTCCAGGTAAAGAGACAAGGCCCACGGCAAAAAGTATATTGATCCTGGGGATAAGAGCTGCTTTATATGATATGACTCTGGCATTGATGTACGTATTCCCACTGTCGATCTCACTTTCCAATCTTTCAGCAGCGATACTTACTGCGTTCATCGCATTGGCAAAGATCATACCTGCAAGCGGAATAAGATATCTGGGTTCATACCAGGGTTCAAGACTGAGTACACCGAACACGACCATCAACAAGGTAAACACACTACCGATAAAAATAGCGATAAAAGCATAAAGATAGAATGCATTGAGTCGTTTTTCAACAGGCCGCATAGCAATGATACTTGCAGCAATGAGCATCACAGAAAGTATTAACAGTACAAGATAAGGAGAATCGACATTAAAGATATATGTTAGCACATATCCTATGAGTATCAATTGTATCAACATCCTGAACAGTGCATAAAAAAGTGTCATCTTGTCTTGCGTCCAGCGTATATAGATCACGATCACTATAGCAACGGGGACCATCACCCACAAAAGGTTTAAAAGTGAGATATTATATATGGATGTATTCATATTTTATTATAGCAAATTCACATTGACTCCTCAATATCTACAGAATTACTGCAAGATTTATCCTGATCCATTATTGATTAAAATTTAATCAATAGTATGTTTATATAATACTCTATTGTTGTTATACTTGCATCACAAACATAAAAAAAGGGAATTAAATGGCAAAAAGTATTATGAAAAAAGTCATAAATCTTGGACTTGGTCTAAGTATCGCAACGACTTATTCGATGGCAGCATTGGAAAAAACGGACCTTAAGATTGGATTTATCGCATTGACAGATTGTGCACCGATCGTAGTAGCGAAAGAAAAAGGTTTCTTTAAAAAATATGGATTAAATGTGCATGTAGCAAAAGAAGGTGGAGGATGGCCAGGGATCCAACAAAAAGTGATCTCTGGAGAGTATGATTTCTCACACGCTCTAGCAGGTATGCCTATTGCAGCGACGATAGGTATCAATGGTAATGCACACCTTCAGGCACTTTTGTCGTTAGATTTTAATGGAAATGCTATCACCTATGGTAACAAAATTATCAAAGAGATGGAAAAGTATGGTTTGGATAAAACAGAAAGACCTGTTTCTGCAGCAAGTTTAAAAAAATACATTGATGCTAAACATAAAGCAGAAGGTGACAGCTATAAACCACTAAGCTTTGGTATGGTTCACCCAGTCTCTACGCATAACTATGAGTTGCGGTACTGGATGGCTGCATCGGGGATCGTTCCTGATACAGACTGTACGATCAAACCATTTCCCCCACCGACTATGCCTTCAAACCTGATCGCAGGTAACATCGAGGGATATTGTGTGGGTGAACCATGGAACTCAAGAATCGTTCTTAAAGGTAAAGGTTCAGCACTGGTGACAAACTATGATATTTGGAACAACAACCCTGAAAAAGTACTTCAGGCCAGAGCTGATTTTATCAAAAAGAATCCTGAGACAACCAAAGCAGTGATGAAAGCGATCATTGAAGCACAAATGTGGCTTGATGCATCATGGGAAAATAGAGAAGAAGCGATTGGATATCTGGCAAAAAAGAATTATGTAAAAGCACCAAAAAGTGTACTGAGAAAATCCATGAGTGGTACATTCCTCTATAACAAAGGTGTAGACAGTTCTAACCCTATGTTTAATACATTTGCTAACTATTATGCATCATACCCCTTCTACTCACATGGTATGTGGTTTATGACACAGATGTACAGATGGGGACAAATTGACAAGGCAATAGATATGAAAGAAGTCATCGAATCTGTCTATAGACCTGACCTGTTTGCTGAAGCAGCTAAAGAAGTAGGATATACATTACCACCAAGTGCATGGAAAAAAGATGGCGTAGATGAATACAACAAATTCATAGATGGGAAAGTCTGGGATCCTAACAAAGCCGTTGATTATATCTTTGATGTAGAGGTAGTAAATTCAAAAGTAAGTAAAGAAGAGTTACTTAAAGCAAATAGTTGGACAGTTGAAACTAAACAGCCAGAGTATGTTTGTCCTTACGGGCCTGCTGGATGTGCAGATCCTAAATTTGTCACTAAAAAATAAACGTAAATACAAAGCATAATGCTTTGTATTTACAGGTACCTGAAGTGAATTAAAACCTCCTTTATGAATACGATGTAATCTCTTCTTATATCACTTCAGGTACCTGTAAATACAAAGATGTCAACTCTTAAAAATCTCCATGACGCATAGTTGTAGACTCTATAGAGGCCACAACTATGTCAAAAATATCAGGATTTTTAAGAGTTTACATTGAAGGAGAAAAAATGAATATTGAACTTGTAAAAAAAATCGTATTGCCACTGTTGGTGTTTATCGCCATATTAGGTGTATGGAGCGGTATTGCAAGTGTGGTGGAAGATTTCCCTACCCCTGCTAATACCTATGTAGCTGCTTTTGGCGGTGAAGATGCTGAAGGGGATGAAGTAGAGGGTGTTCTGGCTGATCCTTTTTATATAGAAAATGAAGATGATAAAGGTGTTTTCTGGCAGATCGTAGAATCGCTTAAAAGAGTATTTGGCGGATTTTCTTTGGCACTGATCATTGGGATCCCATTGGGATTACTTATAGGTATGAGCAAGAATGCACAGTATGCCTTTAATCCGTTTATACAAATATTTAAGCCTATATCACCATTGGCATGGTTACCCCTGTTACTCTTTATCTTCCAGGATATTAATATGACAGCGATTTCAACCATTTTCATCACATCCATCTGGCCGATCATTATCAACACGGCATTAGGTGTACGTAGTGTAAGTGAGGATTATATGAATGTGGCAAAGGTATTAAGGTTTACACCACTTGAAAAAGTAGTACAGATCATTTTACCTGTTGCAGTACCATACATCTTTACAGGGATGAGACTGTCATTGGGAATCGCCTGGTTGGTTATTGTTGCGGCTGAGATGTTGACGGGTGGTATCGGTATAGGATTTTGGATTTGGGATGAGTATAACAATCTTGCCTATGACCACATCATTATAGGTATTATCCTCGTTGGTTTAATCGGATTTATTTTAGATCTAATGATGGGAAAAATAGCAGACTTCTTTGATTATACAAAAAAAGGTAGAGCATAATGAGTGAATTTTTAAGTTTAAAAAATATTGAGAAGCGATTCCCAATTCCGGGAAAAGAAGATTACATCGCAGTAACAGATGTCGATCTGGAAATTAAAAAGAATGAGATCATTGCGATCATCGGGCATAGTGGATGCGGTAAGTCAACCCTGCTCAATATGATCTCCGGTCTTGATGGACAAACTCAAGGTGATATCATTCTTAACGGACATGAGGTTAAAGGCCCAGGTCCAGACAGAGCTGTGGTATTTCAAAACCACTCATTGCTTCCATGGTTGAGCGTGTATGAGAATATTGAGATGGCTGTCAAAAAAGTGATGCCAGAGCTTGATGCAAGGGAGTTACGTGAACGTGTGGAAAAATTTGTCTCCATGGTAAACTTGGAGCCAGCAAAAGACAAACTTCCAGGCGAAATTTCAGGCGGTATGAAACAGCGTGTAGGTATAGCCAGAGCGCTTTCTATACAACCTGAAGTATTGCTCATGGATGAACCTTTTGGGGCGCTTGACTCATTGACCAGAGCCAATCTGCAAGAACATCTCATGCGTATACAGCAAAGTGTTGAAAACACAGTGATCATCATTACCCATGATGTAGATGAAGCGGTACTCCTTAGTGACAGAGTCATCATGATGACCAATGGCCCTGAAGCAACCATTGGAGAGATACTCGAAGTCAATCTGGAGCGTCCAAGAAACAGAGTAGAACTTCAACACGATCCAGAGTATATCAGGTGTAGAGAAGCCATCTTAAGCTTCCTGTATGAAAAATTTGCCAAAGAAGATGAATAGCATCATTCTTTTTCTATCATCCTCATAGTATGACTGATGCATAGTAAAACCTCTTAAAAGTATATAGGGGTTTGACTATGTAAGTATTAGAAACTATACAAATAGAAATAAAAAAGATATTACTTAGTGTTATCAAACTGAAATACAGTTCCTTTTTCATACTCATCAACCAAAACGCTAAAACATTCCGCTATCTCTTTCATCGTTTCTATATTTGGCTCAATGTAGATTTTATTTTTACTCTTTGTCATGGTAATGATCTGTGCATCTTTCAACTCTTTAAGATGACGCGATATCGTCGGTAATGCAAAATCAAAATGCTCTGCAATACTTGTGACACAAGTCGCCTGTGCGATTAAGTCATCTTTAGGTTGTTTCTCATCAATGGAACAGGCGTATCCTCCTGTAAATATATTTTTAAAGATTTTAAAGCGGGTTTCATTTCCCAATGCTTTAAAAATTTTAATCTTATCATCCATGTCAAGCATAGTACGACCTTGTTTATTTTTGACCTATTATAACAAAAGGAAAACTATTTAGCAATTTAGACAATTAACTTTCTTTTAAGTCCCCAATATGTAGAATCTTGGATTAATTTAGCAAATAGGCTAAATAGATTAACTGAAGGTCTCTAATGGCAAATAAAAAAATATTTACTGTCCTGGGTGCAACCATAGCTGCATCTTTATGTTGTGTAACACCTATTTTAGCTCTTTTGGCAGGGTCTAGTACACTTGCCACTTCGTTCTCATGGTTAGCCCCATATCATAACTATTTGGTCATATTTACTATTATTGTTTTACTCTATGCATGGTATGACAAATTAAAACCATCTAAAGAGTTAGAATGTGCGTGTGAAGAGAAAGAAGGATTTTTTTCGAGTAAAACTTTTTTAGCGATTGTAACAGTATTTGCACTTGTTATGCTTTCATTTCCACAATGGGGGAATAAAGTATTTGATGCTGCACCAAGTGCTGAAAGTTGTGCTAGCGGTATATGTGATACCAACTTGACAAAGAAAAAAGCGTCACACAAAACAATTGCTGTTCAAAGTTTTAAAGCCACTTCTTCTTGTAAAACAAAATCAAATTGTACAAGTAGCTCAAAAAACTCAAACCATACCAATGAAACATCTATTTCTGACAAAGTTGATGCAGATGCACTCTTTGTTTTTCAATACATGCAAGAGGAAAAACTACATCCAACAGCTTGTAATCAAGTTGCATGCTCAGGATCTGGGATAGCCGCTGTAGATGGTATGATGGAAAGAGCAAAAAGTACCGTTGAAGAGATGAGTCCCGCTGTTCTAAAAAAGATGTTGGATGAAGGTGAAGAGATCATTCTTTTAGATGTAAGAGAACCTTCTCACAAGAATAAAATTACCATTCCCACTGATGATGAAAGCTATAGTATGACAAGAGGAAACCTGGAGCTACAAATACATAAAATGATTGATAGTAAAGAAGCTGTTGTCATTACTTTCTGTCGTAATGGATTTAGAGGTTTAATGGCTGCTGAAACTTTAAAACAGCTAGGATATAAGTATGTTTACAACTTATCAGCAGGGCTTAAAGGTTGGGCAAGAGCTGGATACCCTTTTATGGAAGAGGATGAGCTTGTAACTAAAAAAGAGAGTGAAATCTAAGTCATGGCAGAGAATAAACAGATCATTGAACTTTATACAGAATTGGCACAAAACCCTGATAAAGATTTTGGCTGGGACAAGGGCTTAAGCAATGCACAGTCACATGGATACAAACAGGAATGGATAGAGGCTATTCCATCCCAGGTTTGGCAATACTGTGCGGCTGTGGGAAATCCTTTTACCCAAAGTGATATCAAAAAAGGTGATACGGTTGTAGATCTTGGGTGTGGTGCAGGCGTTGATCTTATGATCTCTGCACTTTTAGTTGGTGATCAGGGTAACGTGATTGGTGTAGATATAACACCAGAGATGGTTACAAAAGCCACCTATCATGCGAACCTCGCAGGTTTTTCAAATGTTAAGATACTAGAGAGCAGTTTTGATACTATAGATGTTGACGATGAATCTGTGGATGTTGTTATCTCTAACGGTGCGATCAATCTTACCTCTTGCAAAGAGAGTGTATTTTCCGAAATATATCGGGTTTTAAAACCTCATGGTAAACTCTTTTTTGCAGATATGATCGATATATCTGTTGAAGAAGACAGCTGTTGTTCTATGGAAAAAAATGCATCTTGTGGTACTAGCGATGAAGAAGATTGGGCCAATTGTGTTGCTGGCACTTTACGACAGGATAAACTGATAGAAATCATAGAAAACGCTGGATTTAAAGATGTCGAGTGTACAGGGCTTACTCACTACACTACCTCAGAGACAACCCAGGGTGCAACCTTCAAAGCTACTAAAATCCCCTCTGATGTATTAAGAGAGCAGCATTGGGATACGCTCTTTAAGACAAAGGATTATACACAAGTATTATGGCATCAGGAAACGCCAAACACTTCATTAATGCAGATAGAACACTATGCAAGAAAAGATGACTATATCATCGATGTAGGCTGTGGGGCATCACTTCTTGTAGATATGTTAATTGCTGATGGATATGAGAACATTACACTACTGGACACGTCAAAAACCTGTCTTGAGATTGTAAAAAAAAGACTCTCCGATAAATCTGACATTCCAAACTATATATGTTCAGACATTATGCACTTTACAACAACAAAAAAGTTTAATGTATGGCACGATAGAGCCGTTTTCCATTTTTTACTTTTAGAAAAAGAGAGAAAGAGATATTTTGAAGTATTGCAAGAGAGTTTAATACCAGACGGTATAGCGATCATCAATACGTTTTCTGTTGATGGAGAAAAACAATGTGCCGGACTGGATATAGTCCCATACAACGATACAAGAATGCTTCATGAATTACCATCAGGATTATCTTTAATAGCCTATAATGAATTTATACATATCACCCCGAAAAATAGTGAGCAAAAATATAGTTCTTTTGTGATCAAGAAGATTTAAGAGAGGCCATTCTATTATGGAACATACTTCTTATGGGGCAGTAAAGAATTATATAATTCCTCCTGATTTGACACCCCATGTGGTTCTCCATCTGCTCTTTACCAAACTTACTCCTGCTATAGCGATCAAGGCATTGGCAGCTATGAACATAAAGCCTATAGTATAATCCCCAAATATCAATGTAGATGCTCCGAGTATCTCTAAAATAGCTACACCTCCAAGTGCACCGGCTGCGCCAATAATTCCTGTCATAATACCTATATCTTTGGAATACCTCTGTGGGACAAGCTGAAAGAGAGCGCCGTTTGCCATACCAAGATTTGCCATAATGAGGAACATGATCAAAATAGCAAATCCAAATGACAATCCTATAAAGGCATTGATGAAAATAAGCACTGCAACACTTGTAAGGAAAATATAAAGTGATTTGATTCCCCCTATTCTATCGGCGATAGCTCCACCTATAGGTCTAAGAAGTGCACCAGACATAATACAAAATGCTGCAAAATAACCCGCAACGACATGTATGTTCTCTTCTCTTAATACTTCTAATCCAAATACTTCCATCTCATCAAAATACATTGCCATAAGATACACTTTCATATACATAGCAAATCCTACAAAAGCACCAAAACTTACGGCATAAAATAGGTTGAACCACCATGTATCTCTGTCTTTTAACAGTCTTACATAGTCAGATAAATGTTTTGGTCTTGGCACATACACCTCTTTGGGTGCATCTTTTGCGATTAAAACATAAGTGATAAAAACGAGTAAAGATAAAACTGCAGCCACTAAAAATACGGATTGCCATCCCCAAATCTCAGCGATCTTAGGAGCAAAAAGAAAACCAAGTACAACACCCATATTCCCTATACCTGCGATACCAAGTACAACACCTTGTAATCTTGGTGGATACCATTGCCCTGCCTGTGGTAAGGCCACTGCAAATGAGGCTCCAGCGAAGCCGAGTCCGATACCCACGAACAACAACTCTTCATAAGAAATATGATCCCCAAACGATGCCACATAGAATAAAGTAAATGTAACAATAGCCTGTGCACCCAAAGCAGTCTTTTTAGCACCGATCTTACCCACAAAAAAACCAAGTACGATACGCAGCAGTGACCCTGCAAGTATAGGAACCGAAAGTAATGTCGCTGTCTCAGAAGCTGTCATCAAAAATCCATAATTGGCCAGACTGTCTGCGATCTCTGTAGATAGTGGTCCAAGCATTGTCCAGACCATAAAACTAAAATCAAAATACAAAAATGCTGCAAATAAGGTAGCGGGACTCCCCTCACCTTTTAAACGATTAAAACCTATCATCTTTACTCCTTGAGTATAAATAGTATATCAAGTATACATAAAAATTATTCTAGTATTAAACATATAGTGATTAAATATTGTACATATGAGTGTTTATACACTATACAAATATTAGTTATACTTTAATATAAATATTTTCGAGAAAAGGAGCCAATATGCGAATCACACGACTCATCATTTTTTTTATTTCTACTATGATACTTTATTGGATAGCAATGGCAGCCTTATTTATCTCCTTTGCCTACTCCAAAGGCTGGATACTCGCAGACTTTGAGTTTATCAATGCAAAACAAGCTATAGTACTTCTATCAGATGACAGTAACATCACTCTGCTCGATGTAAGAACTGTAAGAGAATATGAAGATAAGCACCTAAAAAATGCTATAAACATACCGGTTCAAAGACTTGACAGTAGCCTAAACACACTGGAAAAAGTGAAGGATCAACGTATTATTGTCTATTGCCGGTCAGGGAGTAGAAGTATTAAAGCATCGCGTATTTTAGAAAAAAATGGCTTTACACCCCTTAATGTTGAAGGCGGTATCATAGACTTAATGCGTAATGATGCAGAGATTGTAAGGTGATATAGTCTATAAGGTTTCTAGGACATTGGCATTTCAAATGTAGCAGTTTGTTTTTAAACGCTACATCGAAACTACTAGTCCAGGTCGAACCGATCCAGATTCATCACCTTGGTCCATACAGATATAAAGTCATGTACGAAGCGCTCCTGTGCATCCAAACTACCGTAGACTTCAGCCAGAGCACGTAGCTGGGAATTTGAACCAAAGATCAGATCAACTCGTGTAGCAGTCCACTTGGGCTCACCTGTCACACGATCACTTCCCTCAAATATATCATTATCATCTGAAACTGCCTTCCATGTTGTGCTCATATCAAGCAGATTGACGAAGAAGTCGTTGGTAAGCGACTCAGACCGCTGAGTGAAGACACCATGCTGTGTCTGACCAAAATTGGTATTTAAAACACGCATACCCCCAAGAAGAACCGTCATCTCAGGTGCAGTGAGTGTTAGTAATTGTGCCCGATCTACCAGTAATTCTTCAGCCGAAACGGAATATTTTGTCTTCAGATAGTTACGGAAACCATCGGCGATCGGTTCTAATATCTCAAATGCATGTACATCGGTTTGTTCCTGTGATGCATCCATACGGCCTGGTGTAAAGGGAACAGTCACATCATGCCCCGCACTCTTTGCTGCCTGTTCAACACCTGCACAGCCTGCCAGTATAATAAGATCAGCGACTGAAACCTTCTTCCTACCAGACTGTGTATCATTAAACTTGTTCTGGATGCCTTCAAGTATGGAAAGCGCTTTTGAAAGTTGATCTGGCTGGTTCACTTCCCAATCTTTCTGCGGTGCCAGACGGATACGTGCACCGTTCCCACCGCCGCGATTGTCAGAACCACGGAAGGTAGAAGCAGACGCCCAGGCATTTGAAACCAGTTCCGAGACAGAGAGCCCGGAATCAAGAACCTGAGCCTTAAGTAAAGCAATATCTGTCTCATCGATAAGCTCATGGTCAACAGCAGGAATAGGATCTTGCCAGATAAGATCCTCATCAGGCACTTCAGGACCAAGGTAGCGTGTTCGTGGTCCCATATCACGATGGGTCAGCTTGAACCATGCACGGGCATATGCATCTTGAAATTCAGCAGGGTTTTCTAAGAAATATCGTGAGATCTTTTCGTACACAGGGTCAAAGCGAAGAGAAAGGTCTGTGGTCAGCATGGTTGGTGCATGATGTTTTGATGGGTCCTGGGCATCAGGTATCGTATCAGCACTATTTTTCGCTCTCCACTGATACGCACCAGCAGGACTCTTCGTCAGCTCCCATTCATAACCAAAAAGGTTCTCTAAAAAGTTACTGCTCCATTGCGTCGGTGTAGAGCTCCAGGTGACTTCCAGTCCACTACCGATCGTATCAGTACCTTTCCCTGTACCGTAACTGCTCTTCCATCCTAATCCCTGCTCCTCGATACCGGCTGCTTCAGGCTCAGGACCGACATGGGCTGCATCCCCTGCTCCATGGCATTTCCCGAAAGTGTGCCCACCGGCTATCAGTGCAACTGTCTCTTCATCATTCATCGCCATCCGTTCAAAGGTTTCACGGATATCTTTGGCTGCTTCAATAGGATCCGGGTTACCGTTGGGACCTTCCGGATTTACATAGATCAAACCCATTTGAACTGCAGCTAGAGGATCTTCTAGTTCCTCATGATCACCAGAGTAACGCTTGTCATCTAACCAGGTACCTTCCATCCCCCAGTAGATGTCCTTTTCCGGTTCCCAGATATCCTCACGTCCGCCACCAAAACCGAAGGTCTTGAAGCCCATCGATTCCATCGCGACGTTTCCGGCAAGAATCATCAGGTCAGCCCAGGAAATTTTTTGGCCATACTTTTGTTTGACTGGCCAGATCAGTCTACGGGCTTTATCGAGATGGATATTATCAGGCCAGCTGTTAAGAGGTGCGAAACGCTGATTTCCGCTTCCTCCCCCACCTCTTCCGTCACCACTACGGTAAGTACCGGCACTGTGCCATGCCATACGAATGAATAATGGACCATAATGGCCAAAGTCAGCCGGCCACCAATCCTGTGAGTCAGTCATCAACTCCAATAGATCTTTTTTTACAGCTTCAAGATCGAGACTATTAAATGCTTCTGCATAGTTAAAATCATCACCCATAGGATTGGATAGAGAAGAGTGTTGGTGTAAGATATCGAGTTTTAGCTGGTCAGGCCACCAATCTTCGTTTGACTTACCACCTCCAGAAGTGTCTTGCATAAATTTTTTGTTATCAAACATGTCATACTCCTTATTTGGTTAGAATGTGATTGAAAGATACTATGCAATGCATCTAAACCATTTGACGAACAGAACAGTAGAGATATTACGTTTAAAATGCTTCTATTTATATATGACTAATCATTTATATTATAGTGCAAGAAAACTTAACGAAGAGAAAAAAATTATCCTTTTATATTATTTTATTTAATACTATAATATATAATTAAATTAATATTATAACACTGTTCGGTTGGCTTCCCGATTGGCGTTTAACTCATACGTGTATAGTAATACTAAGCAGTCACTATGAAATCGAGAATGATTCCATAGCGGTCAATTATGATATAATTTTCAAGAGGTGCCTTGTTCTTTATGTATGAAGAACAGGGCCGATAGCATTATGAAAGATAGGATAAGCGGATGGGTAATGAAAACAAAAAGGATCCTTTTGTAGAAATTGGTCATGAATTGACAGATAAATTAGAAGATCCCTTTATAGATTTTCTTCACAAGATCATACGTATGGCAGTAAAAGTTTTGGCAACTTTAATGGTTTTGGTTATTGTCTGGGGTATCGGTGATGTCATTTATGTATTATATCAGCGTCTCTTATCCCCACCATTTATGCTCTTAAATATCAATGATATCTTAGCAACTTTTGGTGCCTTCCTTGCCGTACTGATCGCTATAGAGATCTTCATAAACATTACACTTTATCTCAAAACCAATGTGATACCCGTCAGGCTGGTTGTTGCAACTGCATTAATGGCAATCTCACGTAAAGTGATTATTTTTGATTTTGGGACGATCACACCTCTTTTTGTACTTAGCACAGCAGCTGTTGTCTTGGCTTTAGGGATAACATACTGGCTTATCACTAAAGAATCCTAATAACTATCTGGAAAGGTATACCTATGAAGAACCACATAGATGGATCAGTTTTGATATCAGAAGATTGGCATACAAAAAGCACAGATTCAGTGTTAAATTTACTTGAAACATCCATAGATGGTCTTACTCAAGAAGAGGTAGAGACGAGACTTTCTCAGTACGGCCCAAACCAGCTTCCTGAAGCACAGACACGCGGTATATTCCTACGTTTTATCTATCAGTTTCATAATGTATTGATCTATGTGCTCCTTGTTGCGGGTATGGTGACTGCCATATTGGAGCATTGGGTCGATGCCGGTGTAATCTTTGCTGTCGTACTTCTCAACGCAGTGATCGGATTCATACAAGAGGGTAAAGCAGAGGATGCTTTGAGATCCATACAACAGATGCTTTCTCCTCATGCAATCGTGATACGTAACGGCCGACAGGTAACCATTCAGGCAGAAGATCTGGTGCCCGGTGATATCGTTGTGCTGCAATCCGGTGATAAGGTACCGGCAGACTTGAGACTGTTTCGCGTCAAGGGACTGCAAATTCAGGAGTCAGCATTGACAGGTGAGTCGATAGCAGTAGAAAAGACCTTAGATCCTGTGGCAAAGGAGAGTGTGATAGGTGATAGGCGTTGCATGGCGTATTCAGGTACGATTGTGACACATGGTCAAGGTAGCGGCATCGTCATAGGCACGGGTTCACAAACACAAATAGGTCGTATCAGCAGCCTTGTATCGGAAGTGGAATCAGCGACCACGCCTCTGCTTGGACAAATGGCCCAGTTTGGCCGTTGGCTTACGATAGCTATTTTGGGTATTTCTCTCCTTACCTTTGCCTTTGGCTTATGGGTCAGGGATTATGCTGCGTCTGAAATGTTTCTTGCCGCAGTTAGTCTGGCAGTCGCTGCAATTCCGGAAGGACTGCCTGCCATCATGACGATCACCCTTGCCATAGGTGTGCAGCGAATGGCAAAACGTCATGCGATTATCCGCAAATTGCCAGCGGTTGAAACACTCGGAGCCGTCACGGTGATCTGCTCTGATAAAACAGGTACCTTGACCCGTAATGAAATGACCGTCTCTACAATCGCGACTGCCAATGATCTCTTTGAACTCACTGGAACAGGTTATGATCCACATGGAGCGATATGTGTGTCAGATAGAGATGTTCATACAGAAGAAAGACCACTTTTAGAGGAAGTGGTACGGGTTGCGATGCTTTGCAATGATGCATCACTGGAACAAAAGAACGGTGAATGGCTTGTGCATGGTGACCCGATGGAGGGAGCACTGCTGGTAGCCGGTTTAAAGGCTGGATTGGATATGGAAATGGAAGCCAAACAGTACCCCCGTACCGATCTTATTCCTTTTGAATCAGAACACCGCTTTATGGCAACACTTCACCATGATCATGCCGGTGATACTTTTATTTTTCTCAAGGGTGCACCGGAGCAGATATTAGAGATGTGTACCTATCAAAGAAGCCTCAATGATGACCGACCTTTGGATAAAAATTACTGGCTGGAGCGTATTGAAGCGTTGGCAGGGCATGGGCAGCGGGTATTGGCCATTGCCTCCAAGAGGGCACATCCTAAACAGGAAGAACTTCAATTCAGTGATCTGGAGAATGATCTGGTCATTCTGGGCATGCTGGGCTTGATCGATCCACCGCGGGAGGAAGCGATTGAAGCGGTGCAGATCTGTGACAGGGCCGGTATTAGAGTAAAAATGATCACAGGTGATCATGGTGCAACTGCACGTGCCATCGCGCAACAACTCAAACTTGTTAATACCCAGGATGTGCTTACAGGAAAAGAACTTGAGTTGATGAGTGAAGAGGTATTAAGCCAACGTGTGCTGGATGTTGATATCTATGCACGTGTGAATCCTGAGCATAAACTTTGTTTAGTAAGATTATTACAGGAGCATGGTTTGATCGTAGCAATGACAGGCGATGGTGTGAACGATGCACCTGCACTCAAGCGGGCAGACGTAGGTACTGCGATGGGACACAATGGTACAGAAGCTGCAAAAGAAGCTTCCGAAATGGTACTTGCAGATGATAATTTTGCTTCAATCACACATGCTGTAGAAGAGGGCCGTACCGTCTATGATAACCTCAAAAAAGCCATACTTTTTATTCTTCCGACCAATGGGGGTGAGGCACTGATCATTCTTGCAGCTATCGCATTTGGTTTTCATCAAATGCCATTGATACCCGTACAGATCCTCTGGGTCAATATGGTCACCGCTGTGACATTGGCGTTATCACTGGCATTTGAGCCACCTGAACAAAATGTCATGCAAAGACCCCCACGCGATGCCCATGAGCCTATACTTACAGCATATCTTATTTGGCGCGTTGCCTATGTCTCCATGATTTTGATGGGTGGGACCTTCGGGCTTTTTCTTTGGGAAATGGATCAGCATGCCACTATTGAGCATTCACGAACTGTAGCTGTAAACACACTGATCATGTTTGAGATTTTTTATCTGTTCAATTCCCGTTATATTACAGATTCGGTCTTCAACTGGGAAGGTCTGTCTGGAAACCGTTATGTATTGATCGCTATTGCTATACTTATCATACTCCAGCTTGGCTTTACTTATCTTAGACCAATGCAGTCTCTGTTTGGAAGTACGGCAATAGACTTTACTATATGGTTGCGCATTATAGTAGTTGCATCTTCTGTACTCTTCCTTGTAGAGCTTGAAAAGTATATTGTACGATACAGGGATAAAACCAAAAGTAATGGCCAGAAGTGAATTCTCTATGCTATTCATAAGTTTGAGACTCAAAATGAAAACGTTATGATCAAACATATTTTATAACGTTTATCGCTTTGTTTAATTAGATTAGGATTCCTCTACATCCGCTAATGTCAAAGCAAAGAGTACATTTACTCCATGAGACATAAGTACTTTTTGTGCCTCTTGTAGTGTGATTCCCGTGGTGATGATGTCATCTACGAGTATCACATCTATGTTTGACTTGCCTTTATAGAGAAAATCTCTAGGGTTATCCAAACGAAACTGTAAGTCTTTACCCGAATAATTCACTCTGTTTTGTGCCATGAGTGAGCTGTATTGCGGTATCGAGTTCCTTGTCTTCATCGCCCGTGTAAGAAGTGCCACATGAGAGTAGCCGCTTTTGACATATTCATCTATCCCTACGATGTACACATCTCTGTCATCAGATTCAACAAATTCTTCAATGAACGGTTTCATGGTCATATTTGCTAAAGCTTTGTAGATGCGATACCCTTCTGGTTTATGTTTACTATGCAACAGTGTCTCAAGAGTGGAATACTTAAAAAAGCTAATGACATCCAGTGTTCCTACTTTTCGTGTACTTACGGTAGGTATAAAAAGTTGTTCTAAACATCTCTTACAAATAATCTTAAAACTTATTTTTGAACATGAAAAACAGCGCATAGATCAAATGATCCCATTAAGTGCTTCGACAGCACCCATAGGCAGTTCGATCTCTGCTCCAAAACTCTCTCTAGGGTTGATACGAATCAAAGGAACATCAAACCTTTTGGCTATCTGCTCAGAAGTATTTCGTACCGTTGGTACGGCGGTTCCTGCTCCCATTTCTACAATGGCTAGTTTCGCACCCTGCTCTTCCAAAGTATCCATCCAACGACTTAGTCTTTCTCTTTGTCCATTCGTACGGGCGTACTCCCATCCGAAGTCTCCAAACATTAAAATATTCGGGCGTGCCATAGCCCCACAGAAAGGACAGGAGGGTAAAGGTTCCTTGGCTTTAAATCCCTCTTCTATCTCTATAAACGTATTATCGGCACTCCAAAGCATTCCCTGACAATTATCGATACATTGCATGTGGTGAATAGAACCATGACACTCCATGATTTGTTCTTCTTTGAAGCCTGATTTCTGAAACTGTCCATCGACATTTGACGTGAAAATATGAGCTCCATATTTTTTAGTATTAGATAGTTCCAGAAGCTTTCTAAAACCTTCATGAGGCTCTGTATCACGATAAAGGTGTAATCTATGACCATAAAAAGCCCATGCCAACCGAGGGTCAGACTCGAACCACTCCGGGTTGGCCATCTCCTCAAATTGAAGGCCTAACTCTTTGGCCTTTGGATAGGCATTCCAAAAGCCCTCCACTCCTCTAAAGTCAGGCAATCCACTGTCCACTCCCATCCCTGCACCTGCAGTGATAAATAGTGCATCTGACTCTTCTAACAATTGTTTGGCTTTTTGTAGGTTATCAGTAATATTCATGCGAAGATTATAGCATACAATTTATCGTTCCGCTTATGCCACTGTTCGTATCATTCTTATACTAAAATAAAGCCATAATGAGAGATAATATTCCTATATATCAAGAGGAGATACATGCATATGACGTTCAATCTTTTTCTTAAGACAAGCATGATCTGGTTTATCATAGCTCTCCTGGCCATCGTAAACGGTTTCTTTAGAGAAAATATTTTAGTTGGCATGATTAGTCCAAACATGGCAGTGCCGGTGAGTGGTATCACACTTTCCATGATCGTATTGATCGTTACTTATGTCTCTTTTCCACTATTTGGAAAACATCATGCTCCTACCTACTTTGTTATTGGACTTCAATGGGTTTTAATGACACTCCTATTTGAATTCATCTTTGGCCATTATGTGATGGGGAAGTCATGGTTCAGTCTATTACAAGTATTCGATATCATGAAGGGTGACCTGTTTATCATTGTATTAATTGTTAGTTTATTTTCACCGCTTTTAGTAGCAAAAATCAAAAAAATATTGTGAAATAAAGGAAGAATGTAAATGGAAAATTTGGGTATTATAGTGTTAACTTTCAACAAATGGAGCCAAGAATCTATATGTTAGTCATGGTTAAAATAATACATAAAAAATGAGTAGATAAACAATGAAAAAAGAACTTATTTTAAAATCTGAGATCAAATGTCCGAAATGTGGTCACAAAAAAATGGAAACTATGCCAACTGATACATGTCAATGGTTTTATGAGTGTGAGAATTGCGGTGCAATTCTTAAGCCTAAAAAAGGTGATTGCTGTGTTTTTTGTTCATATGGTACAGTTCCCTGTCCTCCTATGCAGCAAGATTCAGGTTCTTGTTGTCAATCATAGGCATAAGAAGAAATACAAATGGCAAATTGTGAATCTGACATGGAAATCAATCATCGTTTAGAAGGCAAGGTATTAAAAATCCTCTTGAGTATCAATGCCTTTATGTTTATGGCTGAAATTACACTTGGTATCCTGAGTGAGTCATCAGCCCTCATAGCAGATTCTCTTGATATGTTGGCTGATGCAACAGTCTATGGTATAGCACTGTATGCAGTTGGAAAATCACCGCTTGTAAAAATAAAAGCCGCACATTTAAGCGGTATTTTTCAAGTATTATTGGGAGTATTGGTTTTTGCAGATGTTATACGCCGATTGATTTATGGAAGTGAACCAGAGTCACTCCTAATGATTTTTGTTGGAATGGCAGCTCTAGTAGCAAACATTATTTGTTTGATCCTGCTTTCAAAATACAAAAAAGGTGAGGTTCATATGCGTGCCAGTTGGATATTTTCAAAAAATGATGTGATCGCTAATGTAGGTATTATTATTAGTGGTGGATTTGTATATCTATTAGAGACAAGGTTCCCGGATCTCATTGTTGGTATGATCATCTCTATCATAGTCATTCGTGGGGGTATAGATATTATCAAGGATGCCAATCATGAAAAGCGTGTACATTCAGAGAGTTGCAGCTAATCATCTGTTCATTTTGATACACGAAAAATGTATGTATATATTGAGCCTGTAAAAAGTCAGTAGATCAACGGTACGAAGACAAATCCGTAAAATTCTTCTTTTTCAATCTCTGTTTCTGATACCTTTGTAAATTTAAAAATGGATTCTCCTATGGGTATCACCAATATGCCGCCTATTTTCAATTGTGGAAAAAGTTCTTCTGGAACTTCATCCGCTGATGCAGAAACGAGTATCCTGTCAAACTGTTTACCGGGCAGACCAAGTTTATCTCCTGCTTTTTCTATGTGACAAGGAGTATGAAAACGAAATTTGGCAAGATTCTCACTTCCCTGCTCCACCAATGAATCGACCCTTTCGACACCCGTTACACTGCCTTTGTCTCCTACGATATAACAAAGAAGTGCTGTGGTCCATGCTGAGCCTGAACCAATGTCCAATACTTGGTTTCCATCTTGAGGCTCAAGACGTTCCAACATAAAGGCTACGGTAGAAGGTTGGGATATGGTTTGGTAATCTCCAATGGGTAAAGGCATATCTGCATAGGTATCTTCCTCGTACTCTTCAGGTACAAAATATTTTCTGTCGATAGTTCTAAAGGCATCAATGATCAGTGGACTTTTCAGCATATTTGATGAGATCATATCATCCACAAGTCTATCCATCGTTTTCATCTACTGCTCCACGAATGCTGCACTCATATACCCTACTACCTGTGATTCATCTCCACTGGCATCTGCACTCGTACGATAATCCAACAGCACAGATCTTAAAGCACTCCTTTTTGCTGCAAGCAGTATCGCTTCCACACCGATCTTACCACAGGCTTCACATCCTTCATGCAGTTCGGCTGTACTCAGTTCCTTCACTGCTTCCAAACAGATGCTATCGAGTGTATTGGCCTTTTTGATATCATAATAGTGGCTCAGATCCGTACTGATCACCACTGCGGTATCAGGATCATCAAGAAGATACTCGATCACTTCCGCCAGCTTTTCAGGAGACTCATCACCATAAACCAACTCAACCACTGATACATCCGGTGTATAATTTTTGACAAAGGGTATCTGTACTTCCGTACTGTGCTCATGGTGGGCTTCAGGTACAAACGCTAACTCAAATCGCTCTTTCAGGTCTGATACCAATGGTTTATCGATGAGCAATGCACCAAGAGGTGTATGATACGTATCAAATTCAGAAATACTTGTTCCATTGAGATAGACTCGATGGCTAGGGCCAATGATCACAACACGCTTGATATCTGAATTAGATAATAGTCTTAATGCTATGTTCGCAGTGAAACCACTATATACATACCCTGCATGCGGTACAATGACCGCTCTGGGTTTAAGGTGTAATATACCATCCTTCTCTTTGAGATGTGTATCAAGGATTTCATTGTAGTGTTCCAGCATGGCATGTATCTCATCCGGGCTGGATGGATAAAATTGTCCGGCAACCGCTGCTTCTCTTGTGCTCATGACCATACTCCTTCTATCGCTCTGTGACATTTAGGACAATGCCCATTTTCTAAGGTATTCACCGTCACATCATATCCACTACGGTCGATCAGCAACGTTCCACACTGAGGGCAATGTGTATCGGCATGAACCGGTACATTCCCCAGATAAATATAATAAAGCCCTGCTTTTTCTCCTATCTTTTTGGCACGCATTAGCGTTTCTACTTTTGTTCTCTCATGATCCAGCATCTTATAATCCGGATGAAACGCACTTAAGTGCCATGGCACATGCTTACCAAGATCATTGGCTATAAATGCTGCCATCTCTTCTATATCTTTGTCACTGTCATTTTCGCCATGGATAATCAGTGTTGTCACTTCAACCCAAATACCTGCAGCTATCATTCTTTTAAGAGTGTCCTTTACCTCATCAAGTCCACCTTTGAGTACCTTTTTATAATAGGCAGCATCCCAGCTTTTTAGATCGATATTTGCTGCATCGACCCAACTTGCCATATCCTCAATGACCTCTGGTGTTTCAAATCCATTGCTGACAAAAAGGTTTTTGAGCCCTTTTTCTTTAGCAATAACCCCAATGTCTTTGGCATAGGGGTAGAAGATAGTGGGTTCATTATAGGTATAGGCGATGGATTCAGCACCATGTGAAAGTGCCAGTTCCACCATCTCTTCAGGGCTGACATTTATATCTTCATTCACTTCTTTCTCTTGAGATATATCCCAATTTTGACAAAATGGACATTTAAAATTACATCCTACTGTCCCAAAGGAAAGTGCTGTAGTTCCAGGCATTACATGATTCAGCGGTTTTTTCTCTACAGGATCCACATGTACTGCGACAGGATGGCCATAGACAAGTGTTTTAAGCTCTCCTTCTACATTTTTGTTGATACCGCAGAAACCTACCTGCCCCTCTTTGAGTTTGCAGGAGTGGCGACAGAGCAGACATATGATCCTGTCTTTACCCTCTTCTCTTGTATAATATTTCATATCTTTGTTAGATGTCATGTTGACTCCTTTAATGAGTCAGCCTCATCACAGTTGACTCAACTATACTCAATCATATCACAGGATATTATAAATGTCAATAAATTTTTTATATACTTAATTGTTTAGTGAAGCTTTCTTTATAAAAAAGTTCAAAATCATCTTTTGATAATGGTTTTGAGAAATAATATCCTTGAAACATATCACAGCCATTTTCCAATAAAAAAATAAATTGTTCTTTAGTCTCTATACCTTCCGCTACAGTTTTCAGATTATATATTTTTGCCAGAGAAAGAATCGTGGTGATCATCAATTCATCAGATTTACGCTCACCTAAATGAATCACAAACGAACGGTCTATTTTTAACTCTTCTATAGGCATTTCACGTAGCGCACTGAGTGATGAGTATCCTGTTCCGAAGTCATCCATGGAAAATGAGAAATCCAAACACTTAAGCTTATTGATGATTAAAGTAATTCTATATATATCTTCAATCAGAATCGTTTCTGTCACTTCAAAAATTATTTTTTTTCTTGTCTCTTCATAGAGATACTTTTCAGCTAATCGTTTCACTTCATCTAAAAAAGTACTATGAAAAAATTGTCTTACACTGATATTGATCGAAAACTGTTTTAAATCTAAGCCCTTTATCTCCCATGCCTGAAGTGTTTTAAAAGCCTCTTCAATAATATAATTTCCCAATTCAATGATCAACCCTGTTTTTTCCGAGATCGAAACAAATTCAAACGGTGATACAAGTCCAAGCTCCGGACTGTTCCACCGAACAAGCACTTCACAGCCAATGATCTTCTGCGCCCTGTTAAACTGTGGCTGGTAGCACAATTCAATTTCATTATTTTCCAAAGCAAAATAGAGTTTGCGTTCTATTTCCAGCCTATACTCAACCTCTTTTGCCAATTCATCATTGAATAGAATAATCCCATCACGGCCCTGTGCTTTTGCCTGATACATTGCAATATCTGCTTCTTTAATGAATTGTCCGGCTTCTGTGAATGCATTGCCTATACTATTCACACCGATACTTGCACTGATATAGAGATGATGACGATCAACCACATACGTTTCCTTCAGTATCCGTAACAATTCCACAGAAAAAGTGTAGGCGCTTTCTTGACAATTTCCATCCTCATAAAATTGATCACTGATGATGGCAAATTCATCTCCTCCAAGACGGGCAATGGTATGTGTATCTTCACAGTAGTCTCTAATACGTTTTGCAACTTCTTGAAGCACTTTATCTCCTAGCTCATGACCAAGCGAGTCATTGATCGTTTTAAAATGATCAAGATCAATAAGCAATAAATAGGCACATTTTTCAGAAGAACGTGTTCTCTTGATCATATAATCCATATAATTGATCAAATAACGACTGTTATATAAACCTGTCAATGCATCATGTTGTGCCTGATAATATGTTTTTTGGATCAGATTATAACTGTTATCTGATGCGTAGATCAGTACTCCCAGGAAAATGAGAGAAAATATAGCCAGACCATCACCATAGAGTTCCCCTATCATGAGAGAATATACTATCAATGGTGAAATCAGGATCAATAAAACGGGGAAAAAAAGTTTTCTATCTGAAAAGAGCAAGATAGATGCTACGATTGAAATACTGATTTGCGTACAAATGGCAATATAATGAAGTTTATTCTCTACTTCTTGGGAATATACAAGAAAGGCAAGGGTCCATAAGCCAAAGATGATATAAAAAAAGAATGTGAGTTTTCGATACCAATGTTTTAACTCTTCTTTATCCATCTCTTCAAATTCAAAGTCTCTATAAAGTTTCCACCCCCATAATGATACCACTATGACTAAGCTATTCAAGATCAAAGCCGGCATCATAGTATCATTCATCCAACCTAGTCCAAGGTATGCTAAACCAGGTATAAAAGAAAATCCTATCACCAGTAAAATCTGTTTTCGTAAAAAACCATAGAATTTTTGTTTCTTCATAATGATTATTCTATAATGATTTTTTATAACATGAGATTAAAATATACATATTCATCTATACCATAGACTATGAGGAGACAAAACCATGAAACAATTTCTTCTCATGTATGACATTTTTACGACTCCTTATTAAGTCTACTGTTACTATAATGCGAAAAAAAAGACAACTATGATAAAGACGCTTTTCGATAAGAACAATAACACTGCTATACTCCTGGCTGGTATACTCGCTATCGTCGTAGGTGTAGGTGTAGCAAGGTTTGCCTTTACTTCACTTCTTCCATCTATGCTTGAAGACTTCTTGTCCCTCACCTATGCCGGTCTATTGGCATCATGTAATTTTGCAGGCTATCTGGCTGGTGCTGTTTTTTCTATATTTATCAAAGACATCAACACAAAAGTAAAGTACTTTAGGATAGGTATGATCTTAAGTATCCTTACAACACTTGTGCTGGCAACTACTACCAATGAAACATTGTGGCTGATCTCAAGAATTATCGCTGGTTTCGGCTCTGCCATGGTCCTTATCGTAGGTGGTGCCATCGTCATGGTCAAACTGAACTTTGAGAGTAAAACAAAAGCTATGGGCATACACTTCAGCGGTATTGGTTTTGCTATAGTCATTTCAGAACTACTCAGCCAGTATGTGCTGAAAAAAGGCACATGGGCTGATGCTTGGCTTGCTTTATCCCTGTTTGCTTTTATCCTTACTTTTTATACGCTTTATATTTTATCTTTTGATACAGTGGTCAAACAAGAAGTGGTCAAACACCCGCTCTCAAAGTCAATATTCTCTCCCTATGTGATACTTCTGATATTGGCCTATTTCACCGAGGGTGTCGGCTTTGTCGTACAAGGTACTTTTTTACCAGACATTATTAATTCTCTTGAAGGATTGGAAGGGTATGGAAACCTTGGTTGGCTTATAGTAGGTATCGCAGGTATCCCCTCTTCCATACTCTGGATGAGACTCGCTCATACCTATGGCAGTGTCAATGTCATTATCATCGCAATGGCTCTACAGATCATAGGTATTCTGATACCCGCAATGAGTAGCAACATCCTACTGAACCTGCTCAGCGGTGCACTTTATGGCAGTACTTTCATAGGTCTTGTGGCACTCTTTTTAAATCTTGGAGGTCACCTGGCCGGTAAAAATCCGGTAGTACTTATGGGATCCATGACTGCTGCTTATGGCATAGGTCAGGTGGGTGCACCACTATACAGTATCGCTCTGATCGATTATTTTGGAAACTATCACTCCACACTCTATGTGACAGCATGTATCGTGTTTGTTGGCATAGTGTTTTTACTGTATGCCAAGAGAATTGAAAAACTAAAATAAACCTGTTTACTATTTTGCTATAATAAAAAGAAAGGGGTTTATATGAAATCTTTGGTCTCTTTACTTTTTATTACCCTCTTTCTGAATGCCAACGAAGCTCAGGCCATCATCAAAAAACTTGAAAAAAATCTCCGTGGTGACTACATGTACTCCACTATGAGTATGATCGTTACCTCGAAGCGTGGCAAACGCACAGTCAAGATAGAAAGCTGGTCCGAAGGGAACGACAAGAGTTTTATCAAAATACTCTACCCCAAAAAAGACAAGGGCATTACCTTTTTAAAGATCGACAATCAAATGTGGCAGTATATTCCCAAGATAGAGCGTACCATCAAAATACCGCCATCTATGATGCTGCAAAGCTGGATGGGCAGTGATTTTACCAATGACGATATGGTCAAAGAGAGTTCTTTGGAAGAAGACTACAATGCGAAAATTCTCTCAAAACAGGGAAATGACGCTACATTAGAGCTGATCCCGAAACCCAACGCTGCTGTGGTTTGGGGAAAGATCATCATCGATGTCGACCTCAAAAATGCTGTACCGATCAAAGAGGTTTTTTATGATGACTTGATGGAAAAAGTAAGGATCATGACATTCTCTAAAATAGAACAGCATGGTTCACACAGGATCCCTATGGTCATGGAACTAAAACCTCTGGATCCAAATAAAAAGAAGAATCGTACAAAAGTGATCTTTGAGAAGGTCAATTTTGACACCAAAATAGATCCTTCTTATTTTACGAAACAGGCGTTAAAGCGCTATTCGAGGTAGTGATATATGCTTTATTCGCTTGCATTTAGAAATATTGTGAAATCCAAGGGCAGAAGTATTACCACACTGCTTCTGAGTACCTTCAGCACCATTCTCTTCATCAGCTATGTTGCACTGATGGATGGTTCGCATCATCAGATCATCAAAAGCTCTGTGGAGATCTATACGGGGTATGCACATGTGAACCTTGATGGATATAGAGATGAAAGTGGCTATGATCATCTCATCGAAGATGCTGATAGTATTGATGCAATACTTGCAAAAGACTCTTCTATCAAAGTCTATAGTCCCAGGTTTGAAACCTATGCGCTGCTCTCTGGAGAGGAAAAAGCTATAGGAAGTCTCATTGGAGGAATCATTCCTTCCCGCGAAAAAATGCTGAGTAAACTGCACGATTCACTTGTCAAAGGTGCATACCTTAAAGATACGGACACCAATGCCATCTACATTGGGTCTGAACTATCCGAACGTCTTAAAGTGAATGTAGGCAGCGAGATAGCACTGGTTGGTTCTTCCGTCGATTACTCCATCGCTGCGGATCTTTTTACCGTGAAAGGAATCTTCAAAACGGGTCTTTTCGAATTTGATTCCCAATCGGCCTTTGTCAACAAATCCTATCTTGACACCGTGATGATGAGTGAAAATATAGCCAGTTATTTTACCCTTGACTTCCATAACAATGATAAGATAGATAAAATGACCACAGATCTACAAAAATCACTCCCTTCAGGGTATGAAGCAGTCAACTGGAAAACACTTCTCACAGCACTGGTACAAGCGATGTTGGTGGATTCCATTTTCGGATATATCTCCATCTCCATCTTTTTTATAGTGATCTTTTTTGTGATCATGATATTCTCCTATGTCAGTATCTATACGCGGGCACGTGAAATAGGCCTATTGCGTGCTTTGGGGCTGACATCTAAAGATATTTTTAGAATGCTTTTTATTGAAATCCTGATCCTTGCTGCGATCAGCATCATCCTGGGTACCCTCATCGGTGCTTCCATCGCCTACTACTTTGAACTCAATCCTATCGTGATATCGGGTATCGCTGAGACTTATAAAGAGTATGGTGTGGTCAGTGATGAAATACCTATGAACTTTGATCTCTTTACCATAACATGGAATGCGCTGACGATCTTTATACTCAATCTGGCAGCCATACTCTATCCGATCTTCAAGGTCAATAAACTTACTGCAATGGAGGCGATGCGATATGTTTAAAATAGCAAAACACCTTGCCTGGCTGAGTATCTGGAGGCGTAAGACCCGCTCTTTGATGGTGATCATGATGATCGGTTTAAGTCTTAGCGGTCTGCTTGGACTGCAGGGACTCTATGATGGTATGATCCTCCATTTGATCAATACAACCATCCGCAGTGACTCAGGAGAGATATCTCTCTACAATAAAAAGTATAGATTGAACAAAAGTCTGGAATACAGACTCACTCCTGTTTCAAACTATGTAGAGGCTTTCTCCAAGATCGATGCCATTGAAGCTTACTCGGTACGTTTGGAAAAAGAGGGTCTCATTGCCACCGCGCACAAATCACTTGGAGCCGTCCTCAAAGGCATCTCTTTGGAAAATGAACAGAATTTCGGTGGGATTGATTCCTTCATCACCCAAGGAGAGTATAGCTTTGGGGAAAAGAATCAAAACGCACTGATCGGTTCGGCATTAGCTAAAAAATTCAACCTGAACATAGGAAGCCGTGTGATCTTTACGGCACAAGACGCGACAGGTGAGATCAACGCTATCTCTTTTCGAATCAGCGGTATTCTCAAAACAGGCAACCCTTCTATTGATGACCATACTGTTTTTATCTCCATGGAAAAGATGTCAAAATTTCTACATGTACATCAAAGTGCCACCCAGATAGCTTTGCGTGTGAAAGATGCCGAGCATATCCCTATAGTGCAACAGGAACTGAAAAAACACTTTCCTGATATCGATGTGCTTCGCTGGGATGAACTCTATCCTTTACTGATACAGATGCAAGAGTATATGAATATCTTCAATCTAGCCTCATATGCGATCGTCTTTATTGTCGCTGCTCTGGGTATCTTCGGTGTGATGCTTGTCTCTGTTTTAGAGCGGATACGTGAGTTCAGTATCATGCTAGCTATCGGAACTCCCTACACAACTGTAAGAAACCAGATCATTATGGAAGCCTCCTTTCTAGGTCTGATTGGTTATCTTGCAGGCGCTTTTGGGGGATGGATCTTCCTTTTGTATATGTCAACTGAAGGTGTAGATATGCGCTCTTTTGAAGCAGGATTAGAACTCTATGGATATAGTGCTGTCATGTATGCCAATATGCATCTCTACTATTTCTTTCAAGCTTTTTTTGCTGTATTTTTTGCTACCCTGCTTTCAGTGATATGGCCTCTAAGAAAGCTTAAAAAGATCAAACCTATACAGGTCATACAAGGAAAAATGTTATGAAACTCAACCATGTCTATAAAACATTCTACCCTGATACTCCAAAAGAGGTCAAAGCCCTGAGCGATATCAATCTTACCTTTGAAAAAGGAGAGTTCACCACACTCAGCGGTGAGTCAGGCTCTGGTAAAACAACCCTTCTGAATATTATAGGCGGGCTTGATTCTGCTACAAGCGGCGAGATATTTTTTGAGGGGGAAGAGATATCGGCTTACAGTGAAGAAAAAATGGCAAAGCTGAGACTGCATGATATCGGTTTTATCTTCCAAGCCTACAATCTCATACATGTACTCACGGTTCGAGAAAACATAGGCTTCATCATGAAACTGCTCAAGTTTGATACAAAAGAGATCGATGCACGTACTGTGGAATTGGCAGAGATCTTACAGATAGAGGATCTACTAGACAAACTTCCCGGTGAGATCAGCGGTGGTCAGCAGCAGCGTGTAGCAGTAGCCCGTGCCGTCGCTTCACGTCCCAAACTGATACTTGCAGATGAGCCCACAGCAAACCTGGATTCCAAAAACAGTGCGCGCCTTATGAATATGCTACGCACACTCAATGAAAAAGAGCAAGTTACCGTCATTTTCGCTTCTCATGACAAATATGTGCTGGAACAGTCAAAACGTATCATAGTACTAGATGATGGAGTTGTCGTTGAAGATCGTTAACTATCTCACACTACTCTGTCTAACGGTACCACTCATGGCCGTAGATCATGACCTTACCATAGAGAACACAAATTATACAATCTCCAAGATACCCTATGCTGAAGATGATCGAACCCTCTATAACTACAACAGACTTCGAATAACGGATAAGATCAAAGAGGGAAACTGGTTTGCCACTATCATCGCAGATATAGACAACTATTACGGTGAAACGTATATAGAGAGTTTTGAATACCAGTTCTTACGCTCTATCAATGCGGATACGCCCTTTAACATAGAAACCAATGCCAAAGATTATGAAAAAGGCGAAGTGTTCGGAAGACTTCACCGTTTTTATGTCGGTTATGGCGATGCAAAGCATAACCTGCTCTTTGGTTTGCAAAAGATCACGATGGGTGTGGGAAGGATATGGACACCTACTGATCTCTTCAATCCCAGAAACCCCCTTGCACTTGAACCCGATCAGATCTACGGTAATGTTGCCCTTTCGTATACCTATGCACTGGGAGAGCTGAGTCAAGCAATGGGAGTGGTTGCAAAACGAGAAGATAACAGTTACAAGTATGCAGGAAGGGTCAAAGGCAATGTTGCTATTGGTGATGTAGCACTGGATGTCTACTCAAGCAATGATGCCCAAATGATAGCTTATGAGATAGAGGGGAATCTTTTTGATACCGGTATAGAGTGGCGAAGCGAAGGAGGTTTCTACAAAGATAAACTTTTAGATAAGGAGTTCTACCAGACCATAGTGGGGGCTGACTATGGCTTTGTCAATGGACTTACAGTCATGACTGAATGGCTCCACTCTTCAAAAACCTACACGGCTGATGAGATACTCAACTTCCAAGAAAGCAGTCTAGGCTATAACCGTCACTTCTCTTCTGATTATGTAGGAGCATCAGCCTATTATGACTTCAACCTGCTCTATAGCGGTGCTGTAAGTGTAATACATAATCCAGAAGACCAAAGTAGTTTTATCTCCCCCCTAATAGAATACAGTATCAGTGATGATGCATCCATAGCCGTAGGTGCTATGCTGTATACCGGAAATAATGAGAGTGAATTTGGGAGTGTAGAGAACAGCTATTATCTACGTTTAAAAGCTACATACTGATCTCTTTCCATTCACTTCTTAAACTCTTTAGAGTGTATGTTTTCTTTTATAGTTTTCATTATAAAACCTCCTATATAGAACATTTTATAAGGTTTTCGTTTTTAGGGAATGAAATGAAAAGTGTGTAACGTTTTGGGTGAGACGCGCTAAAACCGCTAGGTTTTATGCGTCGAACTCGACCCGTTTGTTAGACAATCTTCGCCAACTTAATGATAATCATCGCCGTCCATGCCACAATCATCGTAAATGGCAAGAAGTGCCAAGGAAGCAAGAAATGCATAAACGGGGCTATTTCCTCGCTACCTTTCCCGATTGTTGTGTCTCGAGACTTCCGATCTAGGTCTCTAATCGCCTGAATTCCATATCGTAAGAGAATTCCAACTGAAATCGAACTGAGAATGCCTACAATAGAGAAGACAACACAAAGCGCCGTGCTCTTATCCCATGCGAAGGCAATACCAGCAAACATGAACCCCTGCAAAATCAGGAACCAGTTCATGCGATGATTTGTCATCTCGTTTTCGTGTTGGATTAATGCTCTAATAGTATCGGGTTCTTCGTTCATATAATTCCTTGGCTAACTATTTATTCAAAGAACATAATGTCCTTTTATTACGATATTTCAGTATTAAGAGTATATCAAATATGTCTTGATATTAATGAAAATAGGTAGAATTTGTATATTTTTCTAGTTATTCATAAGATTATAATAATTACTTATGTTTTTTTAGGCTGTAAATAGCAATTATTTGGACAAAGTATTCTGTTATTTGTTGATACCTGGCAATATCGGACAAAATGTCCTGTTTGCAAAACCTTATAAAATTATATAATTTTATAAGGTTTCTATTTTAAGATCATGCATTTTCTATCTTAGCTGTATCACTCTTGTCTGTACTAGGTTTATCATCATAAAGGGACATGATCAGATCAAATATCTTTTCTTGTGTAATAGGTTTGATAAAATGCTCAGAGTCTGTTTTTATATCATCATCTAGATCATCGTGATCTCTAAGTAATGCATATTTGAGTGGTGCTCGTTCTTGGACTTTAGAAATCGTCTCTTTGATTTTTTCAGTAAAAATTGTTTCACTTACGATCAAGATATCATATAACCCCAGATCATTACCGTTTTTCTTTAATTCCTCCATTCCTACATCAACTTCATAATGAAAATATTTAAACATCTTTTTAAGGCTTTGTCCAGTTTTATCATTTGAACAGAGCAGTAAGACCTTTTTCCCAACTACATTTTTATCTGGGAGTCTATAATGACGTCTAAAGCCCAATTCAAAATTCTTAAAAGGTATACTTAAGTGTATGTCTGAAATATTTTCATGATCATCAACGATCTTACCGCCAAGCATTTCAATGTCTTTACTTGCGTGTATTTGTAAAAATGCCAGAAGTTTTTCTTTTTCAATATTGGTCTCTTGAATCCTAAAAGATATAAACTCTTCATACAAAAAATCTTCAACAGAAGAAAGAGATAATACAATTTCCTTTCTATCACTATTTTGAAAAACAAAAGTGAGTATTTTACTAAGCAATAATAACAGGGATTCAGAATCACCCCGTAATTTTCTTGGTATTGTCGAATCCATTTCATAAATAAGTTCGATACGCTTTTCATTTGCAATTTCTTTTACAGAAGAAAACAAAGTTTTTAGCACTTTGTTGATATTAAAGGTATCTTCTATAGTCTCTTCGCCTATATCCATTTACTGCCTCCCACAAACAATATATTACATTGTAACAATATAAGTTTTAATTAAGTAGTAAAGTTGGGAATATAAAGGATATTGTTGATTAAAATAGTACTCAAGTAAACAAATTACAGAAAAAATCAAGAAGAGACCATTATCGATCATAGATCTTGGTTTATTTATATCATCCATATCCTCTACACAACAGTAAGATATACTAGGTGCATTTGTTTTAGTGGTACCCTATATCTTGATGTCAGGTCTTGCAACCCCTGTGGAAAATATGCCATCATGGCTCATACCTGTAACAGATTTTATATCTTTAAAATATTTCTTACTGCTTTTAAAAGGCGTATTTTTAAAAGATATCTCTTTTGATATAGCCATAGAACTGATTGTCCCAATGTTCACTTTGGGAATCATAGCACTCTTGTTTGCTTCGTGGATGTTTAGAAGAAAAGTGTTATAAAATTGATCTATTCAAAAATAGAACCTATATAGCATTTAAGATTATTCTACTAACCAACTCTACATCTGATAAACGCTACAATATTAAAATGACCTAAAGAGTCATCTTTAAAACAGTCTTTAATGCGTTTATATTGTACCCTTGAATCTACAATATATTATATGAATTTTTTTAACGATAAATAAAGGAATATAATGATGAAAGAACGTTCAACTATAACTGTGGATGGAAATGAAGCCGTTGCCCTTGTAGCCCACAAGCTCAACGAGGTCATCGCCATATATCCTATCACACCCTCCTCACCTATGGGTGAATTCAGTGACCTCTACAGTGCTAAAAAGCAGAAAAATATTTTCGGTACGGTTCCTGAAGTGTATGAAATGCAAAGTGAAGGAGGCGCAAGCGGCGCTGTTCATGGAGCATTGCAGGCAGGTGCACTGACCACAACCTTTACCGCTTCTCAGGGACTGCTGCTGATGATACCCAATATGTATAAGATCGCCGGAGAGCTTACTTCAACGGTCTTTCATGTTGCCGCCAGATCCCTTTCTGCTCAAGGGCTTTCCATCTTTGGAGATCATCAGGATGTTATGGGGGTAAGACAAACCGGATTTGCTCTTCTGGCCTCCGGTTCAGTACAGGAAGCACATGATTTTGCTCTTATTTCACAAGCAGCGACCCTACATGCACGTATACCTTTCTTACATTTTTTTGATGGGTTTCGAACCTCACATGAAGTGAGTCGGATCGAAAAACTTCCTGATGATGTACTCAAGTCCATGATCAATACTGATCTGGTCGAAGCACATTATAAAAGAGGTCTGACACCTGATAGCCCTGTGCTTAGAGGTACATCACAAAACCCCGATGTCTATTTTCAAGGGCGTGAAAGTGTCAATAAGTATTATCAGGCACTGCCAAAGGTCTTACAGGAGCAGATGGATGCTTTTGCCAAATTAACTGGAAGGTTCTACCGGCTTTTTGATTATGTCGGTGTCGAGGATGCTGAGAGAGTGATCGTATTGATGGGTTCAGGTACCCAAGCCGTAGAAGAGAGCGTACACTACCTGAACGTTCAAGGTGAAAAGGTAGGCATGATAAAGGTACGTTTGGCGCTGCCCTTTTCCATCGAAGCATTTATTGATGCACTTCCAAGATCAGTACAGTCCATTGCCGTGCTGGATCGAACCAAAGAGTCAGGAAGCCTTGGTGAACCGCTATACCATGATGTGGTGAGTGTACTGTTTGAACAACGTTCAAAACTGCCTTTTGAAATGCCAAATATCATCGGTGGACGCTACGGTCTCTCCTCCAAAGAGTTCACTCCTGCTATGATCCTTTCGATCTACGAGGAACTTTCCAAAGAATCACCAAAAAATCACTTTACCATCGGTATAGACGATGATGTCACCCATACATCACTGGTCTATGATCATGATTTCATTTTACAAAATCCTGACCAATTTCAGGCTCTTTTTTATGGATTAGGCTCAGATGGAACGGTAGGCGCAAATAAAAATACGATCAAGATCATCGGTGAAGAAACAGATCATTACGCACAAGGGTATTTTGTCTATGATTCAAAAAAATCCGGTTCCATGACAACATCTCATCTTCGTTTCGGTTCTGACCCGATCCACTCAAGTTACTTGATACAAGAAGCCGATTTTATAGGTGTACACCAATCTGTATTTTTAGAAAAACTCGACTTGCTTGAGAAAGCTAAGCCAGGTGCCGTTTTTTTACTTAATACACCATACATAAAAGAGGAAGTATGGCAACACCTTCCTCGTATAACGCAAGAGCATATCATTAACAAAGGTTTGAAGTTTTATATCATTGATGCTTATTCTGTGGCACGGGAAAGTAAAATGGGATCCCGGATCAATACTATTATGCAAACCTGTTTCTTTGCCATCAGCGGTGTTCTTCCGAGAGAAGAAGCGATCAATAAGATAAAAGATTCCATTCAAAAAACCTATGGAAAGAAAGGAGATGTGATCGTAGAGATGAACTTTGCCGCCGTGGACAATACACTTGAAAATCTCTATGAAGTCAATGTTCCTGCCAAAACTGAAAGTACCCAAGAGCTTAAGCCTGCACTCAAAGGGGTACTGACACCTTTCATTTCGCAAGTGATAGGTAAAATGACCGTATACAAAGGAGATGAACTTTCAGTCTCTCAGATCCCTGATGACGGAACCTGGCCGACAGGTACTACACAGTACGAGAAGCGAAACATTGCCCATGAAGTGCCTGTCTGGGATCCTGATACCTGTATCCAGTGCAACAAATGTGTTTCAGCCTGTCCGCACTCGGTCATACGATCCAATGTCTTTGACATCTCCTTTATGCATGAAGCACCTGAAGGATTTGTCTCTAAATTGGCCAAAGGGAAAAAATTCGGTGAAAACGATCTTTTCAATATCTCAGTAGCGGTAGAAGACTGTACCGGCTGTTCACTCTGTGTGGAAGTGTGCCCGGCTAAAAATAAATCACAGACCAACCTCAAAGCGATCAATATGACACCGCTTGACGCCATTAAAGAGCAAAAGATTGCACAGTGGGACTACTTTCTTTCCCTACCGAAGATCGAGCGTTCAAAACTCGACCATGATGACATTAAAGAATCCCAGTTCCTGGAACCCCTCTTTGAGTTCAGCGGTGCATGTGCAGGGTGTGGAGAAACCCCTTATATCAAACTTGTTTCACAGCTTTTTGGAGACAGAATGATCGTTGCCAATGCCACTGGGTGTAGTTCGATCTATGGAGGGAATCTTCCAACGACACCATGGAAGAAAAATGATCAAGGACGCGGACCAGCGTGGTCAAATTCTCTCTTTGAGGACAATGCGGAATTTGGACTTGGCTTCCGCCTTGCGATAGATAACCACATTGACCATGCTAGAAACTTGCTCGGAGGTCTTACAAATAAACTAGACAAAACTCTAGTCGATACGATACTGGGTGCTTCTCAGGATAATGAAATAGAAATAAACGAACAAAGAGAACGGGTTGAGTCACTGAAATCTGCTCTTGCAAAACTTGAAGGCAGCGAAGCAAAAGATCTCTTGAAAATAGCAGATTATCTTGTCAAGAAATCCGTTTGGATCATTGGTGGTGATGGATGGGCTTATGACATCGGTTATGGTGGTCTGGATCATGTGCTTGCAAGCGGAAAAAATGTCAATATTTTAGTGCTCGATACCCAAGTCTACTCCAATACCGGTGGCCAGCAGTCCAAAGCCACCCTAACCGGTGCTGTGGCCAAGTTCGCTGCAGACGGGAAAGAAGGAGTGCCAAAGGATCTCGCTGCAATGGCCATCAATTATGAAAATGTCTATGTGGCAAAAGTCGCATTGGGTGCAAACGACAAAGCCACGGTCAAAGCCTTTGTTGAAGCGGAACGTTATGACGGTCCCTCCATCATTATCGCCTACTCACAGTGTGTCGCACACGGCTATGATCTCAAATATGGTTTTGATCAGCAAAAACGTGCTGTTGATAGTGGTTTATGGCCGATATTCCGCTTTAACCCCGATAAGATCAAAGAGGGAGAAAATCCGATGAAACTTGATTATAAAGGCCCTAAAATAGATGTCAAGGACTTTATGTACCGTGAGACCCGTTTTAAAATGGTAGAGAAAATGAATGCTGACTCTGCAGGATCTTACCTCAAAACAGCGGCTCACACTGCACAATCTCTCTACAAAAGGTACCAAAACCTGTATGAATATTATCAACCGACTCAGAAGGAGGTCTGACCATGGAACTAACGACTACACATTTAGGACTGGCATTAAAAAATCCCCTTATTGCCAGTGCTTCACCCTTAACTGGATCACTCGATAGCATCAAAAAACTCGAAGATAATGGCATTGCTGCAGTCATAATGCATTCACTGTTCGAAGAAGAGATCAACCATGAAATTCGTCAGATCGACCACTTTTTACATATACACAGCAACGCTAATGCTGAAGCGACCACGTATCTGCCAAGTGAGGTGGATTTTGACAATCTCCATTCTGAACAGTATCTTGAAGAGATCAGAAATATCAAAGAATCTGTCGAGATCCCGATCATTGCAAGTCTCAACGGCGTCTCTGCAGGAGGATGGGTGAAATACGCCAAAAAACTTCAGGAATCCGGTGCAGATGCTTTGGAGCTTAACATCACCTATATCCCCACCTCCATTGATATGGAGGGGCATGTCGTAGAACAAATGTATATCGATACGGTTACACAAGTGAAAGAGCATATTTCCATCCCCCTCAATGTCAAAATGAATGCCTATTTTTCCAGTCCTGCCAATATGGCCAAACGTTTTGTCGAAGTCGGTGCCAATGGTCTCACCATTTTTGACAACCCTACCCGTGTCGATGTGGATCTTGAACTCCTCACCCCTTTGCAGCGTGCCAATATCACCAATTCAGCCAATGTAAGTGAAACCTTACGATGGTGCGCGATCCTCTATCAAAAGCTCTCCTGCTCTATATGTGCGGGTACGGGGATCCACAGTGCGGAAGATGTGCTCAAAGCTATCATGAGCGGAGCGGATGCAGTGGCACTTGCTTCCGTACTACTGAATAAAGGGGAATCTGAAGCAGCAGTGATACTCAATGAGATCACACAATGGATGCAAGAGTACGAATATGACTCTATTTCTCAGATGAAGGGGAGTATCTCTCTCACACACACCGACAACCCTTCTGCTTATGAGCGTAACTCGTATATGTATGCGTTACAGCAGTATCGCCGTTAAAAAGAAAATGAAGGAATAGAAAGCTTCCAATGATGGACTTTATTAATGACCATGAAAATGTATTACTATGGTTAGCCATAGGTTCGTTTATTGGATTTATTGCCTCGATACTATTGATCCCCTGGATAGTGACTCAAATACCCTCAGATTATTTTACACACCCTAAACGTCAAAGATATCTATGCTGTCAAAAACCAAAAATTATACGCTTACTATTTATATTCCTTAAAAATATATTGGGTGTTATTCTTGTACTAGGCGGTATCGCTCTACTACTTTTACCCGGTCAGGGAATACTTACCATCCTCATAGGACTTATTATCATGGATTTCCCCTACAAATATAAAGTCGAGATCTGGATTATCAAACATCCCTTTATTCTAAAAGCTATCAATAAATTACGCTCAAAAGTAAAACAACGTCCCTTAGTGGTATAGTTGTATGATTCTCTATTTTCTTTTGAGAGAACGTCCTTTTACTACTTTTGAGAATATTTACGAAGCTCTTTTAACTTTTTTTGATACTCTTCCTCATCCCCATAAGATAAGAACTCTTCATAAAACTTATGTTGAGACACGACCTTCTTTGCATGCTTTATAGGACAGAAATAAAGTTCTGTTCTGCCCGCAATAGCTGAGGCATACAGCATAAGACCATTGAAATAGGAGCAATAAAGACAGTTAAGCTTCTCAACGAGATTTAAATAACCAAGATAATGATGATCAAAGTGCATGTAGTCGCTTCGCTTGATAAACTCAAACTTAAAAACTCTAAATGCTATCTGTTGATAGGCAAAGAGTAACACGTCAAAGATGATGGCAGGTATGACCATCGCATAGATAAGGGGTGCCGTAAGCAGATGTAAAAGAGGCACTTCCCTGAACCAGGTCAAAAGATTTTTCATATTCTCTCTTTGTTTGACTAACACCTCTTTTTCAAATGTTACATAACCATTTTTGATCTCATAAGAGATATGACTCTCTTGCTTGTCGATCTCTTCGGCCAGCTTTAACTTCATGGTGTCTATCTCTTCTATAATCTCTCTGATCTTATCATTCATTCATAACCCTTTTTATGATTCAAACTCTATATATTATGTCTATTATACATAGATAATTCAATAATTATATTGAGACTATAGATTATTTAGTTATAGCCCAGGATTTAAGCTTCAGAAATAGTTTATAAGCGTCACTATTATACGTTGTTGGATTAAAGTACGAAAAAGTTGGGTTCTAGAGGATAGGCAGGATCTTGACAATCCTGTATGATCAGAATATGCTAGTTCTTTGCTCTAAAAAGAGTTCCTTTCGTATGGTTACCATCCATGAGATAATCATAGGCAGCAGTAAGGTCAAATCCGCTACATAGGAACATGTCACGTTTTTTATCGATCAGGAAATTTGCGGTAACCAACTTAGTATATAAACCGCCTGATGTAAATTCATTATTAGGTCTATAGACTGCAGTTAGTTCATCCTCTGAAATGCTATTCACTTCTTTTAGCATTTGTGCATGAGGATTTTCATCTGGATTACTGTCATAGTAACCGTCTATATCACTCAAAATAACCAAAAGATCTGAGTCTGTATGATGTGCTACTCTTGCAGCAAGCTGATCATTATCACCAAAGATCTGATCAGGTGTACTTGAAATATCATTCTCATTGACGATGGGGACAATATCTTCTTTCAATGATGTATGAATGATCTGATTAAAGATCTCTGTAGATTTTCTAGAGTCAAAATCATCTTCGGTTAAAAGAATTTGAGCAATATCCGTATCATATATATCAAACTTTCTTTTGTAAGAGCTCATGAGTATAGGCTGTCCAACAGCAGCTAGAACTTTTTTACTGATATGTTCTCTTTTGTCTAGCTTTAAAGCTGTATACCCCGCTGCTGCTGCACCAGAACTTACAAATATAACCTCATATTTTTTGCGAACTTCTACGATAAAAGAAACAAGGTTAACCATACGCTCTTTTGCGATCTCACCCTTCTCTGTTAACACAGAACTTCCCACTTTTATAACGATTCTGGTATATGGATTCATAGTAACCTTAATGTATTTAGGATGTAGTATTGGATAATAACAAAATAACTTTAAGAGTAAATTAGTCTGATATAGACTACATCAAGCACTGTGCTATACATTGTATAGATTATACAAGATTTTCACTATCTGTGAAGGAAAGAGTGTCAGACAGAAAATTGTTTTCTAAATGCTTTTGCTCCATCTTTACTAGATTCTATCTGATCAGAGATATCCTGGAATGAAAATCGAAGTTTGCTTTGTTCAATGGTCTCTATCTCTTTGATCTTGTTAATATTGATCAAATAAGATCTGTGGATACGTACAAAATCATAAGCCAGTAATCTTTTTTCAAGATCAGAGATCTTCTGTGCATAGTATGAGAACCCCTTCGAAGAGCGCAACATCACTTCGCTTAGGTCAGCTTTGACATAGTAGATCTCCTCTGGTTTAAGTAGATAATAGCTCTCACCCGTCTTACTCATCAAACGAAGATCATTACTGCTTTTACTTTCTAATTTGACACGTTCTATACTCTGTTCTAACTGTTCTATACTAAAAGGTTTGACCAAATACCCTATAGCACCGATATCAAAAGCTTTAAGCGCGTGTTCATCATACGCTGTCTGAAAGATGATCGCTATGTCTTCCTGATGATAACGTAGTTCATACCCTAGTTCAAGTCCACTACTTCCAGGCATGTTAATATCTAATAGTGCCAGATCAAAATGATTCTCTTTGATCGCCTCAAGTGCACCTGTTGCACTGTCTACTTCGATGATATCCTCATATCCAAGTGTGTTAAGCATTCTTTTCAGTCTGCTAAGTGCTAAAGCCTCATCATCAACGATAAGTATTTTCATGACAATCTCCTAAATAGATAGTAAAAGTGGGGTTTTCTTTCTCTGTTATTTCTATCTTTCCTTTACAGAGAAGCTTGAGACGCTGAGCTAAATTCGTTAAGCCAGTTCCGAATTCTGTATTCTTCATTGCTTTACCATTGTTTTTCAATATAAGTCTATTTTGACTTTGATCATAGGATAGAAATATTTCCAACATTTTTTTGTCTATAAAACCATGTTTTATAGCATTCTCCACAAGTAATTGAACAGAAAATTTCGGTACTTTTATTTTAGGCATAGGATGATCAATATGCATATGGATCTTACCTGAAAAACGAATATTCTCAAGTTCCACATAATCACGGACATTTCTGAGTTCATCATTCAATGGTATAAGTGCTTTTTCATCCATCGTATTACGTAGAAAGGTAGACACTTTTAAGATCGCTGTTTCAGCCTTGTTAGGGTCTTGGTGAATGAGCTCAGCTATTGAATTCAAAGCATTGAACAAAAAGTGAGGATTGAGCTGAGTTTCGAGTGAGCGAAGTCGGCTTTGCACATAATGATGGTCAACCTCTTCTTTTTCATTACGCATCTTTACAAAACGATAAAGCAAAGCACCTACAATATACGTTAAGACACCTATGGCAACTGCTATCTGGACATGGTGTGTATGAAACAGAGGTATGAGAGTTATATCCCATAGTTCTGCAATGTTGATACTTAACAAAGTACCTAGAAAACCAGAAAGAAATGAGAAAAATATCGCTAATGGAAGCCAAAATATTTTTGAGATCTTTGGTAAAATGGTTTGATTCATAAATGTAATGAACAAAAGCGAGAAAAGTGTAATAGAAAAACCAAGCATCGCTCCAAAATACGCACCTTGGATCCATTCAAGACCTAAAAGCACGTATCCCAGAGAAGAGAGCAACATCGCAAAAAGAACGCCGATGAGTAAAATGTAAAGCCAGTCAAGGACCTTGATACGTAAAGCGATATTATACATCCAATAATCCTCTGAGATTTTCGACACCCAACATGACTCCAGGCCACCCCTGTGCTGCATAAACAGTATCACCTACATGGTATAAACCCTCTATAGAAGTATCATTTGAAGGTAATTTTGGCAGGAAATTTTTCATAGTGATAGCATTTCCTCCAAGTTGTGCACGGTTGATATAATGTTTAAAGCTATTAGGTGTTGCTGCAAACTGATGTACTATTTCGCTTTCGTTGATATCAAGTATATCACAGATACTCTTTAGCATTTGGCGTTGAAGTTCTTCTTTTTTGTCCTTGTAGGTTTTCTTGTCTTCCCAAAACCTAATGTCTGTATGTATAGATGCGGTCACACTATAGTGCCCTTCAGGTGTAAGCATGTTATCTGTTATATCTGAAAAAGAGACAAAAACAGCATTAGATATACTGTGTGTATATTGTTCATCCTGTATTAGTTGATAATGATGTTCATACTTCTTCGTACTTTTTATGGTCATATAGAGCATAAAGGAACTTTGGTGATTGTTGAGTGTTTCATACTTTTGATAATAGTTCTTTATTTTTTCATCATTAAAAAGTTTTTCGCTGTCATAAATAGTACTGTTCAGTATCACTTTTTTAGCTTTTAGAGACTCATTTTTGGTATGAAGTATGAAGTGGTCACTGTGTCGTTCAATCTTTTCTATTTGTGTATTACGTTTGACATGCTTCATCTTTGCTGTCATCTGATCAAACAATCTTCCGAATCCACCAGGTACATAATGTGTTTCATTAAAAGAATATCCCAAAGAGAGTGCTGCAGTAAAAAAGTTGATCTCTTTTGAATGAGCCTGTGCGACAATGAGGATCTGTGCTTCCAGAAATTTTTGATACTCTTCCGAAATATCTCCATAAAAATCGTTGATAAAATCATAGGCATTGGTCCGTAAGAAACGTTGAAATTTGACTAATAAAGGCAAAAAACTTGTCAGTGAAATAAGTTTATGCCATAGTGAACGATTAGAGTAGTAGTGCCCATGCAAAACATAAAACTCTTTTCCAAGTCTATGAACCAGTGTCCAAAATTCACGGTTTTTAGGATGAGGATAGTTTTGTTCAAGCACCTCCAAAAAATCTTCCAAGTCTGAAAAACGAGGTGTAATTTTTCCATTTTGTATAATGACAATTGTAGGATCAGTGACCATCAGCTCAGGAGTAAAACCTATTTTGTCAAACATTGATTTTACAATATGCCCTTCTTCATAACCTGCAAGTGTTGTGGCACCGGTATTATATAAATAACCTCTGTGCTGAAATGTTGAACTGCATCCACCAAGATAGGGTTCTTTTTCAAACAAAATAGTCTCATACCCTTTGGCATCAAGATATGCAGCTATGCTACTGCCACCGATACCCGAACCCACTACTGCATACTCTATCATCAGAAAGCTTTCATACTCTCATAGATATCTGTGATACATTTTACAAATGATGGATGGTCATTTGGTGCTTTTGCCACACGATACTCCTCAAAACCGACCTCATCAGCGATCTCTCTATATTCTACATCCAATTCAAATTCTGTCTCAGAATTATCGATTGTAAAAGCTATAGGGTAAATAATAACCTTTTTCTTCTTCAGACTTTTGAGTTTGTCCTCAAGATAAGGACGTATCCACTTCAGTGGTCCAAGACGTGACTGATAGGCAAGATGTGTCTTATGAAATTTGATACCTGCTTCCAGCAATGCTTTTCGTGCATGATATACATTGTATTTGATATGACGCTGATAGTGATCTCCATTATCTATGATCTTTTGAGGTAATCCATGTGCGGAAAAAACCAATTCAAAACCACCAGGATCATCATTTCCAAGTGTCTCCTTGATCCGTTCTATACTTGCAGCGATATAGTCTGGATGACGGTAATAACTATGAAGTGTTTTTACTTTAGCATGAATACCCTGTTTTTTGATACTCTCTTCGAAATCTTCTATACTTGAAAGTGTCGTTGTACTTGAGTAATGGGGATAGAGAGGAATCGCATAGATCTCATCTACATTTTTAAGTCCTTGAAGTGTATCACGTGAATAAGGAGGAGTGTAACGCATAGCCATATGTACAGTCGCATCAATCCCTGTTTCAAGTTTCGACATAAGTTTTTTTGTATACCCTACCAAAGGAGATTTGCCACCTAAAGCTTCATAGTTGCTTTTAGCTTCTTTTTTTCGTTGCCATGTAATGAGTTTGGCAATCATCATTCGAATCGGTTTAGGCGCAGAGATAATACGTTTATCATTGAACATATTGTTCAAAAAAACTTCAACTTCATCCAAATTATTCGGACCACCCATATTCAATAATACAACAGCTCGTTTCATAAGAACCTCACTTTTTTGTTTATTTTACAAAGAAAGGATTTCTGTTCGTAGCCTCATAATGTCAATTCGTTGTAAAAACTAGGTTAACTGGTGTTTTAGCGCTTTTTCTATATCTGTATATTCAAAGACAAAACCTTGTTCCTGAAGTGCAGTGGGATAGACTTCTTTTGAACCTGTAAGGACAGAACTGGCTTCACCATACATGATACGCAAGGCAAATTCAGGAATAGGAAGGATAGTAGGACGATGTAAAACCTTTCCTAATGCTTTGGTAAAAACATAATTTGTCACAGGATTGGGCGAAACAGCATTGAAAACACCGGTCAGCTGTTTATCTATGAGGAACTGATAGATACGTACAAGATCTTCTATCGCTATCCAACTGGTCATCATCTTTCCATTACCGATAATGCCTCCAACACCCCATTTAAACGGGGTAAGCATCTGTGCCAATGCACCACCCTCTTTGCCAAGTATCACACCAAAACGTAATATAGTGGTTGGTTTCTCACACAACATAGCTTCTTTTTCCCACTGATGGGCAAGTTCACCCAAAAAATCATCTGCGATCTGGGTACAGCTTTCATCACACTTTTGATCATCAGGATAGATACCAATGGCTGAAGTAGAAATAAAATATTTCACATGACTTTGATTGATAGCTTTTACCAATCGTTCTGTACTGTCTATACGGCTTTGAAGAAGAATTTGTTTATAAGGATCACTCCAGCGTTTGATAATAGGAGCACCGGCAAGATTAATCACAACATGAACGTCTTCTAATTTTTTCACTATCATAGAGGCATCATCTTTCCTGTCTATGACAACAGACTCTTTAAAATGACTCTGCAAAGCTGTCCCAACGAAGCCACTAGCTCCAGTTAGTGCTACTTTCATCACTTGCCTCCTTTTTATTATTGTAGAGTATCTCTTATGTACTCCGTGTGCAATAATACATAGATCATACAGATCAGGTCTATTTTAATAGCGGTTCTATTTTTTCTTCGAGTTCTTTAGGTTTGGTAGATGAACCAAAACGCTCCACAACCTTACCCTCTTTATCAATAAGGAATTTAGTAAAGTTCCATTTGATCGCTTCCGTACCTAAAATACCTGGTTGTTCAGACTTCAGATACTGGTACAGTGGATGTGTTTCTTCACCATTGACATTGATCTTGGAGAACATAGGGAAAGTTACACCAAAGTTTACACGGCAAAAATTTTGTATCTCTGCTTCAGAACCTGGTTCCTGAGAGCCAAACTGATTACAGGGGAATCCGAGTACGACTAACCCTTCATCCTTATATTTTTTGTAGAGTGTTTCAAGCCCATCATACTGAGGGGTATACCCGCACTTACTGGCAACATTAACGATAAGCAATACCTTGCCTTTGTATGGTTCCAGTGTTGTCTCTTCGCCATTAATGGTTTTGACTTTAATATCATAGATCGATTTCATCTGTACATCCTTTGCAAAAGTATTGAGAGTTAAAATAAGTAATAAAGAAAAAATAGCTTTTAACATACCCTATCCTTTTAATTTGTTTTATGTGGAGGGAAATCTTTGATGATAGTGATCACAAGTTCTCCCACTTCAAAACCGAATTTTTTCATTTTTGAATGATTCAAAATAACGCCGTCTTCTTGAAGATGTAACCAGTCACGTACATTAATATCAATCGTCGAATCGTTATATGGAACACGCATCGTATAGTCTATCATAACTGTATTGCCTTTTGCAATCATCTGTGCTTCCCCGACAATATCTCCTGCTGTACCTCTAAATGTTTTCTTTCCTGTAGGAGTAAGTGTCCAGACACGTGTCTGTTTTTCTCCATCATCATAGACAAATTGCTCATCGAGTGTTCCTACGCCATTTTTATCCCAGCTTCCGACGAGTTTTCCTTTGAAGCGTCTAATGATCTTTCCATCTCTATCCTTAACCATACCATAAGCCGTCATAGGACCATTAAAATATTTTTGAGGAATGAATTCCGGTGAACTGTTTGCAAAGTCATCTATCTGCATCCCACCACAGCCTGTTAAAAATCCGCACATCCCTAGTGTTAAAAATGATTTGAGTTTCATGCTACCAATCCTTTATTTAAATATGTGTTCTGGTCACGTGTGAAAGCGACTTGGACTAAATTTATATTTCGGGTAATAAATGCCGCTTCACAGTAACAAAGATACATTTTCCACATGCGTATAAAGTATTCATCGAATCCCAGTTCTTTGACCTTATGAAGTTTAGCTTTAAATGCATCATGCCATAATCTAAGTGTTTTGGCATAATCTTCTGTAAACTCTTCCATATGTAAAAGATTTAGACGTGTATGCTTCGTCGTTGTTTGTAGTATTTTACTAACACTTGGCAGATGCCCTCCTGGGAAAATGTATTTTTGGATAAAGTCGGTTCCTTTACTATATGCATCATAGCGCTGATCTGGCATAGTGATGATCTGCATAACCATAACACCTGAAGGCTTCAGGAGTGACTCACATTTTTTGAAGAAAACATCAAAGTACTCTTTCCCTACTGCCTCAAACATTTCTACTGCAATGATAGCATCAAAGGTACCATCAAGATCTCTATAATCCTTAAGTAAAATCTCTATTTGGTCCTCTACATCTTCTTTTTTAAAACGCTGCTCACAGAGTGCTTTTTGCTCTTTACTAAGTGTCACCGTAGTGACCTCACACTGTCTCTCTTTGGCGAGATGTATAGCCATAGCTCCCCAGCCTGAACCTATTTCAAGTACTTTGGCTCCAGGTTTAAGGTGAAGTTTGTCTGCAAGTAACTTAATTTTACTTTTTTGTGCTTCATATAATGATTGTTCAGAACTTTCAAATACTGCACTTGAATACATCATTGTATCATCCAGCATTAATTCAAAAAAATCATTAGAGAGATCATAGTGCTGTGATATATTTTTTTGTGACTGGGTTTTGGAGTTTTTTCGCATCCAGTGTTTTACCTTATTCATTTGAGGCAATAGGTTAATTAAACGGTTGCTGCTGCTATCCTCACTTTTTGCTGAGAGCGCTTTTGAATTAATCAGTGCAATACTGATTAGGTTGGTTAGATCAGTACTTTCAAAATCACCATCCATATAACTTTCTGCAAACCCTATATCACCATAAAGTGCAAGACGTCTAAAAAAACGGCTGTTGTGTATGACCAAACTTGTTTTTGGTACTTCACCGTTCCCATAGATTTTTTGGGTTCCATCACTATAGACAACCTTTAATGTTCCATGCTCAATACGACTTAAAAACCTATCACCGAATTTATTCCAGAATCCTTTCATTTTAATACCTCCTCATTTGATCTAATTTTGTAGGCGCATACAAGGTTAAACCTTTTCGCCATAATCTAAATGACTGCCACAAAGTTCTTGTCACAACCCAAAATGTTAAAAAAGAGTGCCTTACAAATAATTTTGCTATTGTCATACTCTTAAAAGGCCTTTCGCTACCATTAAAAGAAGCAGTCAATTTTTTTTCTCCTGCTTCATACAGATCGACTTTTAGAGACATCTTTCCTTCATCGTATCGAAGGAAAAAACGATACTCTCCGCTGGTTTCAAGAAAAGGAGAAACATACATCTCCTTCATCACTTCACCTTGATAGCTTCTATTGTCTTTTTCTGTTAGTTTGACAGGGTAAACAACCCTACCCCCATTGTAATTATGCACTTCTGCAAAAAGATGTGTCGGTACGTTCTTATCGAAAAGTATCAATACACTGATAGGGTTAAAGACAAAGTTAGCAACTCTAGGCAGTGTGACAAAATGCATATTCTCACTTGAATTTAGACCAAACTTTTGAAGCAAAGTTTCTACGTTTTCCATAAAATCTTCACTTTGTCCAAAATGGTCTTTGCTTCTAAAAGAAAAAAGATTTACACCTTCAAACGAAAACAGTCTGTTCTTAAGCCTGTCCAAAAGTGACAGATCTATATCTAACAGGTAGAAAGGGTAGGTAAATTCATGTACCTTTGGTGTATAACGTTTATGATAGACCGTTCCTTCAAAAAAACTATGGCTCATAATGCACATCCAAATTCACGAGCTATCGTATTGGCACTCCAGAGGCCATCTTCATGAAAACCATAACGCCAGTACGCGCCGGCATAGTAGGTATGGTTCTGTCCGTTGATTTCTTCACGTCTGGACTGCATCATAATCGCTCTGCTGTCAAACTGGGGATGTTCATAGGAGATCTGTTCTATCACATCTTCCAACTCTGAAGTTTCATTCAGAGAGACAAAGTACTCCTTCTGACTATCAAGGTTCTGCAACCTATTTATCCAGTAAGAAAGTGTCACGGCATTTTCTTTTCCACCTGTTTTATAGTTCCATGCTGCATAGATCTTTTTATCTGGGTAGAGTGCCTTGCTGTTATTATGTAAAAGTGCGTCATTCTGTTTATAAGGAAATGCAGAGAGTATCTGCTTTTCTTCTAACGTAGCATCTTCAAGCATTTCCAAAGCTTGAGGTGCATGCATTGCCATAACCACTTTGCCATATTTACTCTCTTTACCATCACGGTGGATCAGTGTTACACCATATACATCACGTCTTATTTTAATGACATCACTATTTAAAATGATATTGCCCGATATATGTGCCTTGATCTTCTCTACGTAGTTTTTTGATCCACCGCTTACTGTCAGCCACTGATGCTGTGTCGTGACACCAAGCAGTCCATGATTTTTAAAGAACTGTATAAATGTTTTCGTAGGAAAATCATGCATCTTTTCGCTAGGAGTTGACCAGATAGCTGCGCCCATAGGTATGATATAACGTTCTTTAAACACTTTAGAGTAAGACTCAAGATATTCTCCAAGGGTACTATCAAGTGCTGAACTGTTTTCATCGATATCTCTATTAGCGGTTTTATTAAATCGCATAATGTCAGCTATCATTCTGTAGTGAGAAGGTGAAAAAAGATTTTTTTTCTGAAAAAAAAGACCACTGAGTGACTGTCCATTGTACGCATTGTTAGATGCTTCATCCCAAAAACCGAAACTCATATCACTGTTTTCTATCTTAACATCTAGTTTTGAAAAGAGTTTGGTCAAAAGCGGATAGGTTTCATGGTTAAATACTAAAAAACCTGTATCAATGCCAAAATGTTTACCATCTTCTTCTACTATGGTTGTACGTGCATGACCTCCAAGACGTCCTTCTTTTTCATACAGATCTACTTCATGTTTTTGGCTTAACAGATAGGCAGAACCCAAACCGCTTATTCCTGCTCCTAGTACTGCAATTTTCATTTGTAACGTCCTTTTTTGTCTTGTGCTGTGAAGATCAGTCTCTTGACATCCATGTTTTTTTCAAGTTTCGAAAGAATCTTCTTAAGTTTCCTTTTTGGCAACTGAGGCTTCCTGCTCATCACCCAAACTTGATCCATGTCTTCATCTGCTACCACTGCCGCAGAGTAATCTTTTTCTAAGTAAATGACACGGTATTCACGTGTAAAAATAAAAAAATAGGTCATGTCTATCTTTGACATAGAGTTTCCATTTGTAGGTTCTGCAGTACCTTTGTACTCGATAATATCTCCACCTATAATATTTTCAAAACATCGGTTGAACACTTTGTAAGTACTGTCTTTTTGCAATTCATATTCAACCGACGATGCAACACAATCTTTTTGATAACTGTTATAGGTTCTGGCCACTTCATACCATAGACCGCTAAACTCTTCAACGTCTACATGAGGTACAGGCAAAGGGGCGGTAGAGAACAAAAATGTTGAAAATAAAATAAATAACCATTGTTTCATCTCTAGCTCCTTTACAGTTTTTTACTCTAACTGTAGTTTATGCTGTTTTTAAATCTTTTTGTATTGTTATTTTGTCAATTGATTAAAACCAACGACATGTCTGCTGTTTATAGTGTGTATATCTCTCTTTGAATAGGCTTTCTAAAATCTTTTCCTCATCTGGTACAATCAGATAATGAAGGGTAATCCATAAAATCATAGCAGAAGGCAAAGGCCACACCATATCGAAAATAAAAGCCAAACCGCATTGAGACAATACCAATGCCAAGTAGATAGGGTTTCTACTCAAAGTAAAAACACCGCTGTCGATAAGTATTGTAGGTGTGCAAAAGGGAGCATGAGGTGTGAGATGATTTTTAAACATTCTGTAGGCCAGGATATTGAGTATGAGGCTAACAAAAAGTAAAACCAGCCCTATAAATCGTATCACCTCATCATCTAGATAGAGCGTCAGACTCCAAGGTTGTATCCATGAAAGAAACATACCTGAAATAAATGTCATTACAAATAAAATTGATGGACTAAGGTTAGGATATTTCACGGTAACCTTTCATGATCCAAAATGCGATCATTTTGAAAAAAACGGGTGCACCACCATACAGTAATGCAAGTGTACTCAAGGCTATAGGTGTAGGTGCATTGGGATCAAACCCCACTGCCCCTAATATGATAAACCCTATACCCACAGCAAGTGCAAGTGCAAACTTGGTCAACATTGCCCAGATGCCAAACAGTATGCCTGCATAGGAGGCTTTTTGTTTTTCTAACTTTTGTACCACATCTGCCTGAATGGAAGATGGCAATGCCATATCTGCACCTAAAGAGAGGCCTGAAACAAAAGTAATAAAGGCAAACCATACAAGATCACCACTACCGAGAAATGGAACAAAAACAAAGGCAGTGGAAGCAAGTACCATAGAAGCCAGCCAGCTTTTTCTTTTGCCTATCTTTCTGGCTAACATAGTCCAAAAAGGTAGCCCTGCTATACCTGAAGCAAAATAGAGTAAAAGCAGTGGACCTGTTTTTGATTCTTCTTCCAAGACAAGCTGAACAAAAAACAAAAAGAGTGTTGCAGGAAGAGCATTCGCCAGAGAGTTAAGGGTAAAAGCTGATTGAAGCCGGCTAAGTGCAGGTATTTTCTGCCAGAGTGTTTTAATCTCTCTAAATCTAATGTGCTTGGTAGGTTTTACTCTACTTTCTTTAATACCCGTAAGGGTAAGAGGAAGCATCAAAATCAGAGCTACCAGAAATGCAGTATATAAGATACTCAAACTTTTATCAGCAGACTCTGAAACACTATAAAGGTAAGGTACGAGAAGTGCTACCAATGCACCGAGTATAGTAAAAAGCTCTCTTGCTCCACTCAGACGGGTCTTTTCATGATAGTCAGAAGTGATCTCAGCACTCCATGCAAGGTAAGGTATGGATACAATGCTCCATCCTAAATAAACCAATATTGAAAAACTAAAAAGCCATAGTTCATTCTGATCTTTAGGTGGATGTATCAGTGCATAAAAACTTATGGTTAAGATCAATGAACCTATAAGTATGAAAGGTTTTCTTTTTCCATATCTACCTTGAAGTCTATCACTGTAGAGTCCTACAAGCGGATCAGTGATAACATCCGTGAGTCGTGCAATAAAAAGTATAACTCCTACAATGGTCACACTCAATCCTACACTCTGTGAATAAAAGGTAGGCAGATAGATATACAGTGGAAGTCCTAACATAGCAAGGGGTATAGCTGTTGAAGCGTAGGAGACCAAGGTAAAATATGTGAGTTTTTCTTGTTTCACTGTACACCCTTTTTACATTTTGATACCCACATAAAATGTTTACGCAATCTCTCATCCGCACAAATTTTCTCAAGGGTATTATACTCTTTAGAAAGCGTACGTTCATCATAAAGATCATGTACACCGTCATGGCAGGTACGACACACATAAATAACAGCATCAAGCGATACATCGCTAGAATTGTTTTTGATTTTTTTATGTCTCTTTTTAGGGATAAGGTGGTGTTTTGTCAATGCCGTATGACGAGAACAGGTGGCACATGTTCCAAAGGTTTTTGAGTTTTGCATAATGTCAACTTCTCGAAATCTTACGCTTGATCAATCGAAGAATTGTCCCTATTACAGGCATCTTTTCATACATATGCTCAGCCGCATCCCAAAAGTCAACATGCGATATAACCTTTCCTTGGTTATTTATTTGCAAGCGACTTACACCTTCAAACCTGTTTTCATTTTTTTCACCTTTGAATGTAAAGATAAAATCCCATTTGACATAGACCACATTTCCTCTGTCTATATATTCTTTAATGATAAACCTTGGTTTATCCAGAGCCTGATACATATGTTCAAATATTTCATATACTGCCCTGATACCCTTTACTTTATTGAAGGGATCTTTGAAGACAACATCAACATCATAGATAATCCCAAAGGATTCAATGTCAACGCCTTCATTCAGCGTTTCAAAAAAATGGCTCAACTTCTCTTGGTTCATCATAGTCTCCTTACGAAATCTCTTTAGGGAGCATTTTTTTAGTCAATACCAATGAGATCCTATAGGGAAGTAAACGCAATGTTTGTAAAAAGGTAGAGAGTTTAAACGGAAAATGTATCTCAAAACGATATGGTTTTTTTATTACTTTGATAATATTTTGTGCTGCTACTTCTGGTGTCATCAACTCTGGCATATCAAAGCTATTTTTTTGTGTGAGTCTTGTTTTCACAAAACCATGGTTGACCACCTGCAGTTCAATACCCTTCACATTCAACTCAGGCTGTAGAGACTCAGCGAGGTTTAGCAATGCCGCTTTAGGTGCACTGTACCCACCCCCAAGAGGTAGACCAAAGTAGCTTGAAAGACTGGCATTCCAGATCCACCTTCCTTCTCCCTTTTTCTCAAAATATGGCAAAATTTCACTCATTACACGCACTGCACCCATATAGTTGATTTGCATCATCGCTTCAAAATATTCGATATTCCACTCTTTGGTAGACATCACTTCATAAACTGCTGCATTGTAAAACCACACATCAATACCATCAAATCGTTTCCAAGCCTGTGTTACAGCTTTTTTGACTGAGTTAATGGAGGTAACATCTACATCTATGATCTGCAACTGTTCTTCATAAATTTGTTTGAGTGCTAAAAGCTCTTTTGAATTAGTGGCATTTCTAGCACTAGAGATTACACAGTTTCCTTCTTGCAACCAGATTTTAACCAGTTCAAGGCCAATGCCACTACTTCCACCAACTATCCATATGCGCTTTTTCATTTTATCCCTCCTTTATGAGGTTTATTTAGTAACATCAAAATTATGAACTTTTTATAAGTTTATGATTTTTATGTCTAACTTTGTAGTCTTAAATTGTCAATTCATAATAGTTTAAGAGATAAAAAGATGGCATACTTATAGCTATGAAATACACATTAATCTATGAAACATCTCTACCATGTAATGTTGAAACCCTATTTAACTTTCATGCCGATACGCACAATCTTACCCTGATCACTCCTAAAGATACAGAGGTAGATATAGTGAAAATCGAAACACCTCTCAAAAAAGGAAACCAAGCCATTTTGAAAATTAAAAAAGGTTTTCTGTCTTTTGTATGGGAATTAACATTTGAAGAGGTTCTCTACCCTCATCTCATCATAGATGTGGCTACACGTTCTCCATTTAAAATGTTTAGACATGAACATCATTTTATTGCTATTGATGAGAAACATTCGATCTTACAAGATAAAATTACCTTTTCACTTCCATTCTGGCCACTAAGTGTACTAGCAGTACCATTTGTAAAACGTGACATGAATCAAATGTTTGCCTATAGACATGCACAGACAAAGGCATATCTGTCAAATAATACAAATCCACTTACAGTTTCAAAAGTTCCATAGCCTGAATCATATCTTTATCTCCGCGTCCGGAAAGACTTATGATGATGGTTTTATCTTTGATGGTCTCTTTGGGCATCTTTTTGAGATAAGCGATAGCATGGGCACTTTCAAATGCAGGGACTATCCCTTCAGCACGGCTAAGCCATACAAAGGCATCCATCGCTTCGTCATCAGTGACAGAGTCATAGATCACTTTACCTTGTTCCATAAGGTAAGAGTGTTCAGGACCTATACCTGGGTAATCAAGTCCAGCTGAAATAGAGTAAGCTTCTTCTATCTGACCCTCATCTGTTTGTAACAGATAACTCAATTGTCCATGAAGTACACCTGGTCTTCCCAAAGCCAAAGATGCACCATGCTCTCCACTTTGCAATCCTTTACCTCCTGCTTCTATGCCAATACACTCTGTTTTTTCTTCCTCTATAAAGTGGGCAAACATACCTAAAGCATTTGACCCTCCGCCTATACAAGCAAACACATAATCAGGTAGCGTATTCGCCTGTTCTAAGAGTTGTATTTTGGCTTCATAACTGATGATAGCCTGAAAATCACGTACCATCAAAGGATAAGGGTGCGGCCCTGCCGCAGTACCTATGACATAGAAAGTATCTCTGGCATGGGTGACCCAGTGTCTTATAGCATCATTCATGGCATCTTTAAGTGTTCTACTACCAGACTCTACAGCATGGACTTTCGCCCCCAGTAATTTCATGCGAAAGACATTGAGTTGTTGACGTTCTACGTCTTTTGCACCCATAAAAACCTCACACTCTAAACCCATGAGTGCAGCTATAGTTGCTGTTGCCACTCCATGCTGTCCTGCACCAGTCTCAGCAATGATCTTCGTTTTTCCCATACGTTTAGCCAAAAGACCTTGGGCAATCGTATTGTTCACCTTGTGTGCACCTGTATGATTGAGGTCTTCACGTTTGAGATAGACTTCTGCACCTATCTCATCACTGATATTCTGTGCTTTATACAGAGGTGATGGACGTCCTACATAATCTTTGTAGAGTGCATTCACTTCATCCCAAAATGTTGTATCAAAACGGTATTTTTTATAGACTTCATCAAGTTCAATGAGTATGGGCATAAGTGTCTCAGACACATAACGCCCACCAAATTTTCCAAAGTGACCTCTCTCATCCGGGTCAAAACTAAATTCTTTTGGTATGTACGCTTTCATAGATATCTCCTTCGATATGCATATTATAATGCTTTAGGAGTATATTCGTAGTCTTTTTATGACGGTTAACAATAAATAACTGATTAAGACTTGTTGTCACTCTCTTCTTCATCCTCATCATAAATACTGAAGATCGGTGGAAATCCCATAAGTCTTAGTTTTTGATCGAGTACCTTTGCATCATAGCCACCTATTTTAACAGATGATAATAATTTCACCTGTTGTTCTCTACTCAATCCTGCCATCTCCAGTTCAAATTCTATTTCTTCTAACGTCATACTGTACTCCTTTTAATATATTTTACTTTTATTTCTTTACATTACTTATATATGCATCATTTTCGTCATCATATATGGTAAATACTGGCGCATACCCCATACCTATGAGTTTTCTATCAAGCATCTTTGCATCAAAACCACTTCTTCTAATAGATGAGAGTAGCATTCTTTGTTCCTCAATCCTCAATCCTGCCAATTCTAACTCAAATGCAATTTCTTCTATAGTCATACTATACCCTTTTATTTGCTGTAACTGTATTTCCTAATGTTGCATACCTTCCTCGACCAGAAAATAGCATAGGCTTTTGACTCTGCTTTTCATTGACATGTATTTTGAAGACATCAGCTATAAAAATAGTATGGTCACCGTTTTTGTAGGTATCGCATACCTCACATTCATAGATGAAGTCTGAAGCACTGAGTAATACATTATTATTTATATCTTTACCTTCTATTTCTAACCCGCTTTTAGCCAATTTATTTTCGCTATCACCATGTAACTTTCCCATCATATTGACGAGCTCATAATACTCGAATGTTAAAAAGTTGAGTGTGAAACTTTGGTGTTTTTCTAAAAGATTATGGGTGTAGTTCTCTTCACGTACAGCTATAGCATAGCGAAAAGGTGACTTCGATATAGGCATATGCCATGAAGCAGGCATAAGATTATCTTGGCAAGCAAGTAAAGTGGTCACTCTAGGTTGTGAATGTGTTGCATTTTCTAAATTATCATAGATATTAAACATGGTTTCCTCATTTTTTCTCATATTTTATACGGATATAAAATTATTTCGTAGGGTATTTTTGTTGATTCATGCTAGATATCTACTCTACTATTGTCTACTCCAATAAAAACTCTAAAATCCAATAAAATACGTTACATATTTTAGAGACTAAAGACATAATAAAAAACCTTATAATACCATCCATATTGGAACATTTTATAAGGTTTTCTATTTAAGATGAAGAATTTATGCCTCGAAAACGTCGCTACGGCGAGAAACGTTATAAAATATGTTAGATTATAAGGTTTTCATTTTTTAGGGAATTAAGATAGTATATAATTAAGTGTATTCTATTTAAAAAGATGCCAGAGGAGAAGAAGTGAAAATAAATCTGTTGAAAAAAATTTTATTTGTTGTAGTGACTATAGGTATGATCATTTCTGTTCTTATGTTGACAAAATATTGGGATAAGTCTGACCAATATGACGGTATTGCCTCTGGTAATGGTAGACTGGAAACTACACAAGTTAATATAACTGCTAAGCATGGAGGGAGATTGACAGACATTTATGTCAAAGAAGGAGATATGGTTGAAAAGGGTCAGTTGTTGGCCAAGCTTGATACCAGAGAGCTTGAAGCACGATATAAGGTCGCACTTGCAGGGGTTGAACAGGCCAGACAAAATAAAAAGTATGCTCAAGCTGTAGTCTCTCAAAAAGAGATAGATCTCAAACATCAAGAGAATGATTTTTTAAGAAGTAAAGCACTATTTGAAAGTAAGAGTATCGCTTTGGTTATGTTTGAAGATGATGAAACAGAATACCAAAGGGCAGAAGCAGCGCTAATGGCAGCCAAAGCACAAGTGACAAGCTATGAAGCAGCGATAAGTGCAGCAAAAGCACAGGCTGAGAGTATAGAAGTGCAACTACAGGAGAGTAAACTCTATTCTCCTGTAAAGGGAAGAGTGCTTTACCGTCTGGTAGAAGAAGGGGAAATGATAGGAAGCGGAGGCAATGCTTTAGTGGTGCTTGATCTTATCGATACATATATAACTATTTTCCTGCCTACCTCTCAGGTTGGCCTTATCGATATCGGTTCGGATGCACGTATTGTTTTGGATGCGCTACCGAATACTCCTATACCGTCAAAAGTAAGTTTCATTTCACCTGAAGCACAGTTTACACCTAAAGAGATCGAAACAGCTACCGAAAGAGAAAAATTGATGTTCCGTGTCAAGGTGAAAATAGCTCCTGAACTCTTGCTGGGACATTTACATAAGATTAAATCCGGATTACCGGGCGTTGCTTATGTACGATTGAACGAAACGATGCCTTGGCCAGATTCACTACGTATGAGAGATAGAAACGGTTCAAGACCATGACTCCGATAGCATCTCTGCTTAATTTAAGTCATCGTTATGGGAATACAGTGGCGGTGGATAATGTGAGTTTAGATATTCCCAATGGTTGTATGGTTGGGCTTATTGGGCCTGATGGGGTGGGAAAATCGACCATATTGGCACTCATTTCAGGTGTGAGAAAAATACAAGAGGGATCAGTCAAAGTTCTTGATGGAGATATGAGATTTAAAAAACATCGGAGCAAAATAGGCCCTCGAATTGCTTATATGCCTCAGGGGCTTGGCAAAAACCTTTATATGTCTCTTTCAGTGGAAGAAAATGTCGATTTTTTCGGTCGTCTTTTTGGACAAGGAAGGGGTGAGCGTCAAGCTAGAATAAATGAGTTACTTGAAAGTACAGGGCTTGCACCTTTTCGTGATCGTCCGGCAGGTAAGTTATCAGGCGGTATGAAGCAGAAACTCGGACTTTGCTGTGCGCTTATTCATGACCCGGATCTACTGATTCTGGATGAACCGACAACAGGTGTAGATCCGCTTTCACGCCGCCAATTTTGGGAACTGGTGGAGCGTATGAGAAAGCGTAGGGAAGGAATGAGTGTTATTATTGCCTCAGCATATATGGAAGAGGCGGAGCGCTTCGATTGGATAGTTGCGATGGATGATGCAAAACTTCTGGCTACAGGTACGCCGGATGAGTTGTATAAAAAGACCAGTACCGATAATCTCGATGATGCCTTTATTGCTTTATTGCCTGAGTCAAAGCGCCGTGGATATAAAACTCTTGTCGTCCCGCCACGGACCGATATCATAAATGAGCATGGAGAAGAAGCTATCATCGCAAAGGGACTTACGATCCGCTTTGGTGATTTTACTGCTGTAGATGATGTGAGCTTTAGTATAGAGCGTGGAGAGATCTTTGGATTTCTCGGCTCGAACGGCTGTGGTAAAACGACAACCATGAAGATGCTTACTGGACTGCTCAATCCATCAGAAGGTAAAGCATGGCTTTTTGGTCAGCCCATTGATGTTCAAGATCTCTCTACACGTCATCGGGTTGGGTACATGACCCAAGGATTTTCACTTTACTCAGAACTGACGGTCAGACAGAATCTGAAACTGCATGCACAGCTTTTTCACCTTCCGCAAACTGAAGTTGAACCTCGTATAGAAGAGATGATAGATCATTTTGATTTGGAACACTATGCTGATACTCATACTATGGACCTTCCTCTTGGTATAAGACAACGTCTCTCTTTGGCAGTAGCTGTTGTCCATAACCCTCAAATACTGATTCTTGATGAGCCCACTTCCGGTGTAGATCCGGTCTCGCGTGACCGTTTTTGGGAATTGCTCATTGGACTTTCACGCAATCAAGGCGTAACGATCTTTGTCTCAACACACTTTATGAATGAAGGGGAACGATGTGACCGGATATCATTGATGCATCAAGGGCGCGTACTGGCCAGTGATACCCCTGAAGCGTTAATTCGTGCAAGGAATAAGGAAAATCTTGAAGATGCTTTTATTGACTACCTTGAAGAGGCGGAAGAGAGCAAGGCATTACAAAAAAGTACCCACTTGCAAGCATCATTCCCTCAGTCAAAACCTCAGAACCGTTTTTTTAGTTGGTTGCGCCTTTTGGGCTACACTTACCGTGAATCTTTGGAGCTGATCCGGGATCCGGTCAGACTTGTTTTTGCTCTGTTTGGAACCATTTTGTTAATGTTCACTCTTGGATATGGGATCAATATGGATGTAGAGGACCTGCATTTTGCTGTACTGGACAGGGACCAAACACCCCAGAGTCGCTCTTATATTCAGAATCTTTCAGGATCACGTTACTTTGAAGAACAAACTGAGATCAGATCATCCTATGAGCTTGATCAAAGAATGCGTCAAGGAGAAATCTCTCTGGCACTTGAAATCCCGCCTGGATTCGGACGGGAGCTAAAACGAGGCAAATCTGTTGAGATCGGGGTATGGATTGACGGAACTATGCCGTTTCGGGCCGAGACGATTCGAGGGTATGTCAGAGGTATGCACTATGATTACCTGATCCAGCAGACAAAAGAGCAGTCAGTGGCTACTCCAGTACTCTCAGCAGTCATTATCGAGATGCGCTATCGCTATAATCAGGATTTTAAAAGTATCTATGCGATGGTACCGGCAGTCATCCCTCTGCTCTTAGTGTTTATTCCTTCTATATTGATGGCATTGAGTGTCGTGAGGGAAAAAGAGCTTGGGTCTATTACAAACTTCTATGCTACACCAGTAACACGGCTAGAGTTTTTACTGGGGAAACAGTTGCCCTATATCGTTATCAGTATGATCGGATATGTGGGGTTGGTTGTTTTTGCTACTACTCTTTTCGGGGTACCGCTCAAGGGAAGTTTATGGACATTGAGTCTTGGTGCAGTGCTTTTTGTTACAGCAACTACAGGGTTGGGACTTCTGATGTCCTCATTTGCGAAAACACAGATTGCAGCTTTGACTGCAACGGCTATCTTGACTTTATTGCCGACAGTCAGTTTTTCAGGGCTTAATGAACCGGTCAGCTCCTTGGAAGGTGCTGGAGCAGTGATGGGCAATATCTTCCCGGCAACCTATTTTATCAATATAAGCCGAGGTGTTTTCAGCAAAGCGCTTGAGTTTAGAGATCTTAGTTATGATTTTTCTGCGCTTGCAGCTATTGTTGTTGTCATTACACTACTCAGTATTACAGCACTGAAAAAACAGGAGGCTTGAATGAAAAGAAGTCTTCTGAACATCTATCGTCTTGGAATCAAAGAACTTCAAAGTGTATGGCATGATAAAATGTTGACCATTCTGATAGTCTATACATTCTCTTTTGCTATCTACCTTGGTGCAACCGCAACCTCTTCGGAATTTAACAAAGTTCCTGTTGCTTTCAATGATGAAGATCAATCGGTACTCTCAGCACGGATTATTGGAGCATTTTACAAACCACGTTTCCTTCCTCCTGATCTGATAGAGGCAGATAAGATTGACTATGGAATGGATAAGGGGGTATACACGTTTGTCCTTACCATTCCACCTTCATTTGAGAAGGAAGTACTGCAAGGAAGACAACCTACCATCCAACTCAATATCGATGCTACGCGTATGTCACAGGCAGGTATCGGTGCGGGGTACATACAGCAGATGATCAACGATGAAGTCCGCACTTTTTTACAAGGTACTTCAGCAGACATTTCGGTTCCGGTAGAACTTGTTGCCCGTATGAAGTTTAATCCGGCGCTTGAAAGCACATGGTTTGGAAGTGTGATGGAGTTTATTGAGCAGATAACCCTTCTTTCGATCATTCTCTCAGGTGCCGCACTTATTCGTGAGCGAGAACATGGAACACTTGAGCACCTGATGGTCATGCCATTGAATGCTGCTGAGATCATGCTCTCTAAAGTTTGGTCCATGGGAGTTATTGTCTTATTGGCCGCAGCACTATCTTTGCAGTTTGTGATCAAAGGCGTGCTGGATGTTCCAATAGCAGGATCTGAAGGGCTTTTTTTATTCGGGGCATTTTTAATGCTTTTTTCAACAACATCAATGGGGATATTCATGGGGACTGTCGCTAAATCTATGCCGCAGCTGGGGCTTATTATCATTATCACCATTTTGCCGCTTCATATACTCTCTGGAGCTATCACTCCTTTTGAGAGTATGCCGCAACTGCTTCAAAATTTTATGTTGCTGATGCCTACAAGCCACTTTGTGAGTATGTCTCAGGCAATTCTCTATCGAGGAGCTGGGCTGGATGTTGTATGGGTTGATATGTTTTGGATTTTTGTCATAGGGATGTTTTTCTTTGTATTTTCTCTTTCAATCTTCAAGAAGAGTTTAAATTAAGGGGATTAAGTGATACTATGGAAGGAGTGTACATGCATAAGAAAAAGATTTCATTGATACTGGTAAATATTTTACCATTCATGTTGTTTTTCTCTGCCTGCTCTACTAAGCAACGCTCATTCCCTCCACCTGCTGCAGAAAATTATACTAAAGCTACGATTATGGGGTATACAAACATTCGTTACTGGGGTGATGAAACAGCAAAGTATACCTATACAAGATCGAATATAAAAAGACTTGAAGCCAATAAAAGTTTTCGTAAAAGAATAGATATACTTGCCCTTTCAGGCGGTGCTGAGGATGGAGCATATGGTGCGGGTTTCTTGAAGGGTTGGAGTGAACGTGGAGACAGACCTCAGTTCACTGTGGTGACAGGTATTTCGACCGGTGCGCTGATGGCTCCTTTTGCATTCTTGGGGCCAAAGTATGATAGAGTGATAGAAAGGCTCTATACAGAGTCCTCTCAAAAGAACATCGTCCTATTCTCACCGATGGAGGCACTTTTTGGTGCCTCACTAGGGGATACGGCACCACTTAAAAAGATCCTTACTGAAGAGATAAATGATGCTTTCATAGCGGAGTTGGCAAAGGAGGCAAGAAAGGGGCGTATACTACAGATCGGTACTACCAATCTTGATGCACAGCGCCCCGTCGTCTGGGATATTACTAAAATTGCTTTAAGTGGTCGTTCAGATGCCCCAAAACTTATCAGAGATATCATATTAGCCTCATCTTCCATCCCTGGAGCCTTCCCACCGGTACTCATAGATGTGGTGATTAATGGAAAGAGACACGAGGAAGTACATGTAGACGGTGGCGTTACCAGACAGATATTTGTATATCCTCGTGATATGGATATTCAGAAGCTGCAGCGTTTGTTAAATATACATCCTCAAAAAAATATGTGGCTGATACGAAATACAAAGATAGACCCTGTGTATAAACCTGTTTCTCTTTCCCTAAGTGATATTGCAAAGCGATCATTTTATACCTTAACAAAATACCATGGGGTGGGTGACTTAGTCAATATCACCTCATTAGCTAAACGTGATGGATTTAATGTATATATAACCAATGTACCAAAGAGTTTTGATGTGCCTTTGGAATATGTTATTGACAAAAAATATATGAATGCACTTTATCAAGTAGGATATGAAAAGGGACGTTCAAAATCGGCTTGGAATACAACACTCAAATATTAATTAAAGTATTGATTTTGAGATGAAAAGGTTATTTACAGATATTAAAAGGCAAATAAAAAACATCTTCTACTTTTCCTTATATAAAACCTTATAAAATATATAACTTTATGAGGTTTTGGTGCAACAAATAAAATTAGTTTAAAAATTGGTGTTTTGATCGAAGAAATAAAAAAAGGCATATCCCAAATTTAGGATACGCCTTGCTTTTTTTTATCCAAAATATATTAATATAATGAACTAGAGACCACCAAGAAATGCATCCCAGTGTCCAGAATTATCTGGTATTCCTGAGCCAGCTTGATCTACTGGTGCAGGGTGATGTGCCATAGCGCTTGAAGCTAAACCGATTGTTAGAAGTAAGATTGCTGTTAATTTTTTCATTATAAATCCTTTTAATTTTTTTGTAATGCTTATCTGATATTCAAATCAGAAACGCTTTATCCAAATTCAGATGAAGTATAAAATAGAAGTGTGAAACTAGTGTGAAGAGAAAACCTTATAAAATATATAACTTTATGAGGTTTACTTACCCGTCATATTCTATGTTAGATTATAAGGTTTTAGTTTTTAGGAAATACAAAGTCTGTATTGATCCTCATATTTGCGATAATATCTTATTTATTAATTAGGTAAAGTCTTTCATTTATCCGCCTCCACCACAACCATCTGCACATGCCACACGAGCTTTCTCACTTGTTATATAAATATTTCCCATACTGTCTTTTCCTACGATAATAATAGAATAGTCCGTACATGTTTTAAACATACGCACATTAAATTTAAGATCTATCATTTTCACTTTATCAAGAGAAAATACCGCTATTGTAGGATATTTGTTTTGATTATTAAAAATTGCAAAAGATTCCAAGTCAACATCGGACGAAATATGAATAGGAATTAGTTCATGACAATAATTATGTTCTTTTAAAGAAAGCTTTATTTTGTTTTCAATAGGTTCCTTTACGGTACCATAAAGTGCTTTTATCGCTTCATCAATATTTTTAGATTTAAAAATTTGAGGATTTTGTTTTCTGTAATTAATTGTTTCTACTTTGTCATATAATGCTGTGGCTTTAGATGGAGTCAAATATTGGCTCTTGCCTTTGTTGGTATTTGCATTATAATTATTTTGAGAACCTTTGTTGTCAGTAATAATAAATTTTATATTTTCAGATCTCTCAATATCAATATATTTAAATTTAATAATTAGATTTTCACGCATATAAGAACTTGTAGAAACATCTAATATTTTTTTATCTTTTTTTATATCTATTACTGAAATATGGCTAATATAATTTTCCTCCATACCTTTTTGATAATTATATCGTTCTTCTCCAATCATTGGAGATTTCAACATAAACTTGAGATATGTGATATTGTTGTCCCAAGTTGTTTTTAGTTTTAGATAGTTTGTCTCATTTGGTGTTGCCAATAATAAAACAGGGAAAAAGAGAGTATTAATAAATGAGGTTAGTTTCATGACACTCCTTAATAAAATTTATTTGTAAGTGATTCATAACGCTTAGTTAAATTTTGCATCCTGTATGAACATCTTGTTATGAGTTTAATTGTATTCAACAACAATACCATATGCAGTTTTTGATAATGAAACAGGGTTTTCAGGCTTGTCAGTTCTGCAGTTAACTTGAATTCTATTATTAGATAGCCATGAATATTCAAGGTTGAGGCAATAGCCAGCATATATAATATGTCCTTCACTTGGAGTATCTATAGGTTTTTTAGATAAGGTTAAGTGTTTTCCATAGGGCGCATGACCTGCTTCACTAAGTGATTCAAATTCACTAACTATAAATTTTGTATTTGATGCTGACTTGATTGAGTTCAGTTTATAGTTTGAACTACTCAGTATATGTATAAAACCCTTAAAAGCTAAATACATAACTATAATTAAACTAAGAGAGATTATTGTAATCTTGCTTTTCAATGTTTCATTCCTTGATACTCATAACTATTTATCCAAGGAACATAATGTCCTTTTATTGCGATATTTCAGTCTTAAGAGTATATCAGAAATGTTTTGTTTCCAAAACCTTATAAAATATATAATTTTATAAGGTTTTCTATCCTATTATTTATTGCCTCTAAAACTTGTAGTGTATTTATTGAGTTTTAGAGTTTTTTGTTTGAACTGCAGCCATATCACTTAGAAGTTTCACCATACCTGATGCACTGCCTAAATGTTCTTTGAGTGTTATTTTTACTTGCGGGTGTGATGCCTGTATCTTTTGAACCACTTCAGGGATGTCTCGGGTGACATGGTTACCAGAAGCCAGAAAGTAAGGTAAGATGACTATCTCACTGACACCCTTATCGATACAGGAGAGAATACTCTCTTCCAAAGAAGGAGTTACAAATTCTAAAAATGATGTCATCACTAATGTGTAGTGTTTATCCTGTATGGATTTTACTTTTTCTCCTAGTGCCTTGACCTCTTCATTGGAAGAGTTTTTTCGGCTGCCATGCGCTACGATGATGAGTGCTCTATCTGCCATCATTCATACTTTGATCTGGATAAATAAGTTTACTAGTGTCAAACCCTGCTTCTTTTGCTTGCGCTAAAAGTCTGTTCAGTATCTTATCATCGAGTGTCGGTTTTCTAGAGAGTATCCAGAAATAACTCAGATCAGGTCCACTGATCATCGTGTAGGTTTCATAATCTGTGTCCATGACTATATATGAACCGTAAAAAGGTCCAAAAAATGATACTTTTAAAAAGCCTTTGTCAGGACTTTCTACAAAATAGGCTTTACCTTCTGCCTCACTCCACTCTTTCTCTTTGGTTTTGTATCCTTTATTGAGTACCTTTACACCACCATCTTCTCTCATACTGTAAGTTGCCGATATCGCTTCCATACCTTTTTCAAATCTATGTTCAAGTCTTACTATCTCATACCATGTGCCTAGATACTCTGAGAGTTTAAAGCCCTCAACAGGAGTGACTTTTTGCGGTTTTTTGTCTTCACACCCTGTCACAAGAAAAACCAATGCAAGTAAAAGAGGTAATAGTAATTTTTTCATAGTGGACTCCTTTTTATTTATTTTACTCTTTCTGATGATCTATTCATAGTTGTTTTTTGTCTGTTTATTGTTTCGTGCTTTTTTTAATATAGATCTTATCATATTGCTAAAAACCAAATAGTGTACGGGGGTAAGTATATACCAGTAGAGTCTTCCCCACAATCCACGAGGATAAAAATACGCAGTCTGCACCAATTCATCCCCTTTTATCTTGAACTCCAGCCAAGCTTTACCTGGTACTTTCATTTGTGCATAGAGTAGCAGCCTTTCATTGACACTCAGATCTTCAACTCTCCAAAAGTCAACACTCTCTCCTATTCTAAGATGCTGACTATGTCTTCGTCCCCTGTTAAGTCCAGCACCACCGATCATTTTATCCATCCAGCCTCTGATCTCCCAAAGCCAATCATATCCGAACCATCCCTCTTTACCACCTATAGCACAAAAAGTACGATAGACCGTCTCTTTTGGAATATCACCCAGCTTCATAGACTGGCGATCCATCAAAACTGCTGATGAAGGATCACCTTTATGCTGTTTCTCCCATAGGTCCTGTCCGCCTCCTGCATCACTCCAGCGACTAAAAACTTGATTCTCTTCCATCTCTTTGATCGCTTTTTCAACGGCTTCTTTAAATTCCATAGGCTGGATATGACTAAAATATCGCTTAGCATTGTCATTTTGTATGACCACTTCTGAGGAAAGTCCTTCTATCAGTGAACGTGCAATCGTATAAGGTACAGGGGTAAATAGATTCAGCCAATATGAAGAGAGATTGATAGTCAGTACGGGAAGCGGAAAGATCCAGCGTCGGAGACCAAGTGCATTGGCACAAGCCAGCATCATCTCTTTATAAGTCATCTTCTCACTGCCAATATCCACTACAAGATTACTATCGATACTAAGGTCCTTTGAGGCATTCAAGTAGGCAATGACATCATCTACACCAATGGGCTGCGCTAAGGTATTAACCCATTTAGGTGTGACCATGATAGGCAGTTTTTCTGTAAGATGCCTGATGATCTCAAAGCTGGCACTTCCAGAACCTATGATAACCCCTGCACGTATCCAGATCGTCTCTATCTTGTCAGGTCTGCTTGAAAGTATTTCTCCTGTTTCTATACGGCTTAAAAGATGTTCACTTGCATGTTCTTTCACACCAAGTCCACCCAGGTATATGATACGTTTAACCCCTTTTTTGATGGCTGCATCCAGAAAATTTTGCGCACTTTGTTTGTCAAGCTCTTTATAGTTTTTGTGTTGCAAAGAGTGTATGAGATAGTAGGCAACATCAATGCCATCAAGTGCACGCTCCAAAGAGTCCATATCAAAGGTATTTCCTTGTACTATTTCAGCGTTTAGATCAGAATCCAGACTTTTTGGATTGCGTACAAGCAGGCGTAAATGGAGATCCTCATCTAAAAGGGTTTGTTTAAGACGTCTTCCTATGTAGCCGTTTGCACCGGTAAGTAATACTTTCATAGTCACTCCTGCTTTTAAAGTATAACACACTCTCTAAATAATAAGTATAGTCTATTCAGACCATTTTCATAGCGTTTTTTTGACTGTCCATGATAGATATTGAGATGAATTGACATCTTTTTACTACGAATCTTCATTTAATTTTATTATAATCAAAAAAATAGGAGGCAGTGCATGCGTAAGGATAGAGATATTGAAAACATTTATGTGGTAGGCGATGTACACGGATGCTTTCATACTTTGCAAAACCTTATTGGACGTCTTCCAAAAGATGCGGAACTCATATTTGTAGGGGACCTCTGTGATAAAGGGAACTTCTCTAGAGATGTCATCGATTTTGTTATCCAAAATGGTTATGATTGCGTCAAGGGGAATCATGAACACCTCATGGAAGTCTACCTTGAAGATGCCATTTTTCATGACAAACACAGCCCGTGGAGTTCAGACAAACGCTACGGAGGAATGCTTACACTTCAAAGCTACCAAGATGATCATGGCAAAATGCTCGCACATCTTGAGTGGATAAAAACGCTTCCTATCTACCTACAGGTAGACAACTATTTCATTACCCATGGCTTTGCCCTGCCTTTTTATGAGCATCGAAACGATCCTGTCTACTACAAAGATTATCTACTCAACCGCTATGAAGAAGGTATGGAAATTCCAAACGATGAAGTCATAAATATTTTCGGGCACTGCGTCTTTGAAGAGGTCAAAACAGGAGAAAACTTTTACGGGATCGATACGGGGTGTTCTTATGGGAAAAAACTCACCGCTATACAGCTTGGAAGCATGCAATGCTATCAGGAGACAATGGATCCCAGAGATTCTAACTACAGTATCAAAGAGTTGAAGCTTTCCCATATAGATCTTCCGAAGGATGAGCATACCATCAGTCATCTGCGTATGCACATAGACACACTTTTTACAGACTTCGATCTTGTTTCTACGGAGGTTGCAGAGTATATCGTAAAAAGATTTGGCGATCTCGGCAAACAAGAGATAGAAAATATGCTGGAAAACAAGCAGCTCTTTATAAAACAGGCTAAAAAAATTCTCCAAAAGAACTAATCTCTACCTCTAAAAAATGATTTAAAAATATTATGGTGCAAGCCGTTCTATCTTCCAACTATCTTGTTCCTTGGTATAGAGAATACGGTCATGCAGTCTGTTCGCTCTACCCTGCCAAAATTCTATTTGTGAGGGTATGACCCTGTAACCTCCCCAAAAATCGGGCAAAGGGATGGAACCATTGGCAAACTTTTTTTTCATTTTTTCTATTTGCATCTGAAGCATCTTCCGTGAAGAGATCACGGAACTTTGTTCACTCACCCATGCACCTATCTGACTACCGCGTGAACGTTTCATAAAGTAAGACATAGACTCTGATGTACTGATCTTCTCACATGTGCCTATCACACGAACCTGACGTTCGAGATCCAACCATAGGAATTCCAGAGCCACATGAGGATTTTCCTCTATTTCCTTGGCCTTCACACTATTATAGTTCGTAAAAAAAACAAATCCCTTTTCATCAAATATCTTTAAAAGTACGGTACGTATATTTGGAATATTTTCTTTTGAACTTGTGGCTAAGATCATACTGTTTGGGTCTTTAACCTCTGTCTGAACGGCCTGAGAGAACCACATTTCAAAGAGTATGAAAGGATCTGTAGGTACCGTACTTTCATCGAGTGTCGCTTGTATATATTCTGTACGCATCTCTTGCAAATCTAACATGCCACCTCCTAAAGTCTCTGCTTAAAATATGCCAAGGCATTTTGTGAAGCTTCTTTATGTACTACCATCGGTTTTGGATAGCCTTCAACAGTATAGTGTAGCAAATAATTCTCATCATGAAGCTTCTTCGCATCCACTGATCTAAGTTCCGGTATCCACTTTTTGATATAAACTGCCTCTTTATCAAACTTTTTACTCTGTAGATAGGGATTAAATATACGAAAATAAGGCTGAGGGTCTATGCCTGTACCTGCGCTCCACTGCCAAGAGAGGATGTTCGATGCCGCGTCATAATCCAACAGATACTTTGCAAAAAAACTTTCTCCCCACTGCCATGGTAAGAGCAGATCTTTGGTAAAAAATGAAGCACAGATCATCCGTACACGGTTGTGCATACCACCACTCTTTAGAAGTTCTCTTACTCCTGCATCGACAATGGGTACACCTGTCTTGGCTTGACAAAAAGCTGCGAACTTCTCTTTATCCTCTATGCCGTTAAATTGATATTTATGGTTTTTCCACGCTAGATCAGGAAAGTGAAAGAGCAAATAAGCATAAAAGTCACGAAAAATAAGTTGCCTGAAAAAAGGCTCAGTATCAACACCACTTTTTTTCTGCTCAACTATAAAGCGTAAAAGGCTTCGGATAGAGATCGTACCAAAACGAAGATCGATACTGAGATGTGATGTGGCCTCTTTGTCAAGATAGTCTCTATCTTTTACATACCCTTCAAGCCTCTTCTGAAAGGCCTTAATCTTTGTTTGTGGGTCTTTAATTTCAGGAAGATTTTCTCTAAACCCGATCGAATCAATACGTAAAGGGAGGATCTCCTCTTTATCATCATCAATTTTGGTAATTCCTTCATACGAAGTACCATATAGTGTATGTTCTTCAAGAGTATACTCTTGAAGATGTTCTTTAGAAAAAAGTGCTTTGGCCTTGTTATAAAAAGGGGTAAAGACCAGATAAGGTGTACCGTCATCTTTCAATACCTCTTCAGGTTTAAAAATATAGGTATCATGCATGTAACGGAAGTGAAGGATATGAGAAACTCTAATATCCCTTTCTTTTGCATAGGCATCATAATCTCCACTGGCAACAACTTCATTAAAACCTTGTGCCTCAAGTACTTTAAATATCTCTACAGGATCTCCCCAGAATATTTTCAGCTCCAACCCTTTGGCTTGAAGTGAGTGTTTGAGTTTGATAACCCTGTCAAAAATAAAGCTGACTCTCTTATCATTTTCAGGAAGTGCGTAGAGTATTTGCGTATCGAAAATAAAGACAGGCAGTACCTCACCACCCAATGAGAGTAAGGGATTGTCTTCCACTCTCAAATCACGCCTGAACCAAAGAATCCTTTTCATCTATTACCTACTCTCATCATAAATTCTTTAAAAAAGATATTTTAATTTTAGTATACCACCCATAGAAGGTTCAATGCTGTGGCTATCTACTTCATCAGCATTGTGGTTGTAAATAGTAAAATCACGTTTCAATGCATAGAGAAGATCAGCACTGAGTTCAAAGTGTTGATTGATCTCATACCTAAATCCCAGGTTTGCCTGAAAATCTTTAGCTTCGCTATAGCCACCTGGCTCAATACCGCTGTCATCTGCAAGACGTATCACTGCCTGAGAATAGATCATACCTGCATTGAGCAAAACTTCTGGACTTATTTGATAGCCGATATAGGCTCTTGGAAATCCAAGTACCATTTTCAATCCATCTGTCTCACGTGCGCGATAAGAATAACCAATGACAGGTAAAGCAAGTGTCTTTACAGAATGATAATTTGCAAAAGCACCAAGCTGAACCGCATGGTCATCATCAATCTTATAAGAAAAAAAACTTGTGATACCTGCACCAAAGGAGTGACTCATCTCTTTTTCATAGGTTGTATTCACATTCACAGAGTTAAGCATAAACCATTTCTCATTGATACGTAAAGGCCAATTCGCATAAAGTTTGATACGGTTCATTGAATCTATAGGTGTTTTATCTTGATAAAAAGGAAGATCATTCTCCCTGTCCCAGTCAAAATCCCAACGACTGTAGCTAAAACCCATAATGTCGTTATTGATCTGAATCTTCTGCTTATAGGTTTTTACACTGCCTTCATAGCCCTCAAATTTTGCATCAGACAAAAAATCACTTTGAAAACTCACCTTGGGTTGTGTAATTTGCTCAAGAATTGAAAGTTTTTGCTCTTCTGCAAAGAGAGTAAATCCAGACATGAATAAAAATAGTGTGATTTTTTTCATTTCCCACTCTTTATATCTGAACGTAAAGCCAACTCCTTAGGATAAGGATCTAAAAACTTTTGATTCAAAAGATACTCAACATTATAGGCTTTAGCAAACATATGAAGCCTACTTAATGGTGCAATAAGAGGTACTATTTTATTTGCATAATCCAGTATCTGTTCATGAAGCATCTCTTTTTCTACTTCATTTATTCTATCTTTCACGAAGCCTGCCATATGTTCAAGAACATTTCTATTTTTACCTATAGAACTCTTTTGCCCAATGGCTGTTTTAAAGAGAATTTCATATTGTCTGAGTATTTCACTAAATTCCAATTCTTCATGGTTACCTACGATTTGTCCTAACTCTCTGTACATCATGTCATGTTTTGCCTGGAGCATAAACTTATAACTTTGATGAAACTCTACTAAGTCTTTAAGACGTGGATGACTTGCTTTAAAGTTTTCAAAATCATCGTAGGCAAAAAGTTGCATGATGAAGTTCTCTCGCAACCATGGATCATTCAGTCTTCCTTCCTCTTCCATGGGCAATAAAGGAAAACGTTCTTTGCACATCTTTACAAAGAGACCATCATCTTTCTCTTTAGAGTAACCGTTTGTTCTATAGATCAAGGCACTTCCAAGTCCACAACTAGGGGATTTTGACTTGAATATGATACCTCGTATAGGTTCATTTTGAATTTTTTGGAGTTCTTTGTTATTTGTGTGTAAAAGTTTCTCAGTAACATCTACCTCTCCATCACTGCTTTGAACATAATAGCCGTCATTCTCATCTTCTACAAGTCTTACCGTTGATCTAGGAGTACCGAATGCTAAATGTTCGGGACAAAATGAAACGAACTGAGCATACTTTCCTAAACTCTGAGTCACAAATCGATCATGACTGTGTCCGCCGCTATAACGTATTTCTTCCCCTAGCAGACATCCAGAAACGGCTATTTTCATCATTGATCCTTTACTGTAAAAATGCTGTTTTAAATCTCTCATCATCCAATGATGTTATGCCTATCTCTCTAAAAAATTCTAAAATAGGCAAAGATTGTGCATAGTTTGAACTATAATTTTCATCAAAACATTCTAGTGTTGCTCTTAGTATATCATCCATCAGTGCAGATTTAGCTTCTTTGGTGTGATCATAGTAAATATCCATCGCCTCTTCTGGATTTTGATTCATGAATGTAATGGATTGTTTCACTGCTTTGTCAAAGTTTTTACATACTTCTTCATTATCATGATAAAAATCTTTATTGACAAACAGATCCAGTGCACTGAAGTTTGCAAAACCTGAAGTTTGTGCATCAAGATAAAGTAGATCCATTCCTTCCTTTTGTGCCTCTATACCTTCAAAATTATAGAAATATAGCCATCCCCCATCTGCACCTTCTTTCATATACTTAATATGCTCAAAACCATTAGGCTCAAAGTGTACCTGTCCTTTGGAGACATCAATACCGTCTTTTTCAAAGTAACGACGAATAATCTCATACCCTATAGTATTGGTCACTTCATTCGATACCGGAGTAGTTATAGTAATCATTTCACCATTTTTTACTTTTTCATACGTCTCTTTTTTAAGTAAAACACCACCTTTAGTTTCAAAATAGGTACCTAGTGAGAGAAACTTCTCATGAAACTGCTCTATGAGATGAAGGGGTTCGTTGGTTGCAAATTGTATATTCCCTGCAATTAACTCATCTAATCCGTCATAATGCTCATCAGGTACGATCAGTTCAAGATCCAAACCGTAGTTTTCAAAGTAACCTTTGTGCAACCCTATCAAAAAGGGTAAATGGTCTGGGTTTAAGAACCATTCAAAAGCGAGTTTAAGTTTCATATTTTCATTCCTTTTATTAAATTTGATACATTTCCTTTTGTGTTACCTTTAAATGCTGCACTCACTACAGAGATCATATCTATTTGTGTCGCTGCAATTTGCCCTATGTTTGTCTCAGAAATACCTCCAATCGCACAAATAGGTATATCAACTGCTTCTTTTGCTTTATGCAGGACATTTAAAGAGATCATACCCGAGTGAGGTTTTGTGGGTGAAGCGAAAAATGATCCAAAGGCTACATAATCCGCTCCTTCCTCCTGAGCCTCTTTTGCCTTACGGATACTTCCATAACATGATACCCCTATGATACCTTTTGGGAAAATTTTCCTCGCCTCTTCAATAGGTATATCATCTTTACCGATATGCAGACCATCAGCATTTATTTTAGCTGCTAAATACGGACGATCATCTATAATGAAGGGTACATTGTGGCGACTACAAAGTGCTTGAAGTATTCGACATATTGTTTCTACCTCTTCATCTGATTTTGTTTTGTTTCTATATTGTACGATGGAAGCACCTGCCATGAGGGCATCCTCAACATAACTATGTACCGTTTCATCAGGTGTAAGATATTCATCTGTGATCACATACAGACCCTTAAGCGATTGCGACATGTTCTCCTCCTTTTTTATGATGTATAGGACCTGGTCCATTTCCAATGCCTGGAGCCTCTCTAAGTCCATACGTAATAAACTTTTTTGCAATTGAGATCGATTTTTCGAGAGGATGACCTAATGCAAGATTTGCTGTGATCGCACTTGAAAAAGAGCACCCTGTACCATGCAAATTAGAGGTTTCTATAAGCGGTGACTGAAATACACGCTTTTGACGGTAAAAATAAAGCTGATCAACACTGAAGCTACCTTCGGCAAATTCAACAACATGATGTTTGACAAGTACAGGTGTATTGAGACTTTGGATCATTTCAAGAGATTTATTATCTCCCTGTATGTATCCAAAGAATTCATAGGCCTCATGATGATTAGGTGTAATGAGTGTCACATGATTAAAAAGAGATTTCATTGCACTTAAGGCATCATCCTCAAGCAACGGAGAACCTGCTTTAGATATAGACACAGGATCAAGGACAATAGGAATACTAAGGTCCTTTATCATCTCACACACAGCATCTATGATCTCTTTGTTAAAAAGCATACCAATTTTTATCGCTGCAACATCAAAATCTTTCAATACCATTTCAATTTGTTTTTTGACAAATGATGCATCCATGCCCACTATCTGTTCCACACCTGTGGTATTTTGTGCTGTAATGGCTGTAATGGCTGTAGTACCAAAAACATCAAATGCTTCAAATGTCTTTAGGTCAGCTTGAATACCTGCACCACCACTACTGTCAGAGCCAGCAATACTCAATACTACTTTCATGATCACTCCTTTTTTATATTTAAGGAGTATATAAAACTTAGGATACTTTTAGTAGTGTAAAAATGTCAGTTCAATGAAAAAATAAAAATATAGATGCGTGTGGAAATTAAAGTATGTCTCTTAATACCATGGCATAGTGCAGTACAATAAGGTTTAAAAGAAAGATTCCCATCGATGAGCCTTTTGATAAAAGACGCTGTAAAGGTGTTTTTACAGTATGGAGGGTCTTCAAAGAAATAGTCATATGTATCACTGTAAGTACTACAATGACGGCTACTATATAGAGCTTCTTGCGTAATGCATCAATGACTTCATTTGTGAGGTTTGAAAAAAGTATATCTAACAAACCATTGCTGGCTATCATGAGTGACCCTGTAGTAAGCAGGATGACCAATGCTGCAACTTCAAAATACCCATAAATAGGACCAATACGTGGATAAACGGCATCCTGATCTTCTTTTTTTCTAAGGCTCACACCCAGCATAAACATGAAAAATGCACCACCGATCCATGCGATAGCGGCGACAAGGTGTAAATGTAATGCCCAGCCCACTACTTTCCTTCCTCTTTGCTATGATGTCCTAATGAACAATATTCTTTTGCATTATCTATAGTTATTGAAAGTAATGAGTTAGGCTTGATACGGTTCCATCTGTCGGCCTCTTGGACTAAATAAACCTCAACACCTAGTTCTAGAAGTTTTAAGAACGTTTTATACCCTAACTCTTTTATGTAGATACTATCTATGTTCAATGTCTTAAAGTACTCAAAAAATTCTGGTGATTTGGATCTTTTATGGAGGTTTTCCTGTACAATGATCTGTCCTTCATCAAGAAAAGCAAAGGAGTGTGCTTTTCTAAAACGTCCGGAGATGGTCTTTTTATCTTCTTCTACAGGAATGAGCGTCATTAACTCTCTAACTTTAATACAGCCATAAATGCCTCTTGCGGTACTTCCACAGAACCGATGGACTTCATACGTTTTTTCCCTGCTTTCTGTTTCTCTAAAAGCTTTCTTTTACGTGTAATATCTCCACCATAACATTTTGCGGTCACGTTTTTACCCATGGATTTTACATTAGAACGAGCGATGACATTGTTTCCGATACTCGCCTGGATAGCTACTTCAAAAAGTTGTCTAGGTATAAGCTCTTTAAGTTGAGCAACAAAGGCAAGTCCTCTTGTACGTGCCTTATCTTCAGGAACGATGATGGAAAGTGAATCTACTATATCACCCGCTACCCGGATGTCCAGTTTTACCAGGTTCCCTTCTCTAAACCCTATAGGTTCATAATCAAAACTCGCGTACCCTTTTGTCATAGACTTTAATTTATCATAAAAGTCCATCACGATCTCATTCATAGGGATATCATACTCCATCAATACACGTGTTTCATTCAAGTAATCCATCTTCACCTGGATACCACGACGGTCATTGAGTAGCTTAATGAGATTCCCCACATACTCTTGAGGTGTAAGTATCGTTGCTTTAACGTAGGGTTCGTAGATCTTATCTATCTTCTGCGGTTCAGGAAGTTCACTTGGATTTTGAATCTCAATTTCTTCACCGTTTGTCTGTTTGACTTTATAGACAACTGTAGGTGCTGTAGCGATGAGTTCCAAATTAAATTCACGCTCCAAACGTTCTTTCACCACTTCCATATGCAACATACCCAAGAAACCTGTTCTAAAACCAGATCCAAGTGCCATAGAGCTTTCCGGTTCAAAGCTCAAAGAGGAGTCGTTGAGTTTGAGTTTATTCAGTGCATCACGCAAGTCTTCAAATTTATCGGTCTCTATAGGGTAGATACCTGCAAATACAAAAGGTTTGGCCGGTTCAAAACCTCCAATGGCTTCAGCTGTAGGATTTTTAGCATCGGTAATGGTATCACCTACCTGCAGTCCTTCAACTGTTTTAAGTCCGGTTACCACAATACCTACCTCACCCGTACGGATCTCATCCGTTTTTATCGGTGCGATAGGGTTAGGATACATCATATCAAGTACCTGATGCTCCTCTTTCGTTCCCATGATCTTAATATTCTGTCTTTTTTTAATACTTCCTTCAAAGACACGTACCAATGCCAATGCACCTAAATAATTGTCAAACCAACTATCATAAATCAGCGCTTTGGCCGGCGCATCTTCCTTACCTTTTGGTGCCGGCACACGATCTACGATAGCGTCTATAAGGTCTTTCACACCCACACCGGTCTTGGCAGAAACAAGATTATGCTCGGTCGCATCGATACCTATAGCCTCTTCCAGTTCAGTTAATACCCTGTCAGGATCTGCTGCAGGAAGATCGATCTTGTTTACTACCGGTAAAAGTTCAAGATCATTCTCTATAGCGATATAAACATTGGCAATCGTTTGTGCTTCCACTCCCTGAGCCGCATCAACGATCAGTAAGGCACCTTCACAGGATGCCAAAGAGCGGCTGACTTCATAAGAGAAGTCCACATGGCCCGGAGTGTCTATGAGGTTAAGAATATAATGTTCACCATCTTTGACATAGTCAAGACGTACAGACTGCGCTTTGATGGTAATACCACGTTCTTTTTCTATGTCCATCGTATCCATCACTTGTGCAGACATCTTTCTGTCCGAAACCGCTCCACACTCTTGGATGATTCGGTCTGCAAGTGTTGACTTTCCATGGTCAATATGTGCGATAATAGAAAAATTACGTATATTTTCCTGTGGTACTGCCTTAGCCATTAAATTCCTTGTATTCTTACTTACTAGTTCGTTTCAAATAAAGAGTTTACACTCTCATTGTTATGTACTCTGCGGATGACTTCACCCAACATAGATGCCGTTGAAAGCATTTTGATCTTTTTAGACGGTTTTACCATAGGGATCGTGTTTGCAACAACAAGTTCATCAAGCTCGCCCTCTTCAATACGTTCATAGGCTGGACCTGAAAGTACGGGGTGTGTACAACATGCCATGACCGAAGTAGCACCAAGTTTTTTAAGTGCAGCTGCAGCTTTAACCATCGTTCCTGCAGTATCGACCATATCATCGATGAGGATCACATCTTTACCTTCAACATTACCAATGATATTCATCACTTCACTCTCATTGGCTTTTTCACGTCTCTTATCAACAATAACCATGTCCAGACCCAGTTTATTGGCAAAGTATCTTGCTCTTGCCACACCACCAATATCTGGAGAAGCGATCACAGGGTTCTTAAAGTTTTTTGCTCTAATGTAATCCATAAATAAAATAGCCCCATACAAGTTATCAACAGGGATATCAAAAAATCCTTGTATCTGAGAAGCATGAAGATCCACAGTGACCATACGCGTGATACCCGAAGTCTCCATAAGGTTTGCTACAAGCTTTGCTGAAATAGGTACTCTTGGCGCAGCTTTTCTGTCTTGTCTTGCATATCCGTAATAAGGTACAACAGCGGTAATAGACTTTGCAGAAGAACGTTTCAAGGCATCTGTCATGATAAGAAGTTCCATAAGGTTACCGTTAGCAGGTGCAGACGTAGGCTGAATGATAAATACATCTTTACCACGTACACTTTCTGCAATCTGTATAGAAATCTCACCATCAGAAAAGCGGTTTATCTTAGCTTTGGAAAGAGGCATTTCCAAATAAGTTGCTATCTCTTCAGAGAGTTCAGGGTTTGATGTTCCGGAAAAAATCATATATCCACTCATAATTGTACCTTTGTGTCTATTTTATTACGCGTATTCTACACAAAAGTTGATAAAAAGGTGATTTAAAGCTCCCCGGTATTACACTAAGCCAGATACTAATTGGAACTATGGATAGTAATGATACGAAAAGTTTTTAAAAAAAAACCAGCCGGCGGCAATAAGCTAGATGCATTTCTAGAAAAATACAATTTACCCAAAGCTTATTTTGCTATAAACAGACGAATGGTCACCAGAGGTGTGGCTGTAGGCCTTTTTTGGGGGTTTATCCCTATGCCTATGCAAATGCTGGCCGTCATGGCTACCACACCGTTTATCCGCTTTAATGTACCCATAGCGATCTCTATGGTTTGGCTAAGCAATCCTTTTACCATGCCTCCTATGTATTATATGGAATACCTTACAGGCAACTTTATCCTGGGACGTGAAGGTATCGAAGATATAGAGTTGACCATGTCATGGTTCACTGAACATTTTGATGATATACTTGTTCCTCTCTATGTGGGTACTTCTTTTTACTCCATCGTTGTAACCGCTATTATCTACATCATCCTTAACAGACTGTGGGTGAAGTCTGTACATAGTGAAAATAAAGAACGAAGAAAGAAAAGACGTAAAAAAAAACAGTAAGAAATCCAATCCTCCAAAAGTGTAACACTCACTTCATATCATAGACTTTTAAGCACAGCATATAAACCAACCATTAACCAAACTATCATATGATAAAACAAAAAAGAATAAAATGATGTATCGAAAATTAACCCTTCTCCTCCTTCTTCTTGGCTCCTTTTCCAGCTTACATGCGGAATATCTGCTGAAAGAAAGTAAACGGATAAAAAGTAAAATAGACCGTCTGCCTAAAAACAGAGTGGCCGATATGAAGCAGATCCCTCAGGATCCTGCATATTATGCCAGTCAGATCAAACCTTTTTCCAAAAGTAAACAAAAAAAATTCGATGAAAGATTTAACAAAAAATACTTCGAACCATGGAGTTTACGTGCATTGGATATCCCTGAAAAAGACTTTGGCTGGGAGATCAGGTTTATCACAAAAAAACCCATTTATAGAGCTAAAGGGGCCATCATACCTGCTAAAGTGTATAACAAATGGATAGATAATGCTGACTATGACCATATTGATAGTAAAAAATATAAAGCCATCACTGTACGTCATACCAATGTCAAAGCGCTTCCTACTTCATCTTCCTTCTTTAGGGACCCCAAAAAAACCGGAGAAGGATTTCCTTTCGACTATAACCAAAATTCTGCGCTCCACATTAATGTGCCCCTTTACATCTCTCATTTTTCCAAGGATAAACGATGGGCTTTTGTAAGAGCGTCATACTCCTTTGGCTGGATAAAAACTTCGGATCTGGCACTCGTAAGTTCTGATTTCATTAAAACGTTTAAAAATAATAATTATGCCATGGTGATCAAAGATAATCTTCGTCTATATCATGATGATAAAGATATCTCCATCGTTAAACTGGGTGCCCTCTTCCCCATCTCTAAAGACCAAAAGTATCTAGTCGCTTCACGCGATGCTAAAGGCAGGGCCCATATTGAAAAAGTCAATGTACATAATCCAACTGTCATTGCGAAAAAGCCGCTGCCTTTCACTGCTAAAAACGTTGGAATGCTGGCAAAAGAGTTTTATGGCGAACCTTATGGCTGGGGTGGAAGTTATGAGTGTCGTGACTGTTCTGCAACGACCAGAGACTTTTTAGGGGCATTTGGTATATTCTTACGCAGAAACTCCAGTAAACAAGCTGAAGATGGAGATCCTGTTTCCATAGAAGGTCTTACAAAAGCGACAAAAAAAAAGAAGATCATCAAAGATGCTGAGCCTTTTAGATCTCTACTCTATGTTCCGGGACATGTCGTCCTCTATCTGGGTGAGTATAAAGGTGAGCCTGTCATCATGCATACCTACTGGGGCATACGTAAAAAAGACCGTACCAAACTCATCACTGCGCGTACTATCATTAGCAGTACCGAACCAGGGAAAGAACGTGCAGATATCAGTGAACAGAGTAAGTTGATCAATACACTTCAGAGCATAGTCAATTTTTAACGCATATTTAGATACACTCATACCATGAGACCAAAAGAAAAAATAAAAATATTTACAACGACCATCACTGCCGGTAACTATAAAGGCAAAAAGATAGATATACCAGATATCTTTACAACACGCAGCTCAAAAGGGATCTTAAAAGAATCCCTTTTTAATACGTTACAATTTGATATTATCGATAAGAATTTTGTTGAAGTATTTGCGGGTTCAGGCTCGATAGGACTGGAAGCTTTAAGCCGTGGTGCAGGACAATGTTATTTTATGGAGTACAACAGAACAGCTTATCGTTGTCTGGAGGGCAATGTAAAACGTGTCGATCCCTCTAAGTGTCATCTTTTCTATGGTGACAGTTTTGAAAAGTTCTCCACTGTCTATGATATAGTCAAAAAGAGCAATGAAAAGACCTACTTCTACTTTGATCCTCCCTTTTCTACCCGTGATGGCATGGATGATGTCTATGATAAAACGATCGCACTCATAGAAAGTATTGAGCCTGAAGTTGCGGAAATGGTCATTGTAGAGCATATGACCAATCTGGATATGCCAGAAGAGATAGGTGCATTAAAGTTGATGAAACGTAAAAAATTTGGTCGCAGCACGATGACCTATTATAAACCAAAGGACTGATATGGCAAAAAGTAAAAAAGAAGACCACATTGCACTGTTTATAGACTGTGATAATATATCACACCGTTCCATAGAAGGTATTATCAATGAACTAAGTAAATATGGAATCGTGAACATACGTCAAGCTTATGGAAACTGGACAAAAGACAACCTCAAGAACTGGGAAGATAAACTTTTGGAATTTGCCATTAAACCCATACAACAGTTCGATTACTCTAAAAATAAAAATGCTACAGATATCCTTATGACGATAGATGCTATAGACCTACTTCATACCAAAGATATCGATGCTTTTGCATTTGCCACAAGTGACTCTGACTTTACGCCTGTAGTCATGCGAGTACAAACTGAAGGTATCAGAGTGTATGGATTTGGTGAAAAGAAAACTCCCAAACCGTTCATGGCGGCATGTTCACAGTTCATCTTTACCGAAAAGCTTATGACGAACATGACCCATAGTCCCGAGAGCGTTGATGTTATGCAGGCACCTGTACGTCAGTCTGGTAAAGAGATGCGCTCAGATACCTGGCTGGTCAATGTACTAAGAACAGCGGTTGAACAGACCATGGATGAGGATGGGTGGGCAAATCTTGCTGATATAGGCCAATATATTAATAACTCAACCTCTTTTTCCCCTATTAACTTCGGATACAAAAAACTGAGCAACCTTATAGATGAGATCGACTTGTTTGATATTTATGTCGATGAGGGAACGAAACAGATGAGCATTAGAGATAAAAGGCACCACTAACCCGTAGGTTCTTTTTTCTCTTTCTTCCCTTTTTTCTCTTTAGGCTCAGGTTCTACAAATTCCCCTTTAATAAGCCCTGCTTCATGTAAAAACTGTGAAGGTTTATAGTCTATCTTTTTCACTCTGTCAAATTTTGCCAAAGAGAGATACAGTCTGTCTTTGGCGCGTGTCACGGCAACATAAAACAACCGGCGTTCCTCTTCGATGCTGGACATCATCTTTCTATTCGGAAATCTTCCGTCTACCAGATCGATCACATAGACTTCAGGAAATTCAAGTCCTTTGCTTGCATGGACGGTAAGCAGATTAATACCCTCGCCTTCGCTGAGTTCATTTCCCCCCAGTACCATGGCATTCACAAAACGTCGCAACTCTGCATACTGCCGTGAAAGGTCCAGTAAAAGATGTGCTTTTCTCTGTATACGTTCTTTGGCCTGTTTCTTCTTCTCTTCATCTACTTCTCCGGACTTAAGTCGTCCTCTTTGCGTGGCCAAGAGTTCTATGATCCCAACATAGAGTTTGGAAGAGATGATATTTTTTAAGATATCTGAGGGTTTTTCCAAACTATGTATAGACTTCATAAGCATATAAAACTCTTTAAAAAAGTTCATACCGTCGTTACTCAGTTTTGCATGTTTAAGCAATGGATGGTTGTAGAGGGAACTATCGAGGTTCATATGTTTAAATCTCGCTGCAGATCCTATCTCCTGGTCATCATCAAAAAGTCCCAACTGCACATTTTTATTTGGATTTAACTTTGGTAGATCATACACCTTTGGGTAGAGTACCCCTTGCATAAAATTTCCCTGTCCAAAGTGCAAGAAACACTGAAAAAACTCTTTGGAAAGTGCAGACCCTACCCCTCTTGCGTATTCAAACACATGAATAAAGGCCATCATATCTTTTGGATTTACCAGTAAAGCCAAAAGATCCAGCAAAAACTTTATCTCTTTTGTATCAAAAAAACTTGTCCCGCCTTTACGCTTACAAGGGATACCATATTCACGCAGACTTGCTTCCACGCCATCAGCTGAAGAGTTGTTTCGAAAAATAACAGCTATCTGGTCATTAGGCACATGGGTACGTTTGATACCTTCGGCAATAGACTGGTACTGTTCAAAAAGATCATTGTACATCAAGAGTTTAGGTGGATAACTCTTCACGTCACGTCCAACTTCCAGTTTCTTAGGGTAGATACGTTCATTTCTCTCTATCACACGGTTTGCCAAAGAGAGTATGGGTGCAGTAGAACGATAGTTTGTTTTCAGTGTAAACACATTTGCATTAGGATAGCGATTTGAATACGTTGCGATGTTCTCAATATTTGCCCCGTTAAAGGCATAAATACTCTGATCATAATCTCCTACACAAAATAGTGATTTTGGTTTGAGTACATCTATCAAAGCACTTTGAAGGGTATTAGTATCCTGATACTCATCCACCAGCACCTCTTCAAAAGGTATAGTGTTCTCTTCCAAATGGCTTTTCATACGCAAGAGTAAATCATTAAAAGAAGCAAAACCATAGTCTATCTTCTCTTTTTCAAACTCTTGAGTGATATCCATATAGACATCCATGACAAGTTCATGATCAGGGTATTTTTCTAAAAACCATACATCAAAACTTTCTAGAGAGGCATTTTGGTACAAAGAGTACATCTCATAGAGGTAGGTAGCTGAAAAAGGCTGCATGCTCAGGTTCATACGCTCAAAATTACGTTTTTCATAGATACTTCTAAAAAGTGTTTTAAGCTCGGATGGTTGTTTCAGTGCCAAATTCGGATATATCTCTTTGAGCCAACGGTAAGAGACTGCATGGAAAGTTCCAGATTCTATCTTAGAGACTATTTTTTTAGGAAAATAGCGTTCAAGACGTGCGATCATCTCTCCTGCAGCCTTATTTGTAAAGGTTAAAAGCAATATCTTGGAAGGTTCAGTACCTGAATGTAAAAGATGTGCAATACGTCCTACGATAGTAGAAGTTTTCCCTGTACCTGCACTCGCAATAATAAGATTGTGTCCTAACGGTGCCGTAGCAGCGCTAAGCTGCTCGTCATTAAGAGAGGTTAAAGGCAATTATTTCTGACCAATGATGTAGTAAGTGTTTTTATTATCTACCTGCTTGAGTTCTAATTTGTATTTATCTGCCCAATGTTTTACCAATTCTGTGAACGCAGAAAGGTTATCTGCCCCTGTGTCTTCATCACATTTGATCTTTAAATGATCTTCAGAGTTGGACATAGCGATAAAACCCTTTTCAACAGCCAAAGCATCATTAAATGAAGGGATATGCTGTGAAAACTTGTTAAAGTTCTTTGTATTGCCGATAATATCATTGATTTGTTTGAGTGTTTGTTCACTTTTGGTATAGCCAAGTTGTGCTAAAAGTGCTTCTGGTGTAAGATCGAGATGCATAACTATCCTAAGTAATAAAGTTAGAATTTTATTGTAGCAAATTTTTGATTAGTGAAGCGATAGGGAAATGAAAATTCCCTAAATTTTAAAACAGAGTATCAGATGGTACTTCAACACGTGCTATAAGATCTTTATAATGCTCTACATTTTGGAACGCTTTTTCATAACGCCATCGTAAAACAAACTCAATGATCTCATTTTTGAGTTTATTCTCTAAAGTCTCAGCTTTACCAAAATATCCTAAAGAGATATTCTTAGCTTTCTTTTTACCATGCTTATCTGGTTCATAAGTGATAGCTATAACTTGGATATATTTACCTTCACGTACTTCACCAAAGTCATCTTCTTTTAAACCAATACCAGACAGGTTCATCGCTTTATACATAAAGATCTTATCAAAGTCTGGTGACTTCTCAAATATTTTGAGTTTTTCATAAAGCTCTTTCACACGTACAATATTCTGTTCACGAACATTGTCATAGTTTTCAGCTACTTTACTAACAGCTTTTACCGGTGGTTGTTTTTTAGTTTTTGGCACTTCTTTGTGCTCAGTAGATACAACCGAAGACTTTTTTTCTTTTTCTTCGATCTTATCTTCCAAGCGACTCGTAAGTGCTTTTAATTTATCTAAATTACTCGACATTCTTTTCCCTTAAAATGTGGCCTGTGGCCGTTCTTGAGTACATATTATTAAATATAATACAAGACATCATGTTATAGCTTGGTTAAATAATAGTGAATAATATCAATTTTTTTATTTTTTAATCTAAAAAGAGGAAATAATTATAATATTATATAGTATAAATAATGGATTTCTTATCATGAATTGGTAGCTTCTAATAGATTTTTAGGTAGAATCCTATAAAGATATTAGAGGATAGAATTGATGGATTATTTAGAGATCGTTGGTGGAAAAGAGTTAAGTGGAAATGTCACCATAAGTGGTGCCAAAAATGCAGCCCTCCCCGTCATTGCAGCAACCATACTTAGTGACAAAGAAGTCACATTAACAAACTTACCCAATGTGGTAGATATCCGCACTCTCCTTAGATTACTGACGATGCTTGGCGGCACAGTAGAGCATGATAAAACCGTAGCAAAGATCAACAATGGTTCTATCACTTCCACCAAAGCGGTCTATGAGATCGTTTCTCAGATGAGAGCATCCATTTTGGTTTTAGGTCCCCTGCTTGCAAGATTTGGAGAATGTGAAGTGAGTCTTCCTGGTGGTTGTGCCATTGGTCAACGTCCTATTGACCTTCACCTCCAAGCACTTGAAGAGATGGGTGCACATATAGAGATCAAAGGCGGTTATGTCCGTGCTGAAGCACCCAATGGGCTTCAAGGTGCAAAGATCATTTTCGACAAGATCACTGTAGGCGGTACGGAAAACATCGTCATGGCAGCAGCATTGGCAAAAGGTACTACAACCATTATTAATGCAGCTCAAGAACCTGAAATCGTACAACTTTGTGAAATGATACGTGATGCAGGTGTTAAAATAGAAGGTATTGGTACTAATGAACTTACTATAGAAGGTACGGACAGAAAACCACTTACCTTTAAAACGGTCGAGATCATACCTGATCGTATCGAAGCGGGAACCTATTTGTGTGCCGGAGCTATCACTCACTCTACGATCACACTCAATAAAGTAAACCATCATCATATAAGAGCATCTATCGACAAACTGGAACATATGGGTTGTACCTTTGATCTGGGTGATGAGAGTATTACCATTCATCCGGCTAAGAATCTCAAACCTGTAAATCTCATTACCATAGAGTATCCGGGCTTTCCTACAGACATGCAAGCACAATTCATGGCGCTTGCGGTCATAGCTGAAGGTGAAAGTCTTATAGAGGAGCGTCTCTTTGAAAACCGTTTTATGCATGTTAGTGAACTAAACCGTCTAGGTGCAGATATCTGGCTCAAAGGGAGTACAGCAGCTGTAAAAGGTGTTGAAAAGCTTTATGGAGCAGATGTGATGGCAACAGACCTCAGAGCCTCTTCAGCACTTGTTCTAGCAGCACTGGTGGCAGAAGGTACAACAAATGTAAGACGTATCTATCACTTAGACCGGGGATATGATAATTTGGAAGGCAAACTTGCTGCACTGGGAGCAAATATCGTAAGAAAGAAAGAGAGTAAATAGAAGTCTATTGGACCTCTACGACTTCTATCACTGCAGGAAAGCCAGGACCTATAGCTTCCTTGACAACTACAGCTTTAACTTTAACCATTTTATTTTGTTTTTTTGTCAGATCAAACTTGGCTTGGTTATGTATCTTGTAACTGGTTTGGGTTTTCGTGTCTTTAATACTCAGGTATGTATGGGGTTCAGAGCCTTTCACTGCTACCCTTCCCTCAAGCTCCATCACATTGTCTTGTGCACATCCGACAAATAATCCTATAAGACTCAGTCCAATAAACATTTTTTTCATACATACCCTTCTTCTATTTAGCTATTAATGTTGCTTCGGTTTGACCATTCAGCTCTAACGTAATATTAAGATCACCCGTTAAATTATCACCTATTTTATAGTAGTAATTCCCTTGAGGCTGAACGGTACCTGATGTTGTATATATTTTTGGACCATCTTGTATTATATTACTAAATTGATCCAAAAGAATATAATTAAAGAAGTTTATAGAACCCAATTCATAAGTAATACCATTATAATCATCATAGCTAAAATCACCCGTATTATAAAAAGGTGTATTAGACAAATTAATATGATCTGAAAGCATGACTGCAACACCCCACTCACTGAGTAAGTTAGCAAATGTTTTCCCTGAACCGACAGCAGAAACTACAGCTCTTACATCTGTATAGCTGTTATACATGATATCATGAAGTAGTTTTGCCCCTCCGTAGTTTCTAAGGAGGTATGCTCCAAATGCATTCACTTTAGAATAGTCAGCTAAAACAAAAGTCGGGTTACCATTTTGATCTAATGGACCAGTCGATGCAGGTAATGTAAGTGTATTATTTGCATTAAAAAGTGGATATCTACCTAGAGTATTATCTGGATCACCAGCACTTCCATCCAGGTAATCAACACCACGTGGACCAATATGCCGGATCTTAGTAGCAATAAGGTCTTCAGTACTTTCTGAGAGCATTTCATTGATCCATGTATCGGTATTATCATTTGCAAGTAAAACTGTTTTCTGGTAAAAATGAATCATATGTTGAAATTCATGTGCAAGTGTTGAGATTGTCTCTTTAGGCCAATAATCATCTATCTCCCATGATAAACCATCTTCATTAGCAAACATAACAGAATCGATATAAAACATTACCCTTTCATTAGAACCTGGAATTGAAGAAGTTTTAAAGTTATCCTTTGACCAAAAAAAGCCTATAACTCCTCCATTAGCACTGTTATCATTATTTATATCTGTAAGTAAAATAGTAATTTCATCATTTTCACCTATAAGATTACTATATTCAATCTGTGCAGCATTAGTCCACTCTTCTCCATATACATTAGTGACCCAGTCATAAATATCATTATTCAAACCATCTACATCTAATAAAAAAGTATTAGCAAGCTCATCTACCATTGTATCTGTTATACATTTAGATTTTGTACAATCTGGGCCACTGAAACTATCATTTGAAACCCAAATATTGAGTGTTTTAGGCCCATAGGCAGTTTCAATACCTGAAACTACTTTTTTTGAGGTAGCAAGAGTTGTTTCTGAACAAACTCCATTGTCCTGATTAATATTCACACAAAAAAAAGTTTGATTCCCAACTATATCTTGATTTTTATCGGTGACAGTTATTATTTTAGCCTGACGCTGACTTGATTCTGCTTTGGAAAACAATGTACCTATTTGAGAATTAAAGTCTTGTACATAATCAGGATGATGGAGAATGCGTCGTTTTTCTGTAACAACAGTAGGTGAAATAATTTTAGCCTGAGCTTCTGCTGTAATTTTAGGATTATGTGTAATAGTTGTACTACCTGGTACATTAGCAGAATTACTAAGTACTAAATAAAGATCTTTGGCTGTATTTCCTACTGATACATTTGCATTAATTGTATTGGCAGTGCCTAAGCTTTCAACCTGATAGTCATCAGTGATAGTAACATTTACATCTATCTCTGTTGGTGGTAGTATAGGATCAGTAGCTGTTGATCCACCTCCCCCTCCACCACAACCACTTAGCGTAAGTGCTATGGTAAATAATGTTAATAAACTATTTAATCGCAATGTAATATTCCTTTATTCAACATCTTTAATACAATCATAATACTCATAGTATAGCATACTATAGAATAGTTATGTGAAATAATTGTGAAACTTAAAATGAGCGTAATAAATTCATCTACTAGGAGATATTACGTTTATTTATCCTTATAGAGGTCTTCAGGTAACTCAGAAGGATTGGTTTTGAAAAACCCTAAGAATTTTTGCCATAAAGAGATTTGAACGTTTTCATCTTTAGGTATATCATTCTCTTTTTGAGCTTGTTTTAAAGATACCAGGTCTCTGTCCAGTTTATCATTTGCCTGTTTTAGATACACAGGTTTAAAATCACTGCGCATCTAATACCTTTTCTATCTCATGCATCGCATCTTCATTCTTCAGTCTAAATTTGATCTCTATACGTCTTGAAGCTTCTTTATCTTCTACACCATCTACAATGATCGCATCCTGATAGGCTCTTCCCGAAGCGATCATAAGCGGTTGAATATTGTGCTTTTTCGTGAAATTCAACGTAAGCAGATACTCCATCACTGCCAATGCACGTTTTTGCGAAAGATTCAAGTTATAAATGTATGATCCCACACTGTCCGTATGTCCTTCAATGATGATCTTATCAAGATGTGGTTTGATACTCGGATTAGTGATCAGGGTACCAATATACTCTTCAAATGCTTTTTTAAGCTCTACTTTCGCTTCTGGCTTCAGAGTAGCTTCTCCACTTCCGAAAAGTATGTTAGAAGCCAGTCTGAGTGAACCCGTCTTTTTATCTATATCGATATTCTCACCCAATGCCTCTTTCAGTGCAGCCACCACTTTAAGCTTGATTCCTGTAAGAGACTTGATCTTCGCTTTTTGTGCCTGAAGATTTGCCACCAGCTCATCATACTTTGTCTTCTTCTCATCAAGTGCATTCAGGAGCGTTAAAAGTTTTTCATCTTTTATTTTTACCGTATTCTTCGTCTCATTCAACTCGTTAGAAAGAATCAACACTTTCCCTTCATACTCTTTTAAACTTTTAGTCGTTTTGTCTAATGCATTTTTGTTTTTATCCAGTAATTCTTGGGCAATGACAATTTTATTGCTAAGTAGATCCTGTTTTGCATTTGCTTCGAGTAACAGTTTATTCAACTTGTCTATTTCAGATATATGAAGCTTGAACATTCTTTCATTTTTAGCCAACTGTAGCTGGTCTTTTGCAATACGCGCATTTTGAAGTTGCAGTTGTTTTTCAGCTTCAGACAATTTGATCGCATCTTCGGCAATACGTGCATTTCGAAGGGTCAATAGTCTCTCTTTTTCAGATAAAAGCGCTTGAGTTTTTGCCAAAGAATACTCTTTAACATCAAGTGTTTCAGAGAGCTTTGAAAGCCTATCTTCTTTGTTGTGCAGGTCAGCTTTCAATATAACAGATTTTGATACGATCGCACCAATAAGTAAAATGAAAACAAAAAGTAATCCTGCCATCAGATCGGCATAGGATATCCAGAAATTGCTCTCTGCGTTCGTTTTGTCGTTTCTAAACATCTTTTTACTTTTCTTGCTGTTTTAGTGTAGCCATATTTTCAAGTATCTCTTCATTTTGCTCAGAGATGATACGTGCAAATTCTGCAAGCTTTTCAACAGCCTGTCCAAGTTCTTCATCAATCTTCTCAAATGTATAATCCACGGAACCATCAAAGCGTTCCATAGATTTTTGAAGGTTTTGAGCATTTTTATTGAACCCTTCGATATTGTTTTCCATAGTTTTAACTGCATGAACACTTGCTTGCCTGTGATGAATGTTCTCAAGTGTATCGCGCAATTCTGAAGAGGCTTCCTGCATATGTACCGTCAGCTTTGTAAAACTGTTTGTCGTATCATGGACTATCGTTGTGAAATTTTTAAGATACTGATCATTGAGTTCTTTAATAAAGTCCATATTGAATGTCTCTTTAAGTGTCTGAACGATCTGTTGGTCTTTAAGCTCACTCTGCATGTGCTCATGTTTGATCAGTTCAGATCTTTTCCAAACACGCTGACCATACAGTTTTTCCAGATCAAAGATCTGTTTGTCTACTTTTGCAATACCTCTTTTTTCAAAGTATGTCCAGATAAGAGAGAGCATAATACCGTAGATAGATGCATAAAATGCCGTACCTATACCCGAAAGCAGTATAGAAATTTCACGATCAAGAGCATCAAGGTCTTTCACTGTAAAATCAGGCATAGACAAGGCAATAGCAATAAACGTACCCAAAATACCCAGCATAGGGAAGACAGAAGGTGCTACACGTGCAAAATTGTCATTACGAATATCCTGATAGTACTCAGTAATAAAGTCTTGAACATGTAAGGTAGATTTGGTCTTACCCATGATCGTCAATGCATTTTCTCGTAATGCTACCTGTAGCATCTCTTCCATATTGGCAAAAGATCCTTTCATATGACACACTGCGTAATTTGCATTATGTCTTACAAAAGTTACAAATACCACAAATATAAATGCTACTATCCCCAATGTATGCGTCTCAACATTGACAGGGAATATACCCAAATAAGCAAGTACCAATCCTAGCAGAAAAAGAAAAGGTATCAATAATATAGCCAATGAATGCTGAATGCATGAGGTAGAATTTTTTCGGTCGAACTGTTGCATGAAATATCCTGATAGAATGAATTAAATGATTATATCCTAAATCGTTAAACAAGAATATAATAGCCTTGGGTCTTAACTTATTTTTTCTCTAGTCTGGCTGGTATGATCTGCCTTAGAAGACTGCGGCTCTATTTAGTTTAGACTGTTTTCTCCACGAGACATAGCAGTTTCACTCTCTCTTTCAGCTTCCATTTTTTCGTTAACTACTTTTCTTCAAGGCTTGTCATTACCCCTGTTACTATTAAAATAAGATAGAAGCAGTTAATGAATAGGCATATAGGCATATCCGTTATTTTGTGCTTCAATAAGATAAACACTCTTCGTAAGCTCTGCATGTACATACTTGTAAAGTATATCTTTATCTATCTTTCTTGCTTTCATTCCTACTGAACACATATTGAACGTTACGCCAAAAGCATCATTGAGGTCTTGTAAACGATGTCTAAATTTTTCCTGAGCTTCAATAGCATCTTGATCTTCCTTATAAGGAGATGCTTTCAAATCATTGATAAAATATTTATAAGCATTCCCCGAGATAACTACCATGACTTTTAATTCTTTTTGCTCTTTTTTATAATATTTAGCCACTGCATCTAGACTGTTTATAAGATGCTTTTCTATTTTTTTACTGTCTCCAGTTGTCAGATCATAAACTACTTTTGCGGTGTCTGCATAGGCGAAACCTAAACTTAGCAGTAATGTGATGCATATTCTTGTAACTATTCTCATAAGACACCCCTTTATACTATTATATTTTGTGACCTCTTGCCTCTTAGATATCTAACAGATCACTCCGCCGCCGATCAACTTATCCTCTTCATAAAATGCTGCTATCTGACCTTTAGCCAGTCCAAATACCGGCTCATCCAGTGTAACTTTGGCTCTGCCATCATTGATGCTAACATGACAAGGTACTGCAGAGGTACGATAACGAACTTTCACCATACAATCAAACTCTGTCAGATCCTTAAAAAGGTTGATCTGTTTGACTTCAAACTCATGCTCTTCGAGTTTTTCTTTGGTACCTACAACGATCTGATTTGTATCAGGTTTAATGTCAAGTACAAAATGTGGATCATGTGCGCCATCAACAAAGAAACCTCTACGTTTACCTATCGTGTAATGCATGTATCCTTTGTGTGTACCAACGACGTTTCCTTCAGTATCTATAGTTTCACCAGGCATATCGATATCCATATGTCTTGCCAATACTTCATCATAGGTATTTTCCACAAAACAGATCTCAGAACTTTCCCTTTGTGTTGCAAAATCTTTTAGCACTTCTATATTGGCTGCATACGCTTTTACATCTGGTTTCACCCATGTACCCAGAGGGAAAATTAATCTAGGAAGGACTTCTTTCTTTACTTCACAAAGAAAATAACTTTGATCTTTATTTGGATCGTCAGCAGCATAGATAAATTCGCCATCACACTTAATGTAGTGCCCGGTAGCTACATGATCTGCACCGATGCTATCTGCAAATTCAACCATTTTTCCAAACTTGATCGTACGGTTACACATGACACAGGGATTTGGTGTAAGTCCCTCTTTATAACTGTCCACAAAATAATTGTAAACCTGCTTATCAAACTCTTCACTGAGATCAAGGAAGTGTACCTTAACACCCAGGTAGTCACCTACTCTTTGTGCTTTCGCAAAATTCTCTTCATGATAACCTGGTTTCTGATGGAGTTTCATATAAACACCTTCAACTTCATATCCCTCTTTTTGTAAGAGTATAGAGGTCACTGTAGAATCTACTCCTCCACTCATACCCACTAGTACTTTCTTTTTCATATCAATTCACTTTCTTTATTTGTATTGCTATCTCTTCATCTACATTGACCAAAGAGCCCTCTGCTATCATTTTACCCTCTGATACAAGCGTTACTTTTTCTAAGTCTAAATGTGTGATATCTATCTTAGACCCTATTTCCAACGCTTTACTTTGCACTGTACCAAAAGAGATCTTTAGGATTTTATATTTTTTACTATCAGACTGTTCTATCGTATCTTCAGCTAAATGAACAATTTCTGCTCTATGCGCATTTTTCATCGTTCTGAGTCGCATAGTAGCATAAATAGTATTACCATTCATTAATGACAATTCTAAACTATCAATCTCTGTAAGAAGTAGATCATTTTCATTTAATTTTTTAAGTTTATTATTTCTCACCTTTACAAGTGGCAGTGTTAACTCATACGTCGGATAGGATATATGCTTTTGCATTATCCTCGCTAAATGATGAGCCTGTGTTTCATGCTCCATCTAAGTCCCCGATAAACTGCTCTAAAAGATACTCTTTTGAAGCAATCATAAGATCATCCGGTACCTCTTGACCTGTCGAGAAATAACTCATAGGTAACTTGTATAATAACATAAAGTTTAGCAAGGTCCCAAAATGCTTCGTCTCATCAAATTTACTGATCATGACAGAGTCAATATTCAGGAATGAGAAGTTATTATATATATCATCCATATCTTCATATTTTACCGTTGCAGAGAAAACAAGGTTGACCTCTAACTTTCTAGGTATGTCAGTTTGAACAAATTCAACCGTTTTAATAAATTTTTGCGTATCGTAAGGAGACATACCGGCTGTATCTACGAGTATAACATCATAGTCAGCCAAATCTTCCAAACCTTTGGAAAAACCTTCTACACTGTCCACAGTAATATGTTCAAGTTGCATGATATCAGCATAGTGTGCAAGTTGTTCAAAAGCACCTACTTTATAACTATCAAGGTTTAGAAGGGCTACTTTGTAAGGTTTATCCATCAAATAGGCATAACGTGCAGCCAGTTTGGCAATAGTGGTCGTTTTCCCTACACCTGTTGGACCTACGAGCATCATTATTTTAGGTTCATCCAATGTTTCTTTTTGTACTTCCAGGCTCTCATCTATCTCTTCTAGCAAATAAGAAACCAACAGGGTTGCATCATCAAGTATGTTATTTCCCATTAATGACATTAAGGCATTATCCAGCCAAGATTTTGCAATGCCTTTTTTCATGAAAAGTTTCTTTACCTTTTGCACTACACTCTCATCTTCTGAATCTAACATCTCCTCTTGCATTAAAGATAATTGTTTTTTCAGTTCACCCAATTCTTCTAACAGTTCATCTTCTTCTTTATCAGAATCATTATGCTCCGTAGAAATTTCACCAAAAGATCTTTCCATAAAAAGATCTTTTGGTACTGCAATGCATACTTCAGAACGTAATTTTCCATCTTCATATTTGATCTGTTTTGCTGAAATGAGTTCAACACTCTCTCCGTATTTCTCTACGGCTTGTTCGTATGCACTTTTTGGATCAGAAGCTACAAATGTTTCATTAACCATTATTGTTATACCTTTCCATCATTGATAATGGGATCAATACTGACGCTCGTTCTTTCCAACCCGGATGTGGGAGTGTCAAATCTTTTGTTTCCATTTTCACATTTTCATAAAATATAATATCGATATCTAATGTTCTGGGACCGTCTTTAAAAAGTCGTTTACGCCCAAAAACCTTTTCTACACGCAACAGATAACGTAATAACGCCTTGGGACTTAAAAAAGTCTCAATGACCATTAAAGAGTTATAAAAATCTCCCTGCTCTGTATACCCGAAAGGAGGATTTTTTACTATAGGTGCAGTCTCTATGACACGTAGTAATGAAGATCTTTTAAAATAGTAAAAAAGATGTTCAAATCGACGTACAACATCACCGATATTGCCACCTATACCTAGTAAAGCTCTATAACCGCTTTGACTTGATAAGATACAAGGAAAATCTTTTGTTCTAATTAAAGTGTTTTTTACGTCTATTTTTTTTCTTATCATAGCATAACCTACAGGACAACAGCTTTACCGTCTACCATCGCTACCATATCTTCGATACGAATACCAAACTCATCAGGAATGTATATACCCGGTTCTATAGTATACACCATACCATCCTCGATCACCGTATCCGATTTTGTAGAAATATAAGGCATTTCATGAATGTCCAGTCCTACCCCATGTCCTGTTGAGTGTACATAGTACTCACCAAAACCTGCTTTCGTGACAATGTCACGGGTAAGAGCATCCACCTTTTTCGCTTTCATTCCGGAACGTGCTTTGGCAATGGCATTGTCATGTGCTTTGAGAACCGTATCATAGGCTTTTTGTATTTTTTTACGTTTAAAACTTTGTTTTGTATCAAACCTAAAACCTTTATTCGCCTGAACAGTACGTGTGCGGTCTGAGCAATAACGTTTGTATTTCAATCCTGCATCCACCAGAAGCAGATCATTTTTAGTGAGTTTTGTAGATGTTGGCATAGCATGAGGTTTCGCAGCATTTGCATTCACAGCCACTATGGGATCAAAACTCAGGTCATACTTGCCAAAATCACTCAAAGCTCCTTTTGCTCTGTATGTTAAGGTATATTCATTTTCGCCCAAACCATTTTTAGAAAACTCTTTGGCTAATGCTTTAAATGCTTTTGCACCAAGTTTTGCTGCCTTTGCAAGTATTTTCAGTTCTTCATCACTTTTAATGATACGCTTTTTATGTGAAAAATCCAACTGTGGGTCAAACTTTACTTTACATTGGGAACTCACACGCTCAAAACCATCTACACTCCACTCTTTAGGATCAAAGACCACTTTTTTAACCCTAGCCTTTTTGAGTAAATGAACAGCTTCACCATAAAGATCACGATTGATAACTACTGTTGCACCTTTTACATTTTGGGTTGCATCGATGGTGTAACGACTGTCTGTGATAAAAAATGCTTCACTTCCCAAAGAAAGATAGAGGGCATTATCACAACTGTAGCCACATTCATAGTAGATAGCATTTTCATCTTTGAGCATGTAGTTCATAGGTGACCTTTTGATTTAGTTTAAAATTGGGGTATAGCCCTCCTCTCGGAGGAGAGGAGAAGTATAGAATTATTTTTGTTGTGCTGCTTGTGTTTTAGCCTGGTGTTCTCTCATAGCTGCCACTTCTGAAAGCATTTGTGTCATACCAACCATTGCCAAGTGGTAACCAAACGGTCCCATACCTGAAATTTGACCGGCACATACAGGTGCTGTCAGTGATTTATGTCTAAATTCTTCTCTTTGGTAAATGTTTGAAAGGTGTACTTCAAGCGTAGGTATCTGTACCGCAGCAATAGCATCACGGATAGCGATAGACGTATGCGTATATGCTGCCGGATTGATAATAATACCATCAGCATCACCGATACACTCTTGAATACGATCTACGATCTCACCCTCTAAGTTACTTTGAAAAAATTCGATCTCTGTTTTATTTTGGTCAGCAAATGCTTTCATTTGTGAATGGATATCTTCTAATTTCATCGGACCATAGACATTTTGTTCTCTGATTCCTAGCATATTGAGGTTCGGACCTTGGATCACTACTATTTTCATTTTCTACCTTGTTTATATAATTTAGGTATTATTTTATCTAAATATATTAAATGTGAGGCAAAATGAAGATAATAAATGCGGACTTTCTCTATACACCCAATGGCTATGTACAAAATCAAGCAGTTGCATTTACGGAAATCATTAAAGATATTGGTACCCTTGAAGCACTTGTAGAACGTTATCCAGATGCAAAGGTCATCCAGACTGAGCCACATTCAATACTCTACCCTGGCTTCATAAACACCCATGTACATTTGGAGTTTTCAGCGAATAAAACATCTTTAGTCTATGGCTCTTTTAAACCTTGGCTTGACTCTGTCATAGATCATCGTGATGAACTTATAGGTGCCTGTACCAATGAAATGATGCTAGATTCATGTACAAAGATGATGCGATCAGGTATCACAACATTTGGGGCTGTTTCAAGTTTTGGTAATGAACTTGAAGTCTGTGAAAAAACCCCTCAACGTGTTGTCTTCTTTAATGAACTCATAGGTTCAAATGCTATGTACGCAGATATGCTGTATGGTGACTTTCAAGAACGTGTCAGAGCTTCTCAATCATGCGATAAAAGTTCTCGTATCATCCCCGCTATAGCGATACATTCGCCCTATTCAGTACATCCTATACTCTTGCAAAAAGCAGTGAATGTAGCTAAAAAACATAAGATGCCCCTTAGTGCGCATTTTTTAGAATCACAGGCAGAAAGAGAATGGCTCGAATCCAGTACTGGTGCACTCAAAGCATTTTTCCTAAAATACTTTAACACATCCACGACGGTCACAAATATCAAAGAGTTCATGCATGCCTTTGATACCTATCCGACACATTTCATACACTGTGTACAGGCAACGGAAGATGAGTTAAATTATTTGGCCCAAAAAGGACACACTATCGCCCATTGTCCTCGTTCCAACCGATACTTGGGGTGCGGAAGGCTTGCTATTGAAGACCTATCCCTCCCTTTTACTGTCGCTACAGACGGATTAAGTTCCAACGATTCACTGAATATCTTCGATGAACTTAAAGCTGCGATCATGCTACACAACGACATTCATATCCAAGAACTTTCCGAAAAATTACTACGTGCAGTCACTGGAGATGCCGCTGATATATTAGGTCTAAACTGTGGTAAAATAGAAGTAGACAGACTTGCGGACTTTGCAATTGTTACACTGCCTGAAGCACCTCAAAGAACAGATGAGTTAGCACTGTGGAGTATCTTGCATACGAAAGAAGTTTCAGAAGTTTATATAGAAGGAGAAAAATATGTTTAGTGCTATAGGAAAAGCGATCAAATGGATAGGTCAACACTTTTTGGGAATGCTTTTTTTGCTCATTGCTTTTGTTGTTCTTATGCCCACGTCAACAACAGAATTAAAGCCTGCCAATCTACAAGAGATACAACTCGCAGGTCCCATCATGGATGCTGATGCCATACTCAAAGAGATAGAAGAGATACAAAAAGACCCGAAGATCAAAGGTGTACTGCTCAACATTAATTCACCCGGGGGTGCGGTTCCTCCTTCTATTGAGATCGCCTATGCTATCAAAGCGTTAAAAGAGCATAAACCCGTGGTTGCTTATGCTTCCGGGATGATGGCAAGCGGCAGCTATTACGCATCTATCTATGCCAATACTATTATTGCCAATCCAGGCTCTATCGTGGGCTCTATCGGGGTGATAATGGAGAGTGCAAACATAGAAGAACTGATGGATACTATCGGTGTTAAAACACAGATAGTCAAACAAGGTACCTACAAAGAAGCTGGCACGCCAACAAGAGAATGGACAGCAGAAGAACGTGCTGAACTCGAAAGACTGACCAAAGATACCTATGAACTTTTTATCAGTGATGTAGCGAATGCGCGGGGCTTAGATATAAAGCATTCAAAAGAGTATGCAGATGCCCATATATTTTCAGCCAAAAGAGCTAAAGATGCAGGACTTATAGACCGTGTCGGAGTAAAAAGCCAAGCCAAGGCAGAAGTGGAAAAACTTGCGAAGGTCACAGATCCAAGATGGAAAGAAAAAGATAAACTAGAGAGCTTCATGGAACAGTTTTCCACTAAAGGTATGATGCAGTTACAAAACTATTTTTATGGGTTGAAAGCTTCATTCTAACTACTGTACATCAAAGAAAACTTTTTTCTTACCAAAGTCCAAACTGACCCTGCCTGAAGAGCGTCTCTTCGGGAATGTCACTTTTAAGGTATTTTGATCCAGAAATGAGGCATTGATACCTCCCCTGGACCGGTAACTATGTAAGATATCTTTCCCTGAACCCGGTACCATGTAGAGTAAAACTGTTGAACCTGCCTGTACTGTCAGTTTTGTCTTATTGCCACTCACTCTATATATTTTTTCTTCAGGTTTGGCTGTTTTGAATGTCCACTGCTTTTTCATTTTAGCCCCATCGGCAACCGCTTCAAATACTGCCGTATATTTTGTGTCAAACTCTAGTCTTTTCAGTGGCATGAGTACAAATTCCAATTCGGTTAAAAGATGGTTATGATCACTGTTGTATTGCAGGATCTTAGTTTCTTTTATCTCTTTTCCATTTTCATCATATAAACGAAAAGATCTCAACGTTACATGTTTATAATTTGCAGGATTGAACTGTACAGAAAGTGGAAAACCGCTGACTTTATAACCAGGAAGAGGATCTGGAGACTCATTATAAAAAGCAGGCCAGATATCTCTTTGTTCAGCGTATGGATACACGATAATATCTCTGTTTTTACGTCGTACTTTATCTTTTGTTACTTCAAAAAGTGACTGAGGTATCATCTTGGTACTTTGCTTACAAATATCACTCATATAATAGATACCATGTGTCAAAGTAAAGGATCTATTACAAAGTCCTGCAATACCTGATGAACCCATATTATAGACATATGCATGTTTTACTTTTCTTTTTTTCTTGCTAGATGAAACCCCAAAACCTATCTCATCTATATCAAAATCCAAAAATACAAAACGATGGTAAATCGCGGAAAAAAGGTTGTCTATGGATTTTTTATGCCCTGCTGTATTAATAGAGACATTTTCCATCACAAAAGTGGAAGGATAATCTGCTTTTATCACACGCTCAGAAGGTGTACTACCTGTATATGCATATTTTCCTCTTTTTTCGTAATGTCCGTTTTGTTGGTTATGTATGAGATAGTTTGCATGTGAAGTAGCTGCATGTTGTAAAGTTTTATTGGTTTTAAGTTTGATAAGGCCACTCTTTTCTCTAATAGTATTGAGATAGATAAGCCCTTTGTGTTCACTGCTGGCTTCGAGAGAAACCAACAGCAACAGTATGAATAGGGAAAAACGCAGAAACGTATGGCGCACGATACCTACTTATAATGCATTTGCTGCTTGTAAAAAGTCTTCTGCAATGGCCATAGGATCTTCCAAACCGATGGAAACACGGATCAACCCTTCATCCACACCTAAAAATTTACGGGCTTCCTCATTGAAATCACTATAAATGGTACTTGTCATATGAAGTGCGAGTGTTCTATTGTCCCCTATGTTTGCTGTTTGTATCACAAGATTCAGTTTGTTGAGGAAAATAAAAGCCCGCTCTTTTGTGCCACAGTTTATACTGAGTAATGGACCGCAACCTTGGGCAAAGTCTGACTTGTATCGATCATGATCAGGACTTGATGGAAGTGATGGATGGTTTACACTTACCCCCTCAGGCAGTTTCTCGTCAAGTAATGCTGCGACAGTTTCAACACTTTTATTGATCCTCTCTACCCTAAGTGAGAGTGTTTCCAGTCCTACCATTGTCATAAATGAACCAAAGGCATTGGCAGTCATACCAAAATCACGAATGGCACGTTTTTTACAGATAGGTATAAATGCTTTTTTTCCCATCTTTTTCACTATTTTGTGTACATCTGCATATTTTGGGTTCAGTAATTTATCACCCTCTTCTTTTACCGCTCTAAAAACAGCTATTCCACCCAGTGCAGCTGAGTGACCAGACATATTTTTAGTTGAAGAGTGTACAGAGATGTCGGCACCCATCTCCAGTGGTCTCACCAAAAGCGGTGTTGCAGTATTGTCTATCATGACCAATGTTTCATACTTATTACAAAGGTCGATAATACGCTGTATATCTGGAAGTGTAAGGCTGGGATTACCTACTGACTCAAAAAGTACCATTTTAATACCACGTTTAAGTGTTGCTTCAATGTGTTCAAAATCATCTACAGTACAAAAAGTGTTTGTGATACCAAAACGTGCCAAAGTTTCATTCACAAGTGAATAGGTCCCTCCAAAGAAGCCACCGATACAAAGCAACTCATCCCCTGCAGATAAAAAAGCGCTACATACCATAGAGATAGCACCCATACCTGAAGAAGTAGCAATGGCACCAAATCCACCCTCCATCTTCGCTACGATAGCTTCCAATTTAGCATTTGTCGGGTTCCCTACTCTTGCATAGAGAGGCTTGTTGACCTGTGCAGAAAAGATACCTTCTGCTTCTTCGGCATTTTCATAGCCATAAGCAGCAGACGGGGTGATCGTAGGTGCAATAGGGCCTACCTTTGAACCTACACTTTGGACAAGTAAGGTATTGAAGTAATCAAAATCAGTGGTATTGTTCATCTTAGTTCCTATATTGAATAATTAAGTATTTGGTTGGCTTTAAGTTGATAGTTCTTCAGTTCAGACAAGGGGATCTCGAACACGGCTGAGACTTTTTGTTTAATATCATCCCAAAAGAATTTAAGTGCTTGATTATCTGTTTGATAGTTATCAGCAAATATATCTGACTCTAAGATAAGCACCACATCTTTGAGTGTGATATCATTAAGTTTTTTTGCAAGTTTGTATCCGCCATGTGCACCTTTGATGCTTGTAAGCAGACCCTGCTTTTTAAGTTCTAAAAGTATTTGTTCCAAAAAGTTTTGCGGGATGGATGCATTTGCTGCTATTTCTTTTATCTTAAGGACTTTATTGTCTGGAATTGAACCCAACTCCTGAAGTGCAGCGACAGCATAAATTGTTTTACTGGATATTCCTATCATTTCCTAAAAGACCTTTACCGATTTGTATCACGTAGTATAGCTTACATCCTATACAAAAATCGAATAATGTCTCAAGTAATGCACAAATTAATAAAATAATCGCTACCACAGTAGCAAATAGTGTAAAACCGGCAAAATAAAAGACGACAATAAACAATGAAGTGACCAGTCCAAGATACAGCGCAAACCTTTTTGGTGATTCATCACAAAGTTTAGGTGCAACACCCCACCCTCTAAGTACAAACTTACCCATCATCTCAAATGGACTGAAATTTGATAATCGCAATGCTCTCATGAAAAAATCAAAGAGTATGATGAGTGCAAAGGCACTCTCTTGTGTGATCAAAAGTATAAGCGTAAAAAGTGTTACCTGGAAAGAGATAATTCTTACCATGTTAGAGTCAACTCTTCTTGTAGATATCGGACAACTTGGAGACATATTCTTTCCTTTCACTGAAGTAATATTTTTGAGCAAAGCCCTTTAGCACTATGATTTGCACCTCTAAAGACCCTAGAGTAATTTACAACATTGACTTTTTCTCAGTTTGTTTATTAACAATAAACAATATAGGGGAGACTAAAATAACCAAAAAAAATGTGCAATGCCTTGTCTAATGTAAACATCTAGGGTTTTTACAAGTGCATTTCATTATCTTATAAGTGTATATTAGCCAAATATATTTTTAATGTCAAGTAAATCTATAGGTTTTATAGTATATTTTATTTTTTCCATTTTTAAACGCTTGTTTCACATATATTACATATTGCACACAGGGTACACATAATGACGATAAAATATCATAACTTTATAAACACACTAAACAAACTCCGGGAGAACTAATGCGTATTATACTTTTTACTTTATGGACTGTAGGATTGCTGCAGGCACAAAGTATTCAACAACTTATCGATCAATCAATCAAAAAGCACCCTTCACTCCAAACTATCCAGCACCGTCTTTTGGCAATGGATGAACGTATAGAAGAGAGTCAAAATTTCTCTAATCCAGACCTCTCTTTTACTATCAATGATATACAGTTTGATAATCCTTCTGACCGCGGCCTTGAACCTATGCAGTTCAATGCTGTTAATTTTAAACAAAAGTTTCCATGGTTCGGTAAACTCGATGCCCGAAAAACCTTTACGAAAGCCCAAAAAAGTCTTATAGTTGACTCCTATGAAGTAGCCAAGATCACACTGGCTAAAGAGATACGGATGACATCCTATACAATGAAAGAACTTGAAGAACGCATCCGTATAGTCAACCGATATAAAGTTGTAGCAAAACAGAATATAGAACTCTATACCTCCTACGCATCTACAGAGAACAAAAGTCACACCAGCATGATGGCTGCGAGTTTGATGCTTGCTAAAATAAAAATAAAATATGAACGTTATACAATGATCTTGAAAAACCAACAAGCTAAACTCAAATACCTTGTACAAAGAGATGTATCTACAATTTCTGATCCATTAATGATCAAACGTCCTAAATCATTAGAAAGTTATCTTTCTAAATCACAAAACAATCTAAACTACCACATGAAACTCTCCGAGCAAAATATCGCTGATGCAAACAAGGTCATACAGGAACTAAGTGTTACCCCGGACCCTTATCTGAATGTAGGTTATTTCAACCGTAGAGAATATCCTGACTATGCCTCTGTGACAGTGGGAGTATCTCTGCCCTTATATGGTTCAGAAAAACATAATGCAGAAGCCGCACGCATGGAAGCACTTGCTGCAGCAAGTGCTTCTTTAGATTACAGATCTTCCTTGGAGAGCGAAATTACTGTTATGTATGCTAAACTCACTGAAGCCTACCACATCTATGACATTATCCAAAATGAAAGCCTACCCCAGCTTGATCATATGATCGAACTGAGTCAATCCGGTATTCAAAGCGGAGGTGACCTTTTTGCTTACACCAATCTCCTGGAACAAAAACTAGACCTGGAAGAACAGCGTATTTCCATCAAAGCCGAATACCTTCGAACACAGGCACAACTCAAATCTCTTATAGGTGAAATATAATGGTATCCATACATATAAAAACAACGCTCACACTTTTACTGATTCCAATTTTTTTATTCTCTCAGGATCAAAAAAAATCCATTCCTACCATAGAACAGCTTTTTAATGTCAAGACCATCAAAGTAAAAAGAATGACCATGGCCAAGGAGCAAATCAGCTACGGATATATCGTTGCGGAAGATTCACGCAAAGTTGATATACATGCATGGTTTTCAGGGTATGTCACAAAACTTTTTGCCGACACACTCTATAAAAAAGTAGAAAAAGGTGATGCCTTAGCCTATGTCTATTCTCCAGAAGTATACAAATCCAAACAGGACTACTTACACTCATTGGAATTCAATAAAAAGCACCCTTCACCTCAAATGCTTCAGAGTGCAAAAACCAAACTACGTCTTTTGGGTGTCAGTAATGAAGAGATAAAACGGATTGACAATGAACGTAAGGTCGATGAATTTACCACTATCTATGCACCACAATCAGGATGGATATTTGAAAAAAATATTAACGAAGGTGCCTCTTTCAATTCACAAAAAAAACTCTTTCAAATTGTAAACCTGGAAAAAGTATGGATAGAAGTCAAACTCTATCAGGATGAAATTGAAAAACTGCCTCTCCTAACTCATTTTAGTGTAAAATCCAAAGGTATTTCCAAAACCTATACAGCCCAAAAAAAACTTCTTTACCCAAAACTGGATCCTAAAGAGGCAACGGCTACATTAAGACTTCAACTTGATAATGAGGAAACTTTATTAAAACCAGGCATGTATGCAAAAGTCTATGCATCAGCCGATGCGAAAAGTCGTCTTATTATACCTCGTACCGCAGCTATACGTAAAAATGGCATGTGGTATGCTTTTCTTGCTACGGAATTTGAAGGTGAGTATGAACCTATGGTCATTCAGATCAAACCCATAGACTCGAAACATTATGAAATCATCAAAGGTCTTAAAGAGGGAGATACGGTGGTAAATAATGCGCTGTTCATGATGGATTCTGATGCCCAAATCAACGGGATTTATTAATGATAGAACGACTCATAGTATTTTCGGCTAAAAATCGTTTTCTTGTCCTTATGACCACCCTATTCCTCATCATAGGTTCCATTTGGGCAATGAGGAATACACCGTTAGATGCCCTGCCGGATCTTTCACCTCCACAGGTCATCGTACAAGTCACTTGGAAAGGGCAAAGCCCCGAAATCATAGAAGATCAAGGAACCTATCCGCTGGTTTCACAATTTCTGGCAATATCAAACATTGAAACCGTACGTGGATTTTCAACCTACGAAAATGCTCTGATCTACATCATTTTTAAAGAAGGTACAGACCTCTATTCGGCCAGAAGCCGTGTACTTGAACAACTGGCATCCATACAAAGTCAGCTTCCAGATACGATGGAAGTCACACTCGGACCCGATGCTTCTGGTGTAGGATGGGTGTATGAATATGCACTGACCTCTCAAACCAAAACCCTTGATGAACTGAGAACACTTCAAGACTACTATTACAAATACGCACTTATGGGTGTAGATGGGGTGAGTGAAGTAGCCAGTATAGGTGGATTTGTACCAACCTATCAAATTACTGTGAACAATGATGCACTGGTGCAGTATGATCTTTCGATCAAAGATATTTCTAAAACACTGAAACAGAACAATAATGACACTGGTGGACGCATCGTCATTCAAAACGGCTATGAATGGATGGTACAGGCCAAAGGGTATATCAAAGATTTAGATGAAATACGACAACTTGTCGTCACTACCAAAAATGGTATACCTCTGACACTCTCTCAATTAGGACGTGTAGAGATGGTGCCAAGTGCAAGACGTGGACTGGCTGACCTCAATGGAGAGGGAGAAGTGGTAGGAGGTATTGTCATGGTACGTTATGGAGAAGATGTATACACTGTCATAAAACGTATCAAGTCTAAAATACAAGAACTTAAAATAGAAGGTGTGGACATTGTTACTACCTATGACCGTTCGGGGCTAATAGAATCAGCGATTAAAACGCTTCAAACGACTCTATTTGAAGAAAGTATCATCGTCATCATAGTCATTAGTTTGTTTTTAATACACTTTCGTTCTATACTTATCATGCTTATCGTACTTCCATTAACCATAGCCTTACCTTTTTTACTTATGAAAGTTTTTGCTATACCATCTAATATTATGAGTCTAGGAGGTATCGCCATAGCTATCGGTGCCATGGTAGATGCATCTATCGTTATGATAGAAAATGCGCATAAAGCTATACATAAAAAAACTGAAGCGCATGGTGAGCCTCTGGAGAATGATGAACGTATCAAAACCATTATTCAATCTTCTCAACTTGTTGGACGTCCTATCTTTTTTGCTCTGGCACTTGTTGTCGTCTCCTTTTTACCTATCTTTGCACTTTCGGGTCAAGAGGGATTACTGTTTAATCCTCTTGCTTTTACTAAAACATTTGCGATGACTGCAGGAGCGATACTCTCCGTTACACTAGTACCTGTCTTAATGATATACTTCATAAAAGGAAAGATCATCCCCGAATCAAAAAATCCACTGAATCGTTTTTTTATTTGGCTTTATCACCCGCTCCTGCTCTATAGTTTAAAACTCAAATACCTCGTTATACCACTAGCCATTGGCGGACTTGCATTTGCTATACCTCTTTACCAAAAGTTAAACTGGGAATTTATGCCTATGCTCAATGAGCAAACTGTCATGTATATGCCTGTTACACCGTATGGCATCTCTGTGGATCAAAGTAAAGCACTGACACAGAAAACTGATCAGATCATCAAAAGTTTTCCTGAAGTGGCGACGGTATTTGGTAAAGGAGGACGTGCCAGTTCAGCTACTGATCCCGCACCTCTTGGTATGATCGAAACCATCATTACCTTTAAACCAAAATCACAATGGCGTACAGGTATGACACATGAAAAACTTATGGCCGAAATGGAAGATGCACTCCAGATACCGGGTCTTGTTAACTCTTGGACCTATCCTATACGTGGTCGAATCGATATGTTACTTTCAGGTATAAGAACACCTTTGGGCATCAAACTTTATGGAAAAGATGCAAAAGTACTACAATCTACAGCAATGCAAATAGAATCAAAACTACGTGAACTTAAAGGTACACAATCTGTTTTTTCTGATCAGGCTAGTGCGGGATTTTTCATAGATATTAACATAGACACCGAGGCATTACAGCGTTATAACATTTCTAAATCGTTGATCCATGAATATACTTCAGCTGCGATCGGTGGTAAAAAGATCACCACAATGTATAAAGGTTTGGAACGTTACCCTATCGCACTGCGCTTTGAAGAAGAAGAGCGTCGTAACCTTGATGATATACGTAATATACAAGTCAAAACACCGCTTGGATTTGTACCACTTTCCACCTTTGCAAAAGTGGAATACAAAGAGAGTGCTTCTGTAATAAAAAGTGAAATGGCAACACCGGTAACATTCATATATATTACGCCACAACAAGGAGTGAGTGCAGTTAAATACAAAGAAGAGGCCGTTAAGAGTTTAAAAAATATAAAACTCCCTCCGGGATATTACCTAGAATGGGAAGGACAGTCAGAATACCTTACCTCAGCAATGAAAAAAATAAAATGGATAGTTCCTGTTGTGCTCTTAGTGATATTGATCCTTATTTATTTTGCACTGGGGAAAATGGTACCTACACTTATTGTATTTTTCACACTTCCTTTTGCCCTACTAGGCGGTATAATTTATTTATATATGTTGCAGTTTAATATGAGTATTGCAGTGATAGTCGGTTTTTTAGCCCTTCTAGGAATTGCTGCAGAGACAGCTATAGTCATGATTGTCTATCTACAAGAAAGTGTTGAAGAGATGCATAAAAAAATGGGTGGAAAATTTAACAGGCAACACCTCTCCGATGCCATTTATGAAGGTGCTGTGCAAAGAGTGAGACCAAAACTCATGACTGTATTTGCCATATTGGCAGGACTTCTACCTATCATGTACACTTCTGGTATAGGAAGTGAAGTTATGCAACGTATTGCAGCACCTATGATAGGTGGGCTTGTAAGTTCCGCTATATTAAGCCTGTTTCTCATCCCTATTTTTTACGAAATGTATGAGAAATATCAATTAAAACAAACTAAAGGTTCCAAATGAAATCAAGGCTAACGATCACACTGCTTTTCACTCTATCTCTTCTAGCAGGATGTACAGATAAAGAGCAAAAAGGATCCATCACTGAAGATGGTATGAAATGTGGTCCAGGAAAATGTGGTGCAAGTATGGTTGATGGTTCCGCATTACTGGTAAAAAAGAAGATGAACATTTTAAACCAGCTTGAAAAAGAAGACAATAGGCGGAACTGTGTACTGAAAGCGTTAACAACAAAAGAGATATACGATTGTGTACGTGTCAAAGAGACCGGTAGGTTAAGTACAAAATGTTCATCAGACAATACCGTAAAGGTACCAAAAAAAGAGTTACTTCCGATGAAATGTGAAACAGGAAAATGTACTGGCAGTTAGTAGTATATACTCAAATGCTTATTTGATCGCTATTAAAGTAAGAAAATAAAATAGATTTTAAGAGGAGAAAAGAGGAGATCTATTCAAAAGCCAAAAGGCTTTTGAATGTAAAAGTTTAAAAAAACTTATTTCATTGCTGCAATGTGCTCTGCAACAGCTTTGATAGTAGCATCATCCATAGAAGCTACTTGACCTTTCATAAGACCACCCATACCGTGTTGGTTAAGTGTACCAGCTTTATAACCGTTAAGTTGCTCAATTGTTTTAGCAGCATCTTGACCTGTGATCACAGCAGATTTACCTAGAGCTTTTTTTTCACCGTTTGCACCGTGACAACCAACACATTTAGCGTAAGCAGCAGCACCATCAGCCATAAGTAGTGTAGATCCAGCGAGTAACATTGCGATTGCAATTTTTTTCATTTTAATTCCTTTTATTTTATTGATTAACATTAAAAAGGTCTACGGTAAGTAGGCCTTTCACCTCGAAATTATAGTTTACAATTCCTTAACACGCAGGTACGTTACCAGAATCGCTTGCATATTCATAAGCAAAGTCATATACATCATCAACATATTTTGCTTTGAATTTTTTTAACTTTGGACATATTTTCTTTACTTCATTTTCAAACTTACCAGCTTCATGGATCATTTCCCACTCATCTTGCGTATGTTTTTGTGCAAACTTAACACCATTAAATCCACAAGGCGCTTTCATCTTTTTAAGATAAATCTTTTGACCTTTTTTCACATCTGCAGATGCAGTTGATGAGAGTAATGTCATACCAAGTAAAGCAGCAACTGCCAATTTTGTCATAGTCTTCATATATAATCCTTTTAATTTTTAGGTAAAAGCATAATAGCATGGAATTGTGAAAATATTGTGAAGTATTTGAAAGAAGAAGCAGAAGGTTGACAACTGCTTCGAGAAGTTACATTTAGTTTAACACTTTGGAACGTGTGATCCACCTTCACCATATTCATAAGTGAATTCATACAAGTGTTTCCACCATGATTTTTTAATTTTCTTTAGAGGTAATTTCGGGCAAAGTCTCTTTGTTTCTGCTTCAAATTCGCCATCATCATATAATTCTTCCCACTCATCCTGGGTATGATGTCTTGCAAATCTCACGCCTGAGAATCCACAATATTTTCTAATCTTCTTTTTATATACTTTTTGACCTTTTTTTACACTCGCAGATGCGACTGTTGGTGTACTGACCATTGCAAATGCAACAAGACTAAGTACAGTGACTATTCTTTTCATGTTCATTCTTCCTTTATTTTATAATATAACCTTATCCAAAGTTATTGTAACTACTTCAACTTATTAAAAACCTTAAACTTATTCCAATATATATCCAAAGCTTCATCAATGTCACTATCAGACAACTTCGTTTTTTCTTTAATACCATAAGTGTCTATAAATAGATCAGACATAACAGAGATCTCTTTTAAGGGATATTTCAAATAATGTTTCAGCCCTGCTTTCACATTTTCTTCACCACTATAGACAAGCAGGTAACGCATAAACATACGCTGTAATGATGTGGGTAACTCTTTATGACACTCCACACAATGACGTTCATACGCATCCTGTGCGAACACACCTGATACCAAGGCTAAACATAGCATGATAGGCTTTACCATCTCAACACCATTTCTGTACCCTCTCCTTCTTTTGAATCTACCACTATAGAGATATTATATTCATCCAGTATTTTTTTAACGATGCTCAAACCGACACCAAAACCACCTTCACTCTTATTGAATCTCATATAGCGATCAAAAATAAAAGGTATTTTTTCTTCATTTATACCTATACCTGTATCCCAGATAACCAACATGCCTTCTCTTGATCGTATTCCTATTGTACCTTTACGTTTATTATATTTAATCGCATTTGATATGAGGTTATCTATCACCCTTGTAAATTTACGTCTATCCATAGTAATACTTGCCTCTTCCAAGTCTAGATCATATTCTATATGTTTTGACTGTGCCAGAACAGAAAAATACTCTAACCTGTTATATATGAGCTCTTTGATATCTATCTCTTCATTATGGTTCTCTTTCTCTTCTTCCAGCATAAGATACGTTAAATCTTTGTAAAGTACAGAAACTGTTTTAGCTGCAATGTTGATTCGTGCCAGTTTGGTCTTATTTTTCTCTACCATGACATCGGTATCCATCATCTCTATATTTGCCAGTATAGCAGAGAGCGGTGTATTAAGCTCATGCGTAGTATCTTTAATAAACCTGTCCAACAGTACAATGGAATCCCGCATCGGCTTTAAAAACAATTTAGCAAGATAGAGTCCGAACAGTATAAAAAAGATAAAGATAACAATACCATAGCCTATGATATTTTTCCATATCTCCCCTCTCCATGCACCACTGTCTTTTACTTCTATGACAAGATACTTCGTCCCCAGATAAAATTCATCCAGCATCTTCACTAAATGTATATGGTCATGCGTAATATATATCTCTTCCGCATCAAAACGTACATTTTCATCTTCCAGTAATGAAAATATTTTCATATGTTCTAAATCATAAATAGCTGATTTGAAACGGGGATCACGAGGGTATTCAGTTCTTTCAGGAAAAAAATGGTGCAGTACTTTAAGTCTTTTTGTTTGAATATAAGCATATTTGGTCAGCATCGCTCGCTTGTCAGAAAGCATCAGTTCTTCCTGACTTTGATAATAAAACAGTGAAAGCAGGGTGATCAGAAATATGACCATAGCTGCATAGAGCGTTAAAAATCTAAAAAGAGATTTCTTCTCACTTCTCAGCAGTGAATTTGTAGCCTTGTTTTTTAATACTAACAATTCTTTCCTTACCTATGATTTTACGAAGATTTTTAATGTAAGTGCGGAGTGCCGTATCACTGGGCTCTTCATCAAAATCCCATAAATGTTTATATATACGTTCATGGACAATGACCTCATCCTCATTTTTCATAAAGAGTTTAAGCAGCATTGACTCTTTGTGTCCCAAGGATACCGTTTTACCATCGATGATCAATTCATTATTTTTGATGTCATAGGCAATATCTTTTGAAATCTTTATCAACTCTTTGGATTCATGATAAAAAGCACGTTTAAGGAGTGTCTCCACACGTATCTGCAGTTCTTTGAGCGCAAAAGGTTTACGTATGTAGTCATCACATCCACTCTCAAAGCCTTTTTCCAAGTCATCCACCGAGTCTAAAGAAGTAATAAAAATAGCCGGTGCAACCACATCAGCTTCTCTCGCTTCTTTTAAAAGATCAAAACCATTCATACCCGGCGTGTTGACATCAAAAAGAAGCAGGTCATACTTACTCTCATACAATTTTTCTTGTGCCTCATATCCATCATAGACACTCACCACATCATGCCCCTTTTCCTGCAGAAATTCTGTAACCGTTTCATTCAGATTGGCATCATCTTCAAGTAATAATATTTTACTCATCTACAGAGACTGCCTGACCCAGTTTTGTAGTCTACTGGCATCTAAAGCACCACTCACTCTATCAACTTCTTTACCATTTTTAAACACGATGAGCGTTGGTATGCTCTGTATGCCATACTGAGCACCCAAAGCTTGCTGTTCATCGGTATTGACCTTTACAAACTGTGCCTGAAGTGGCATCGCCAAAGCAGCTTCTTCAAAAGCAGGAGCCATCTGCAGACAAGGGCCACACCATGGTGCCCAAAAGTCTACGACCACAGGAATATCGGAATTGGCTATAAAAGTACCCAGTTTGTCTGAATCGACAGAAATAGGCTGACTCTCAAGCAGAGACTTCTTACACTCACCGCAGTTCGCTTTAGCATAAGATTCTTTCTTAGGTATACGGTTCACTTTCAGACAATGCGGGCATACAACATTAACATTCATAAGAAATACTCCCTATTTAGATTAGTTTTTAGTTTCTTAGGTATTATAGCAAATAAAATAAATATAAATTAAACAAGCACATGACTCGATACGAATCACCGTATCGGTGAAATAAAAGGAGATAGAAATGAAACGTGAACTCATACTCGGCGGTGGATGTTTCTGGTGTACTGAAGCAGTATTTGAATTACTTAAAGGTGTCAGTGATGTAGAGAGCGGGTACGCTAATGGACATACGCCCAATCCAACCTACAGAGATATCTGTACAGGTGACACAGGGTATGCAGAAGTCATTAAGATCACGTATGATGACAGTATCATTACGGTAGATACCTTACTGGAAATTTTCTTCCTGGTCCACAACCCTACAACACTCAACCGACAAGGTGCAGATGTAGGAACGCAATATCGCTCAACCATTCTTTATACCGATGATGAGATAAAAGAGGCTGCCGAGTCTGCGATGGAAGCTGCCCAGGCGGACTATAGTGATCCTATCATCACAGTCATAGAACCTTTAGACAACTACTATAAAGCAGAAGAGTATCATCAGGACTATTATCGTCAAAACCAAATGCAGGGTTACTGTATGGCAGTCATACCACCAAAATTAGCAAAACTTAAAGCGAAATTTGGCAAAGAGATGGCGTAGTTACTTACCGCTTAGAGGGTTGTCACTGCGCTTTTTGACTTTCTTTTCCTGGTCTTCACTCACATTGGGTGTGGAAAACTCTACTTGTCCAGCGATGATGCATCCTTTGCACCCTGGCTCACAATGATGATGAAGTTTTAGACACCACTCTTTATCCTCACCTTTTGTCCCCATAAATTGACATCCCCAACCGCTGCTCATTTGATTCTCCTAATATCTTATTTCAAACCCATCGGTTCTAAATTCTGCATCATTGATGATCTCATATCGGATATCCTCTACCAAGCTCGATGGTGATCCATCTTTTAATATACTCATGAATGTATCAAAATCCTCATCAAACACTTCAGCTACCACTTCTACTGTACCATCATCAAGATTTTGTATGTATCCTTTATATTGCTTCTTCATCATCGCCTGAGAAACAAACTTACGATAGAATACCCCCTGCACTTTTCCAAAAATCATAAATCTATACCACTCCATATTCGTCCTTAAGACCTTGTAAAAATTCTATAATACGCTGTTGGAACAGGGTATCTTCTGAACTCTCCATACATTCATGCAGTTGCATAAGAAGTCCCATATCTATCTTTGATGTAAAACGAGGTACTTCTCTGGTCTCTCTTTCAACCAACAGAATAAGATGCTCAAAATCCAATCCGTTGTTAGTTAAAATTTTTGTATGGTATTCATTAACCGTATCGATGAGAAGCTCTGCTCTTTCCTGGTCATCACTATAAATGCTATGTGCTATCTCTTTCAATTTTTGTTTTTCACATTCACAGATCTCACCATTCGCTGAGACCATAAGGGTTAAGATCTTTGCTCTATATTCTAAAGAACTATGATGGTATACAAGTAATTCTCTGAACATTTTCATGAGTTGACGTTTTAAATTTTTAAACAAAATCCTGCCCTTCTGATTTATTAACACTATTTTAACAAAATAATACTATAGTTTTATATTTATTTGCAAAAGAGGCTGTCTAAATGGGCAATATCGATTTAATTATCATCTTAACAACCGCTTTTTTAGGCAGTGTTGGACATTGTATTGGTATGTGTGGCGGGATTGTTGTTGCATACTCTTCTACAAAAATAGATCAACAAACAAGTTATCTTCAACAAACATCCGCACATTTGGCCTATAACTTCGGTCGTGTCACGACTTATGCTATGTTAGGTGCCCTATTTGGTTTTGTAGGGCAAGTCGTTGCATTTACACCTACTACTAAGGGAGTGCTCTTTGTCTTTACGGGTATACTCATGGTATTGGCTGGACTTTCACTTTTGGGAAATTTTAAATTTCTAAACTCAGCAGAATGGTCGGTTTCCAAATACCCATGGTATCAAAAGAGCTTTAGAGCACTGATGTCAGACAAATCGTATCTCAGTTTTTATCTGTTAGGTTTGCTCAATGGTATTATCCCTTGTGGGCTTGTCTACTCTTTTTCCATTTTTGCGGCAAGTACAGCTGATCCTCTTGCGGGTGCTTTGGTGATGGCGACCTTCGGACTGGCTACCATCCCTGCACTTTTCTTTTTAGGCTTTCTCACAAAGATCCTGCAAAAAGGCTCCCTTCGTGGTACCATGATGAAGCTTGCCGCAATGCTTGTTATTCTCTATGGAGGGATCACACTGTTTAAAGGCTATAACTTTATAGCACATCCGGAAATGATGAAAGAGAGAATGGATAAAATGCATGAGGGAAGTACCGATGGCACACTTACAGGCCAATTTAACGGTATGAAATGTGCTCCAGGAAAATGTGGCTGACATAATCCTTTATTTAGCGCATTTTATGTGCTTTTCAACTCTCATCTCAAGCTCTTTGAAATAACTATACACTGAGTACTCAGATCATCCTCATATACCAGTCCAGATCAAAACCAAAACCTCACACCTACCATTACACTGGTTTCATCTATAGGATGATATTCACGTGTATTTCCAAATGTTTTTTCCCATGTAATACCGATATAGGGGTGCAAGTTCACGTATAAATTCATAGCGTAAACGTAATCCTGCTTCTAGGTTGGAAATTCCGGAACCAATGTGCATATCCGGATCGTCTTTTGTGTAGAGATCTGCTTCGAGTGATGGTGTGAGTATCAGTTTCTGTGTCAGCAGTGCTTCATACTCCGCATCTAAACGTAATCCGACATTCCCCTCTCCATTGACAAGCAGAGCCGCTCTTGTCTCAAAATAGTAAGGCGCCAAACCTGAAATTGCGATCTCTACCCATGTTTTGGATGCATCATCACTTTTGTCATAGGCCAACCCCATCTGTACATCCCAAAACGGTGCCATAGCCCTGGAGTACACCAGTTCATTTTGGCTTGACTCCAAGCCGTCAGAAGTCGCTTCCCCTTCACTGTAGAGGTAAAGTTTATTGATATCGTAGCCTATCCAAAAGCTGCCTTCCCACACTCTTGTATTTTCATCATTGTCCAGTACTTCAAATCGATCCATAAGGAACATGGTGACCAATGGATCATCCTCCATACTTGCCTGAGCAGTTTGTCCCAATGCAAACATAACCATCAAACCTGATACTATTTTTTTCATATCCATTCCTTTATGCTACCACCACTTTTCTGAACATACCGGCCATATGATAAAGCATATGACAATGATATGCCCATGCACCTCTGGCATCAACGGTGACCCTGTAACTTATCTTGGCACCTGGCTGTACAATGACTGTATGTTTTCTAACCAAATGGTTATCGTCACCTGTTTCCAGGTCACTCCACATGCCATGCAGATGCATGGGGTGGTTCATCATGGTATCGTTGATAAATGTAATACGTATACGTTCACCGTAGTAAAACACCAAAGGTTTGGAGTCGGCATATTTGATACCATTGATAGACCACATATAGCGTTCCATATTGCCCGTGAGGTGTAAAATGATCTCTCTGTCCGGTTTTTTGGCTTTACGCGTTGAGTATCTGTTCTTCAGATCTGCATAGGTCAGGACTTTTCGACCATTATTTCTCAGTCCTACTCCTGGATCATCCAGTCTGTATTTAGGTGCTACTGCCTTCATGGTAGTTTGTAATCCGCGTTTCATAGGCAGTTGCGTTATGGGATATCTCTGTGATTCCATCTTTGCATATTTGTCTTTTTCCAAGTCTTTTTTAGAAGACATCATCATACCTGAACCGCATTTCATACCCCCGCCGTGATCCATTTGGCCCATATCCATTCCCATATCAGTATGGGTAAGTACAGGTTTGGGATCCATGGCAGGTGCCTTTGCCAACATAGAAGTTTTCGGTGTGAATGATCCCATGGCATACCCTGAACGGTCGATACTCTGTGCAAATATGGCATAGGCTTTATGATCAGCAGGCTCTACTATGACATCATAAGTTTCTGCTACCCCGATACGAAACTCCTCGATGCTTAGAGGTTTGACATGATTTCCATCTGCAGCTACCACGGTCATTTTGAGTCCGGGTATACGTACATCAAAGAATGTCATTGCCGAGGCATTGACAAAACGCAGACGGATCTTTTCCCCTCTGTTAAAAAGTGCTTTAAATTGGGTCGCAGGATTTTTTCCATTCATCAAGAAAGTATAGGTGTATCCTGTGACATCAGAGAGGTCCCGGTCATTCATACGCATCTGGTTCCACATTTTTCTATCAGAAAACGCATTTGCCAAGCCTTTCTCTTTTACTTCATCCAGAAAAGTACCTACCGTCCTTCGAGAAAAATTATAGTAGTGGCTCATCTTTTTGAGTTTTTTGTAGATCGTTTCGGGTTTCTCATCACTCCAGTCAGAGAGCAGTACAACATAGTCTTTGTCATAGGCAAACGGTTCTTTTCTCTTTGGCTGGATGATAATGGCACCATACATCCCTGTTTGCTCCTGAAATCCTGAGTGACTGTGATACCAGTAGGTTCCGTGCTGCCGTACTTTGAAGGTATAGGTAAAAGTCTCTCCCGGAGCAATACCGTCAAAACTCAGACCGGGAACACCATCCATCCCGGCAGGTAAAATGATGCCATGCCAGTGAATAGAAGAGGTTTTTTTCAAATGATTGGTCACATGCAAGGTGACAGTTTCCCCTTCTTTCCACACCAGGGTAGGAGCTGGTATCTGTCCATTGATGGCAGTGGCTACAGCATTTTTCCCTGTGATATTCACCGGTGTATAGTCGATGTCCAGGAAAAATTCATTTCCCCTAAGGATATTACGGTTGTTGATCCGTTTTGACCTTGTTCTGGCCTCTGCATCTGTTGCCGTAAGCGTCAGTAGTGAAGTGACAGCCACCCCTTTTACAAATGTTCGTCTTCGCATGATATCCCCTTGTCTCATTTTTTCTTTAGTGCATTGGATTTCTCTTCATACTCTTGTGTATCTATTTCACCTTTTGCATAACGTTTATCCAGTATATCCTGTGCAGAGGTGCGTTTATCTTCACTTTTGTTATTCTCTTTCAAAAAATAAAAGACAAGAAGTACGAACAATAAGGGTATGATCCACATACCAAATCCCATACCCCAAACATGTCCTATATAATCCATTTTTTATCCTTTCTGAAGTCTTTTTACTTTGAGTATAGTACAAAGGTGTGTACTTCATGTGCATCTTCAATCTTACATGACACATTTTGGACTTTCTCTTAGAATCAAAACAGCAAAAGATGTAAAAACAGGTTGTGTACATGCATCTCTTTTGCACACTATTTGCACACTTTCATATTATTATGAATCATGAGAAACATAAAGGAGAGATCGTGAACAAAATAGTCAAAGATGTGGTGTGTGGAATGGATACTTCAACAGATTCTGAATTTCATACAGAACATGCTTCAAAAAACTATTATTTTTGTTCTCAACATTGTCAGGATAAATTTAATGAAGATCCTCAGAAATACATTGAAGTAAAAGAGTGGAGCAGTGAAAATCAGAAAGCAAAAATGGATGAAAGCACTGATGCTCTCTATACCTGTCCCATGCATCCAGAGATCCAACAAAAAGGACCTGGCACGTGTCCTAAATGTGGAATGGCACTTGAGCCTATGGCAGTACAAGATACTGCCGAGAATCAAGAACTACATGATATGACCCTCCGTTTTAAAATCAGTACCGTACTGGCTCTACCTGTGTTTGTCTTGGCAATGACCACAGACCTATTCCCTTCACTCTTGCCTTCATGGCTCTCTATGTCCCTTGTTCAGTGGATACTGTTTGCCTTTGCTACACCTGTGGTACTTTGGGGAGGTTGGCCATTTTTTGTGCGTGGTGTAAACTCTCTGCGCACCATGAATCTCAATATGTTCACTCTGATCTCACTTGGTGTAGGTACGGCATGGATTTACAGTATGGTAGCATTATTATTCCCTCAAATATTTCCGCCAGAAATGAAAATGGAAAATGGGTTAGTACATGTCTATTTTGAAGCTGCAGCAGTCATCGTAGCCTTAGTATTACTGGGACAGGTCCTTGAACTGCGTGCACGTTCGCAAACCAATACAGCCATACAAATGCTTTTAGGTTTAGCTCCCAATACAGCTCGTATCGTTAGAGAAGATGGAAGTGAAGAGGATATCCCTTTGGAAAATGTACAGGTCGGAGATGTGCTGCGTATCCGTCCAGGGGATAAAATACCTGTTGATGGTATAGTAACAGAAGGTGAAAGCAACATAGATGAGTCGATGGTCACAGGCGAATCTATCGCTGTTGAAAAAAAAGAAGGCGACAAAGTGATTGGTGCCACGGTCAATGCAACGGGATCACTGCTTATCAAAGCTGAGAAAGTCGGTGCAGATACCCTACTCTCTCAAATTGTAGATATGGTAGCCCATGCACAGCGTTCACGTGCACCTATTCAAAAATTAGCAGATGTGGTTTCAGGTTATTTTGTACCTATTGTGGTTTTTATCGCAGTATTGGCATTTTCAGGATGGTATATATGGGGGCCGGAGCCTCGCTTGGCGTATGCCATAGTAAGTGCCGTATCTGTACTTATCATCGCTTGTCCTTGTGCTTTGGGGCTTGCAACACCAGTTTCCATCATGGTGGGTACAGGGAAAGGTGCTTCGGTAGGAGTACTTATTAAAAATGCAGAGGCATTGGAAATTTTAGAAAAGGTGGATACGCTTGTGGTAGATAAAACAGGTACACTCACCGAAGGAAAGCCTAAACTGGTGACTGTCGAAGTGGAAGAAGGCATAGATAAAAATGTCCTTCTTTCTGTGGTAGCCACCATTGAACAGTCCAGTGAGCATCCATTGGCAGAAGCTATTGTAGAAGGGGTAAAAGAACGTGGGCTTCATTTAACGAAAACAGAAGATTTTAACTCTGTTACAGGACAAGGCGTAACGGGTGTTGTAGATGGGATAAAAGTGGCTATAGGAAACTCTAAACTTCTAGAAGGTTTAGGTATAAAAACGGGTCATTTACCGGCACTATCTGAAAAGTACCGGAAAGAAGGACAAACAGTAATGCTCATAGCTTTGGATGGAAAAGCAGCAGGAGTTGTGGGGGTCATGGATCCTATTAAAACGACAACACCTGAAGCCATAACACAGCTGCATACACAGGGTATCGAAGTAGTCATGCTTACGGGTGACAACCAAACCACTGCACAAGCGGTGGCAAATAAACTAAATATTGACAGAGTTCAAGCAGATGTTTCTCCAGAAGAAAAGTCTACCATAGTATCCCAACTCCAAGCAGAAGGTAAAGTAGTAGCCATGGCAGGTGATGGGATCAATGATGCACCGGCTTTAGCCAAGGCACATGTAGGTATTGCGATGGGTACAGGAACAGATGTAGCCATGGAAAGTGCTGGCGTGACTTTGGTTAAAGGAGATTTGACAGGTATAGTTAGAGCCATTAAACTCAGTAAAGGAACGATGAGGAACATTCGACAAAATCTATTTTTTGCCTTTGTTTATAATTCGATGGGTGTACCTATCGCGGCGGGGGTTCTCTACCCATTCTTTGGTATACTCTTGTCTCCAATGATAGCCGCTGTTGCAATGAGTTTTTCATCCGTTTCAGTCATATCCAACTCTCTACGACTTAGAAAGCTAAAATTATAATAACTATAGTTGTACAGTATATGACGATGAAACAGAGTAGTAAAACCTTATAAAGTTATCTATTTTATAAGGTTTTTGATGCGTATTTTTTTCTCTATAATCTATGTAGTTTAAGCTTTTGCCGGATCTAAATGAATATCCATTTGCGGATAAGGGATGGAGATACCTTTTTCATCAAAGGTTAATTTCACTTTTTCAGTTGTATCAAAATGGACACCCCAAAAATCTGAAGCTTTCACCCAAACACGTACTGTAAAGTTGACAGAACTGTCGCCTAATTCTCCCACACCAATAAAAGCTGCAGGATCTTTCAATATACGAGCATCAGCATCGATGATCTCCTGAAGCGTTGCTTTTGCCTTTTTTAAATCGTCATCGTAACCGATACCAAAGGTAAAATCCACACGACGTGTCTCTTTTTTTGAAAAATTAGTGATATTGCCCGAAGCAATGGTACTGTTAGGAATCAAGATCACTTTATTGTCTGGTGTCAAGAGCGTAGTATTAAAAAGAGTGATAGCTTCTACGGTACCACTCTCCCCTCCCGCAGTCACAAAATTCCCCACTTCAAAAGGACGGAAAAGTATAAGTATCACACCCGAACCTATATTTCCAAAAGTACCCTGCAGTGCCAAACCAACAGCCAAACCTGCAGCACCTAATATAGCTATAAATGATGTGGTATCTATACCTAGGTTCTTGATAGCTGCCAAAATAACCACTACCAGTAGAAGTATATCCACTATATTTGCTATAAATGCACTTAATGTGGGATCGATCTCACCACGTTCCATCACTTTTTTGATGAAAGCAGAAAGTTTTTTTGCCACCCATTTCCCGATAATAAAAATGGCGATTGTACCTATGATCCTCACACCATATTCTGCACCATATTGAATGGCCATATCCACATATTTATTTACATCTTCATTCATCAACTATCCTTTTATTTCTCAATTTGCTGCATAGTATACTGCATTATATAGCTTATTTCAAATCTATACAAAAACAGTAACATAAATAAACATTTTTTCTAATGCTACTTAACCTTATAAAATATATAATTTTATGAGGTTTTGGAGATGAGCTATTTTTGATATACTCTTAATATTGAAATATCACATTATAAGAACACTTTTCCATTTAATAAATAGTTATCAAAACAAAGGGTATAAGGAGGAAACAAATGGTCACTGATAGTATTTTTTATATCGGTATAGTACTTCTGTTAACTCATGAACTTGACGCCATTTCATGTCATGAATGGAGGATGTTTCCTTTTATCTGCCGACTTGAAGAAAGTCTCGGGTATCGGGTTTTTGTCATGCTTCACATACCCCTACTGATATTGATCTTCTGGTTTATAACGCACTCGTCAGAGAGCATGCGTTATGGGTTTCAGATTTGTATGGATATTTTTTTCATACTCCATCTGGGGATTCACTATTTATTTAGATTACATCCCAAAAACGAATTTAGAGGTACTTTTTCAAAATCACTTATTGGGTTAACAGCATTAGCAGGATTTGTGCATTTGATTTTGATTGTATAAAGAAGAAATAATGGATCAAAAAAGAGTGAGGAAGAGTTTATGAAAATAGCCGAAGTAAACCTCGTAAGAATCTGAGATACAGGTGCCAAACTTCTTTCAGGAAGTAATTGTTTGTTTATTATTTGTTAAGCGATGTTCACTATACTTTATAAAGGTCCATGAAACAACAAAGGAGTCTGGAATCATATCAGACAAAGTACGTGATACAACACAAAGGATACCATGATGGAACATGTGAAAGATGTATTAAAAACCTCGTTGGAGGAATTGGAAAGAGTACTGGATACTAAAACAGTTGTAGGGGAGCCGATCACCATAGAAGGCAATACACTGATTCCACTGATCAGTATCGGATTTGGTTTTGGTGCCGGAGGATGTACTGGAAAGTGCAAAAAAGGTGACGATGAGGGAGTTGGAGCCGGCACCGGTGGTGGTGGCGGCATTAAGCCGGTTGCCCTTGTAATCATCAACAAAGACGGTGACGTAAGGGTTGAGTCTATCAAAAGCGGTATGGCTTCAGCGTTCGAACATATAGGTGAAACTATCGGTAAAGCATTACGGGAGAAAGATAAATAACATAAAAATCATGGATCGGAAACATTATGGAAATTATAGCCATTTTTATTGGATTCCTACTCTTTTGCCTGGTTGTGCTTACTATTCCCGTTGATCTGAGTTTCTATCTAGAAAAAGACGAAGCATTGGATTATCAGGCAAAGCTTTGTTTGCTGTTCGGTTTTATCACTATAGATATGAACAGTAAGGATAGGAAAGTAGAAAAAAGAGTTTTACCAAAGAAGAAAAAAAGCGGGAAAGAACATCTTATGTCAATGTTCAGAAACAAAGAGTTTATCAAACGGCTCATTCGATTGGTTTTGGATCTTTTGTACAGTTGTCGGATAAAAGAGCTAAACTTACATTGCCGCATCGGACTGGGTGATCCTGCAGATACAGGGAGTCTTGTAGGTATATTGTCGCCACTTCTACTACCTTGGGAAAATACCATACTCAAAACAGATTTCCAAGAAGCAGTCTTTGAAGGTTATTGCAAAGTGCAGATTCGCATTTTTCCGATCCAAATCATCGGTTATCTTCTCGCCTTTATATTTTCTCCAGTAACAGTGCGTGCCATGAAAACCTCTCTATTTAAACAGCGATAAATCAAGCATATGAACTATTTATGGAAGAGATATTATGAAAAATAAAGTTTTTGAAACCAAACATTTTTGATATACTCTAAATAGTAAAAATATAGAAATAGAAGAACACTTGATCCTTTAAAAATAGTCATACTTAGTAAGGAGACAATATGAAAATCACACACTTTCTCTATAATGCTTTTGTCATAGAATCCGGCAATAAAAAAATAGCTATAGATCCAGGTGGATTGTTCTTTTATTTTTTCAGATTCACAACTTTAATACCTAAATCTGAATGGAAAAGTATCACCCATATTTTTGTCACCCATGGTGACCCTGACCATTATTGGCATGCAGATAGAGTGGCAGAAGCCTCAAATGCACCTATTATCTGTAATAAAACAATGGTAAGAAATATAAATGGAAAAAACCTGATGCTTGGTCCACGTGATAAGGGTCTTGCTTTTACAACAGAAATTCATAATATTCATACTCTTAACATTGACGAAACCATTGAGCTTGATGACATGGTTATAACAGGAATAAAGACTACACATGGTTCACTTAGATTGAAATTTGGTCCTTTTTCTAAAACCCTGTACCCCGGTCCAGAAGAAAGAGTCGGTTGGGGAGCTATTGGTTTTGAGATTGAGCTAGATGGGAAAAAGATCGTGAATCTTGGGGATACTCTCTTACATGAAAAAGAGTGGTCGATGATGCATGAACCTGATGTATTGATGCTACCTATCGGAGGAAAAATGATACATAATACCATGGATGAGCAAGAGGCTTTGCAGGCGATACGTATCATAAAACCCAAATTAGTCATTCCTTGTCATTATAACTGCCCCGCTTTTTTTAGTAAAAAATACAATCTAGCTGATGATAAAATGTTTAAAAAGGAGGTTGAGAAAATGGGTATCGTGTGTGTAATTCTTAGAATGGGAGACTCGGTGGGATTAAACAATGATGAATAAGCACAATCCCCTCAAGATCTGGTTGAGTTTTGTTCTACGTATGACTTTGTTTGCCATTGCACTGATGTGGCCAGCAGGTACCTGGCAGTGGTGGGAAGCTTGGGTATTGATTGGACTCTGGACTCTCTATGGACTTGTAATGACAATGTATTTATTACGCAATGATCCTGCTCTACTCTCAGAGCGATTAAAACTCGTACCACTTCACAAGGAACAAAAGGCTTGGGACAAAGCTTTGATGCTACTTTTTTTTATTTCAGGTATTGGTCTTTATCTGCTTCCTGGTTTTGATGTTATACGTTATGAGTGGAGTGATCCCTTGCCTCTATGGGTAAGAGTTATTGCAATGCTAATACACATACCTTGCTTGGTACTTCTGGGCTGGATCATGCACGAGAACACGTATCTATCGCAGGTAGTAAAAATTGATAAAGAGCGAGATCATAAGGTGATTACTACCGGGCCCTACGCAGTTGTCCGTCATCCTATGTATACTGTAACAATCATTTTACTGTTCGCTGTTCCCGTTGCACTTGGATCTAGATTCTCATTGATTATTTCATTATTTTTGACGGTGTTATTAATTGTTCGAACTTACCTCGAAGATCGTACACTACACACAGAACTGGTAGATTATCCAGAGTATGCCAAACAAACAATTTACCGACTAATTCCAGGGATCTGGTGAATCTTAAGGAAAATGTGTGAAAACTGACATTATTTACTGATATGAAAACCTTATAATGTTATATATTTTATAAGGTTTTTGTTTTGAGAGAAATAGGGTAAACGCTTATGTTTTTACTTTGTATCCTCTGTCTTTTTAGAAGCTAAAATAAAAGCCAAAATGTCTCTTGTTTCTTGTCCTGTAAGTCCAGCACGAACACGCATATGCTGCATAGAAGTTGACCAATTACTTTTACTAAGACTTGATGGGGGTCGTAAATTGTGACAACGCATACAAGTATCAGCCCAAAGTTGTGCACCATTTTCGGTATTACCAGTATTTTCATTTGCTACAGAAGTTGTTCCCATTGCCGCAAGTAATAGCGTAGTGATTGTTGTTATTTTTAATATATTTTTCATCTTTTTCTCCTAAAAACCAATTGCAAACTGTACAAGGAAACGATCGTTATTTGCATGTGAATCTATTGCTGTATCATCTTCATCTTCATTGAACTCATAGGCAACTTTGGCGATAAGATTATTCGCAAAAAGATAGTTCAATCCAACTGCCCATTGGTTGCGATTTGTCTCAGGATTATCATAATCACTGTAACGGACTACGGGTTCAAGCTTCACCGATGAAAATTGATACGCTGCCTGGGCATACCATGCTTTCCATGTGCCACCTTCTAATGTGCTCAAGGCGTTTTCACCAATTTTTTGTTGTATATACTCAGCTTTTAAATTCAGTGCATCAATGTTATACATGAGATCTGTTCCAAATACATCATAATCACGTGTAATAGTTTCTTCTGAGGGTAATTCCTCTTCAACTTCTCCAGTTGCCAAAGAAACACCAATTTCCATATTTCCCAATGGATTAATAGCATAACGTCCACCAATGGTCATAGTTGCGTCACCCACATCTGTTTTAGCTTCTGTATCGATGATCACATCACCATCATCTGCTACACCAAAGGTCGGTGCATTTGCCACAAAAATAGTATAGTTACTTCGTATACCTCCCATCTTTGGCAAACCTCCCCGAAGTGCTATACCTATATTTGAAGAAGGTGCTGCTCCGTCATGACCAAAGCCGACTGGTGCACTTGGAAGTTTATTGATCCAGGAAGGATGTTGGGTTTGTACAAACTGTCCTATAGGTGACAAGAACTTACCAACTTGTAATCCCATATAATCATTGATAAAGAATGTACCTGCAGCATATTCAAGTTCAGTTTCACTTTCGCCTTCATCATTGATCTCAAATTCTACTTCAGCTTCAAACAAAAAAATATCGCCATATGTATAAAGTAATAATGGTGCAAACTTCAGTTCAGAGAAGGATCCATCTTCATTCTCTTCATCTATATAGTCAAGTGAAGCGTACCCTGCCAATTGAAAAGCAGACATTGAATGATCTTCCATTTGTTTGTCTTTTGCTTGTAAGGCGTCTACATCTTCACGTAACTGTTTTATATCAACATTCTGTACTTCTGCTACCACAACTGTTGATGTCATCATAGTACTTAGTACAATACCAGTCATTAACTTTTTCATAGAATACTCCTTGCAGCATCATTTTTCACTATACATAATTGCATGTGCAGTCTACGTGTAGTTTATATACGTAGTTTGCACACCAAATACACACTTTGGTAGTAAACTTAGTAAAAGGATGGATAATGTTATATAAAAAATTATTTATTTTCTTATTTTTAATGTTTGGTACAAATTTAGTTTTGGTAACTATTTTACTATAGATCAAGCTGCACATTATACGATCAGTATTGAAATCCAGAGAGCAAGAAAAAAACTAAATCAGTTGCCCGTTTTATATTTAATCGACCAAAAGATTAATAAATTTCAAGAGGTGATTTATGGTTCGTGACCCCGTATGCATGATGGAGCTAGATCCGCGTAAAGCCCCTGCAACAGCTGAGTATGAAGGAAAGCTTTATTATTTCTGTTCAGATAGATGCAGGAAAAAGTTTCTTGCACAGCCGAAAGTGTACATAAATAAAGCTCCCGATATGCGTTTGACAGTAGGTCTCATGGGTTCTGCAAGCTATAAACAGGATCCAAAAGTGGCCAAAATGGTCTTTTCTCTTGGTCAGGCGATTGCAAAGAGGGGATTTATACTGATCACTGGGGCCTGCCCGGGACTTCCTTACGAATGCGCCAAGGGTGCCCGCAGTTTGGGCGGACTATCTATTGGTATCTCCCCGGCACTCAGCCTGGATGAGCACATACACAAATACGATTCCCCCTCAGATGCCTACGATGCCATCATCTATACGGGTAGCGGACTCATGGGAAGAGAAGTGACCAACATCCGCTCCAGTGACATGGTTATCATCGCAGGAGGCAGCTCCGGGACACTTGGGGAGTTTGCCATTGCTTATGACGAAGGTAAACTGATCGGGATTCTGCAGGGAAGCGGGGGTATCGTTGAAGAAATCCCCAAAATTGTAAACCAGTTTGAAAAAGATACCGGTGCACAACTTATCTATAATACCGATCCTGATGATTTGATAGAGAAATTGTCACACATCTACACTACAGAACACTACAAGCACCCCTCATGTTTTTGTGAGAGTTATAGTAAAACCCTTTAGAGAAGTCATCCATTCTTTTTGTAGCCTGTTTGCTACTTTAGACTCCTTCAGTTCTATACTTTTTTAAAAAAATGCTCTCACCAATAAATATAAACAAGATCCCTATCAATGCAGCATAAATAATCATCATATCCGTTGATGCTTTCACGATAAGAAATGCACCAAGTACTATCACATCAAATAGTATTGCCGATATCAAAATAAATGCGTTAGCATGGATCTCTTTGCGTAAATGCTTGAAAACACCCCAGTGAACAGCAATATCCATAATAATATAAAAAATAGCTCCCAGTGATGCAATCCGGCTCAAGTCAAAAAATATTGTCAAACATATAGCAATGACAACAGTATAGACCAATGTATGCTTTTGTATGTCTCCAGGCATACCAAAATGACTATGTGGAACAAGCTTCATTTCAGTCAGCATAGCAAGCATACGTGAGACTGCATACACACTCGCAATGACACCTGATACAGTGGCAATAATAGCAATTGCTACAGTAAACCATAATCCATAATTACCAAATGCAGGTCGTGCTGCCTGAGCGAGTGCATAATCTTTTGCATTTATGATTTCCGGCAAAGTCAGATTTAGAGCCACTGCTATAGCGACTAAAAAATAGATGACTACACATATCACAATTGAAATAATAATGGCACGGCCAACATTCTTATGTGGGTTTACAATTTCTGAACCGCTATTTGTAATAGTAGTAAAGCCCTTATACGCCAGAATAGCCAAGGCCATTGCTGCAATGAATCCCGTGACAGATGTATCTGTCATAGTTACAGAAGTGTTTTCAAATGAAAAACCAGCAACCCATAAACCTCCGAATGAAAATAGTATGATACCGCCGATTTTTATGAGTGCCATCAGTAGAGAAAAAAGCCCGATCATTCGATTTCCAGAAATGTTAAGTAGAAAGGCAAAAAGCAATACACCTATACCTAATGCCGGTACAATCCAGCTATTAGGATCAATATCGAATAACTGAGTGGTGTAGGTACCAAAAGTACGTGCGACAAGACTTTCATTGATGACCATGGAAAAGTACATCAAAAGTGCACCTACAGCGGTCATTATTCCTTTTCCATAGGCCTTTTCCAAGAACATCGCAATACCTCCAGCGGACGGGTAAGCATTGGACATTTTTACGTATGAATAAGCACTAAATGCAGTGACTATCGCAGCAACAAGAAAAACAAGAGGAAATAGTGAACCTGCAAGTTCGGCAATTTGCCCCGTAAGAGCCAAAATACCAGCACCGATCATCACACCTGTACCCATTGATACAGCCCCAACAAGCGTCATGCTGTTTTCTTTATACTTTGTTGATCTATCGTGTTGGGAATGATCTTTCATCATATACTCTATTTAATGATTGAACTTAATTGTTCATCATACCTTGACCACCCATCATACCTTTATTGTCTTGCATCATTCCAGACTTCTTTTTCATATTTGAATTTTGCATACCATTGCATTTTCCCATTTTTTGGTTCTGCATCATACCTTGACCCTGTTTCATGCCTTGACCACCCATCATACCTTGACAACAGCAGCAACAACAACAATGCATACCTTTATTTCCCATCATGCCTTTTTGATTCTGCATCATACCCTGGTTACCCTGCATCATCCCAGATTTGTTTTTCATATTTGAATTTTGCATACCATTACATTTTCCCATTTCAGCATATGAGAAACTAGTAAATCCTATGATTAAGAGCGCTATAAGTGTAACGTTAACATTTTTCATAATAATCCTTTTATAAATTCATTGTATCTCGAAGTATAAAATGTTAATGTGCAAAGAGTGTGTAGGGGAAATCAAAAAATACCTATAGGAGGTTTGATAAGGTTTGTTCATGTGTAGTATTTTCCCCTCATGTCTTCTCTATTTGCATACCAATACTACATCATTATTTCGCTATAATTTCTTCATGAATCACATTAAAACCTATGCCTATAACCATACCCCACTCACGTTTGATTTTAAACAAACTGTAGAACGATTTTTTGTTGAAGAAATACCTCTTTACTCTTTTACCGGTACAGGAAATTACCTCATACTCAAAATAAAGAAAACCGATATGAGCACATGGAAACTCATCACGGTTCTCGCTAAAGCAACCGGTCTGGAAGAACGTGACATCGGTTATGCAGGCCTTAAAGATAAAAATGCCACTACCATACAGTACATTTCGCTTCCAAAAAAGTACGAAAAAGAGCTGAACAAGAACCTTACGACAGAAAAGATCGAGATACTTGAACGTACCTACAACAAATCTCCTATCAAGATAGGACACCTCAAAGGCAATCGTTTCTCCATCATCTTGCATGATATTTCTGAGAACGAAGCAAAGTTTTTCAATACCACGGCGAAAAAAATGCAAGTTGATGGAATACCGAACTACTATGGTTACCAACGATTTGGAGAAGACAGCCGTTCCTATCTACAGGGTAAAGAGATAGCCCATTCAGGGAAGCGTCTGAAAGGTAGTAAAGAAAAACTGCTTGTTTCAGCGTACCAAAGCTACCTTTACAACAAATGGCTGGCTTCAAGAGTAAAGCTCTCTGCCACCATTAGGGACAATAAAATAGAAGCAGCTGCAAAAAAACTCCAATATCCACTAGACCTGGTTAAAGTCCTGGCCAAACAGCCTCAATTTTTCAAACTCTTTATCGGTGATATCATCATGCCTTACCCTTATGGGAAAAGTGATTATGTGAAAGAGATGCAACAAAGTGCACAAGCCTTCGAACAAAAGAAGATCTCCCCTACCGGACTGCTATGTGGTGCCAATGTACTAAGAGCCAAAAGTGATGCCTATCATCTCGAAGAAGCCTATGATGATACGGACTTAAACAGTCTCAAAGGGGACAGACGTTTCGCATGGATCTGGCCTAAAGATGTAGAAACACAGTATGACAGTAAGACTAAAAAGCTTACCGTTGAGTTTTATCTGCCTAAAGGTTCGTATGCTACTACATTTTTGGAAGAGATCGGAAAGTTTTCTTTGAAGGAAATCTAAACTACATAGAACCACTAAAAACAGATCCTAGAATGACGTTTTATGGTTAGTATGCACATTAATTATACAAGGCTTCATATAAAACCATTGCAATAAAAGATATAATATATTATCTAATATACAAGGAGACATGAATGCATTTTACATTTGGTGATTATACAATAAGAACACATGAACTCGATCAGAAACTCTCTGTTCAAGTTACATCTGAGTTGGGTGAGGTATATTTGAACGATGACGATCAACGTACTAGCAGCTTTCCTAATGAAGTCTGTTTTCAGATCAAGAATCCTCCCAAAAAACCTGAAGCAAAAGGATTGAAAAAATTTATTTTTGGTGACTATACTTTTATTTTGGGTATCAACTACGCAGGCGAACTTTTTCTTTTCCACAGCGTTAAGCTCACTATCGGGAAAAAACTCATCGATGGTAAAAATACACTGACATTGGCGCTTCTAAAAGATATTAAAGCCACATAAGTGGTTTACCTCCTGGTAAATACCGCTTAATTAGGAAACTATTTCCTGCCTCTCCCACGTTTTTTATCCTTCTTATCCATCTTTGGTTTAGCTGCATCAAATGTTTTAAACCCGTCACGTTTCGTTGTTTTACGTTTTTTACTTTTAGGTGCAGTAGCTGTCTTGGTTTTCTTTTTACCAAAAGCTCCGTCTGTATTTTTATGTTCATTGGGGTTTTTACGTGCACCTTTTTGTTTCGGTATCACTTTAGGTGCATACCCTTCTAATTTTTCTTGAGGAATGCGCTTACCCATAAGACGTTCCACCTCTTTAAGTGCTACCATTTCCAGAGGTGAGATAAGCGTAATAGCCAATCCTTTTGCCCCTGCCCTGCCCGTACGTCCTATACGGTGTATGTAGTCTCCTGTGACATGAGGAATATCATAATTCATGACTACACTTAAAGCTGGTATATCCAGCCCTCGAGCTGCGATGTCAGTCGCAACAAGTACACGTACTTTTCCTTCTTTAAAGCCTTCCAATGCTCTAGATCTTTCTCCAGAACTTTTACCTCCATGAATGACCGCTGTTTTAAGTCCTGAAAGATTGAGTTCTTTGCTCACATCATCGGCTACTTCTTTTTTACGTGTGAAGACAAGCACTTGCTTATAATTGCGTGAACCTATAAGGTAGGAGAGTAACTCTGTTTTCTTCTCTTTTTCAACAGGATAGACTATCTGCTCTACTGTATCTGCAGAAGTTCCCATACTGTCCACTTCTATGAGTTTGGGTTTTTGAAGTATCTGTTCTGCAAGTCTTTTTACAGATCCTGAAAGTGTTGCGGAGATCAGTACATTCTGTCGTTTATCCGGGAGGTGCTGAAGTATCTTACTTACTTCATGTACAAAGCCCATATCCAAGATCGTATCTGCTTCATCTAACACTAAGTAATCAACACTTTCCAGGTTCACATTATTTTTCCCTATATGTTCCAGGAGACGTCCGCTTGTAGCGACTATAATGTCTACACCTGCTTTAAGCCTGTTTGCCTGTGATGTTAAGTTGGCACCACCATAAAGCACAATACTTTTTAAAGGAAGGTACTTTCCATAGGCTTCAATACTTGCATGTACCTGTTTGGCCAATTCTCGCGTTGGTACCAAAATAACTGCTTTAGGATAATGTTGTCCTTCAACAAAACTTTTACTTAGATCTTGGAGTATAGGTAGAGAAAATCCTGCTGTCTTTCCTGTACCGGTCTGTGCACCGGCCATAATATCTCGACCTGTGAACATAGCCGGGATCAGTGCCTTTTGGATAGGCGTAGCAGAGTCATAGCCTTTCTCATTCAGTGCTTTTAATATCTCTGAAGATAATCCAAGTGTAGCTAATGACATAGCATTCCTATTTTAGTGGTTTTATTTTTCACTGTCTAATCTACGATTCAAACGCATTTTAAGCTTTGCCACTTCTCTCATATCTGCATCACTGTCACTCTCATCAACGATCTCTACACCAAGAATCGTCTCTACACAGTCTTCAAGTGTTACGATACCCTCAGTCTGATCATAACTGTCAAGGACAAGAAACATATGCTCTTTTTTCTTAATGAACAGATCAAGCGCTTTAGATACAGGCAAGTTTTCTGAGATCTTAAAAATGTCTTTTTGTATCGTACTTAACGCTACAGTATCATCTTTTAGACCTTGTTTAAAGATTTTTTTAGTCATGACCATACCTGTGATATTTTCAATGCTCTCATCGTAGACAGGGACTCTTGAAAATTTAAATATCGCTGGTTCACTCTCAACAATATCTTGAATGCTTCTACTTCCATCTAAAGCAAAAACAACCGTTCTAGGCGTTAATATATCCTTTATCTTTATCTTATCAAGAAGAAGGATGTTTTCAATCACATCAGATTCTTGCTCTTTAAGCAGTCCCTCATCTTCACTATGCAAGGTACTCTGTATGAGTTCTTCTTTCGTCAAACTGGTTGTATCAACACCTCTGCTTATACGATTGGTCACAAAGAGTGTTAAAATGATAATAGGGTACGTTATCCAAATGAAAAAATGAATCACGTATGCCGCCACAGGTGATAAAGATTTCCAGTACACTGCACCTATGGTTTTAGGAATGATCTCAGACAAAAAAAGAATAGCAAATGTCAAGGCAATAGATACATAAAATACCGCACCTACTCCATAAATACTTTCAGCCTGTGCCCCCACAGCAGCTGCACCTAAAGTATTGGCAATCGTATTGAGAATTAAAATAGAAGATAAAGATTTATTTATATTAATTTTATGTCCTCTTAAAAGTCTTCCTGCGATAGGACGCTCTTTTTCAAGCACTGAAACATATGCCATATTGACAGAGAGTAAAACAGATTCTAAAATTGAACAGATGAAGGATATCATCACTGCTAAAGTGAAATAAAGAATTAACAAATCCATGTATAAAAAAATACCTTTATAATAATATTAGGGTCGCTAGACCCAAGAACGAAAAGAAGCCTACAACATCCGTTACCGTTGTAAGTACCACAGTACTTCCAATGGCTGGATCAACTTCCATTTTTTTGAGTAACAATGGCACCATAGCACCAAAGAAACCCGCACTCAATAAATTGATGACCATAGAGAGTGCAATAACGATGCCAAGCATCCCTTTATCAAACCATATTGAAGCTATTATACCCATGATTATAGCAAAAAGGAAACCATTTGCAAGAGAGAGTATGACTTCTTTCTTTATCGTACGAAATGCATCATGCTGTGCAATGTCACCAAGCGCGAGTTGACGTACGACAACCGTAAGACTTTGTGTCCCTGCATTACCACCCATAGAAGCCACGATAGGCATCAAAATAGCCAAAGCGACAATACTTTGAAGTGTATCTGTGAAAAGACCTATCACCAATGAGGCGATAATTGCTGTGATCAGATTCACACCCAGCCATACAGCACGTGATTTACCCGCTTTAAAAATATCTTCATCTTCTTCTGCTTCATCATTCACACCTGCTAAATGGTACATCTGATCTGTTGCCTGCTCGTTGATAATGTCATAGATGTCATCTGAAGTAATACGCCCAAGAAGTATACCATTATCGTCTATGATAGGCATAGACGAGAGATCATACTCTTGAAACTTCTGTACAATATCACGGATATCATCATGATCATATCCCATAACAGTCTTATACTTTTCAGGGTTTTGATTAATATTCTCTTCCAATGTTTGATCAAAGTTAAAAACCAGAAGATGGTCTAATCCTATACCATAACGTAAATTATGTGCTTCATCTGTCACAAAGAGATAATTTACATTTTCAAGTTCATCGTTTCTTCTTAGTTGCGCGAATTCTTTAATCACATCGTGTACAGTATGATGTAAATTAGCCGTATATACTTCGACTTGCATGTAGGCACCCGCTTCATCATCATCATACTGCTTAAGTTTTAAGATATCAGCTTGGTCATCTTTATCTAACTGACTAAATACTGCTTTAGCGATGCCTTCATCCACTTCTTCAAGCTCTTGCATAAAGTCTGTTTGGTCATCACTTTCCAGGTCAGAAACTGAATCTGCAAGTTCTTTTGTTGTAAAAGACTCAACAATATCTTCGAAATATCTATCCGGAAGTTCTAATGCAACATCGGCAATAAGCTCTCTAGGTATCTCTTGTAATGCTTCATGAAAACTTTTTTCATTGAGGTCTTTAAGAATATTAGCTATCTCTGAAGGATGCAGTTCATCATAAGGATGATCATTTAAATATTGGGTGATTTTATCCATAGCCTGTACCTTTGTAGCGTTATATTGTGAAATTATACTTTATTAAATACGTAGAATGGTTGAATTACTAAAAGAGTGCTGATGTAATAGAGTTAAAATAAAGAGTAAAACAGATGAGGATGTTCCGCATCTGTTTTATTTCGCTGCTGTATCACACTTTTTAGTGGCGATACATGCTGGACAAAAGTTCGTAAGCCCTGCGATAAGTGGGATTACACCAAGATAGAACCATGCATTTCCTGAGTATACACCATAACTGATAAGTCCCAATCCTACCAAAATTCTGATAGGTCTACATGTGGCTCTCCATTTATTTATATCCATAGTATTTCCTTTGATATATTTCTTGCATATTGTATTATAAATAACTTAAGATTATATAAGAGTAAAGATGCGCTAATATTACGAAGAAATAAAGGTTGATTGACTCAATTTAAAAACGTTTAAAGAATAATAAACTCTCCCATCTCTTTTTTTATCGCTTGTTGTATCATCAAAGCATTCAAATAGTATTCTAATTGCTTTCTCTTAACTTCCAAGGTCCCTATTTCACGTTGATTGATCTGAAACAGATCACTTGAACCAACTTCATATTTTTTATTTTCAACTTCTTCAAGTGACTCAACAATTTTAGTCTCTTTATAACCCAAATCTATATTTTGATTGAAAATATCTAATGAATACATTAAATTTTTTAAATTCGTTTTCAACTCTAACAGTAATCGATCTTTTTCTTCTTCAAGCTGCGTAATACCTTTTTGTATTTCGATCATCTTGCCCTTATAAGAGCGTCTTTCTAGTGGAATATCAAATTGTAGTCCAACTTTTATACCCTCTCCATATTTTATATCATGCACTCCGTATGCAAAAAGATTTAACTTCGGGTATGCTGATACACTATTATATGCTGTATCTAGATCCAATTTACTTCTTTGTGACTCCAATGCTTTAAGATCCGGTCTACTTTTTAATGCTTGACTGATCACATCTTGGAAAATTATTTTTTCCTTCTTTAACATTTTTAATGATGGCAGAACATATTTCAGATCAAATTCTTTTTGAGGCATGTTTAGATATTTTAAAAATATCTGTAATGCCTGGGTATAACTGTTTTTTGTTCTGAGAACTCTCTGTTCACGATTAATAATCTGCTGTTTTGATTCAAGTATTGCAACATCTGAAAGATCTCCAGAACGTACTCTTTTCTCAATAAATTTTTTTCTTTTTGTTGCTTTATGCAAGAGTCTTTTCTCAAGATTTAGGACTTCATTATAATAAAGAAGTTGATAATATGAAGTGACAATATGAGCATATAAATTTCTCAAATTGTTTTGTGATTCATATGTCGATTGTGTAGCATTTATTTTAGCGGCATCAAGAGTATATTTTCGTTCATTCATTCCATTCAATAGTGAAAATACAGGTACATTCACTCCCACACGCAGCTCTCCTTCACTACCGGTTTTAATATTGTTATACTCTTGAATCCCTTCTGCATTCCTATACCCTACAATAAATTCTGTACCGTTTTCTGTTGGCTTGCTAAAAGAAATATCAGAAAATTGACCTGTACTTATCGGGTACTCTTTTTTATCATATTCTAGAGATAATTTCGTATCAAAGCCTCCTTGTGCCGATTGAATACGCGCTGCATCAATATATTGTTTTCCGACTGCAGTGTAAATATAGGGGTTTTCTTCTGTTAGATAATGTTTCAGATGATCCACTGTAAAAATTTCTTTAGAAAAAGCGTCATGAGAAAAAATAAAAATAATTATCAAGTATCTTAAAAATGTTTTTGTCATTATTTATTCCCCGTTGTGACCATTTTCGCAGGGAATGCATTCATTAAGCGCCAAAGTTCATACCAGATCGGTACACGTGACAAGGCAACCCATGCAGTTGCATCTGTACCTATTCGAAGTTTTTCATGAGAGGGCCATGGTTCATTTGGATCTTCAACCACATAGGCATAGTAAGCACCTTTCTCATGTAATATCGGATCCACTCTCTTAATAATGCCTCCAAAGGTACCAAATCTTATCATCGGCCATCCGGGAATGTGCAACACAGGCCATCCATGAAATCTAATCCTTACAGTGAGTCCTTCTTTCATTAAGGGCATATTGAAATCTGATACCTTTAGTAAAAGTGCACTTGTGTTGACATCAGGAGAAAAACGTATGATAGGTTGGCCTTTTTTGATATAAGTATTCTTATCATTTTCCAAAATTCGCATGACAAAACCATCTTTTTTTGAAACTACGGATGATGTTTCATATCTGGCTATCTTTGTTAAATGTTTTTCATAGTCTCTTTTCAAGATATTTAAGCGTGTTTCCACTCCTAACATATTGTTTTCAAGTGTTCTTATCTGATTATCAATTTCCTCTAAAAAGTGTTGTTTTTCCTGTTGAATGATTAATAAATGACGCTTCTGCACCTCTATGTCAATTTCAATTTTATCGAATTTTGTTTTTGCATTGATATATTGATTCTCAGCTTTTTCATAATTCTTTTTTGATTCTATTTTTTGAATATACAGTTGTTTTATTCTGGTAAACTGATTGAATACAACTTCATAGTTTTTCTTTTCTGCTTTATATTTCAGCTGTAGACTTTTCAACTGTTCTTCTGCCTGAATATAACGTTTATCATAGAGCTCCATACGTATTTTTTTCTGATTAATAAGACTGATATCTTTTTGTTTCAGTACAACGAGTTCATTTTCTGTATTTTGATGTTGCTGTTCGAAATCCTCTTTCATTTTATACACACGTGTTTTGTAATCTTTATCGGGGTCGACCATAGTAAAAATTTTCATCCCCTTGCGTACATGTTCATTCTCTGAAACATAAAAGGTATCAATAAAACCATCAATAGGCGCAGAAATAGATTGTATCCTCTGAGTAGGGTCATACGCGATCAATGTACCTTCACCCTGAACTGTTTGTCTCCAGGGTAAAAAAAGAACTGCTATGAAAAAAAGTATAAGATAAAAAGTAAAACGTCCAATACGATTCACAAAAGGTTTTGTCTTAACAAGTTTCAATGAATCAAACTCAAATCTATCCATCTTTCTTATCCTCCAACCCTACTGACAGCTTATTGACTTTATAAAGTCCTTCGATCATATCATAAATATAATCAAGCTGTTTTGCAAATCCTTTTAATGCATAAGTAATAGAGGTAACAATAATTTCAGCTGCAACAAATTCCCCCAAAGGCAGACTGCCATTAATAACTAGATAACCTCCTATGATCAAAAACATACTAAATATGAATCCTTCTGCAAAATAAGTAAATCCCAATTGTCTGACAATAATCTTAAATAACTTTCGCCTAGCCTGTACATACCTACTTAAATAGGTATCAAACTTTGATAACGTTTCTTCTTCAGTACCTTTTTCTTCATTGATATGCTGTAAAAAATAGATGGTATTGTGTTTTGCATCCGAACGGTTTAATGCACCTTGTGCTGCATTGTGTCCAAGAACAAGCAACAGAATGATATAAATAGAAAAAAAGAGTGTTCCTGCAGCAAATAGAAGCGGGTCAAATGCAAGTAACAAAAGAAGACTTACCACGATTTTGATCACAAGTCCCAAGCCATCAAGCAAAAGAATAGGAAAGAACTTTTGAATCGAGGTAATATCAAAAAAGTAGTTCATTAATTTTCTATGTTTAATTTCATCATCATTATCTTCATGGTTAAGCTTTATTGCTTTTGTCGCAATCTCTATGCCTTCTTGAAGAAAAACTTTCTGTTGAAACTTTTCAACAATATACTCTTTTAACAATTGTAAAATGGTAATAAATACAAATAAAACAAGGACTATTGACCCTAAAATAACTATAGAGAGTGAGGCGTGTGCCAATACACTGTTGATAATGATGGCTGATGCCAGAGGTATAGATAAAACTAGAATGGCATCAATGATAGAATAATACAATAAATGAAAAATATTTTTTCGATCTTCTTTAATGATTTTTTTTACATAATTAATAACAATATCATTAAGTTTCATACATAGTCCTTTATAATTACAACCCTGTTCAACGAATTTTCTGATCAAAAAACGCTAAAGTAATCATATAATAAGTATCTTATATATGCCCAAGCTATCGTACAATCATGACCCGAGTTAAACACCCATCAAACTTTATACTTGTATCAAAATAACACAAAATATAATGAATTTATTTATGAGTGTCGATAACCGAATTAATCAAGTAATCAATTTGTAACAAAATGTAACTAAATAAAATCACCTTTTTCCGAGGTTAATCCTTTTTGCATCAATTTTGAAATAAAAGAACTGATACGCTTATCTTTCGTTGGCGCGATGGTATTGATCAGGGCAAAGTGTTCTACACGTTTGTCTAAAAATCCTGTATCAAATATACCTTTTTGGAAACTCTCATCACACGCAACTTCTTTATGGAGTGGAATGTTGGTTGTCAGACCTTCTATGTAGTATTCATCTAAAGCTCTTTTGGCTTTTTTAACGACACCTTCCCAGTCTAATGCCCATACGATAAGTTTACCTATCATAGAATCATAATTTGTAGGTATGGAGTATCCACCATAGACGCTTGTGTCCAGTCTCACACCTGGTCCACCTGGGGTTAAGTACTTTTCAATCGTTCCAAATGATGGCATGAAATTGTTGAGCGGATCTTCTGCATTGATCCTGAACTCAATGGCATAACCTCTAAACACGATCTCTTCTTGTAAGAAATGAAGTTTGTCCCCTTCTGCTATTTGTATCATACGTTGTACGATGTCAACACCGGTGATGATCTCAGTGACCGGGTGTTCCACCTGAAGACGTGTATTCATTTCAATAAAGTAAATATTATCTTTTTCATCGAGCAAGAATTCAATCGTACCGACATTTTCATACCCTAAGCGGTTCATGGCTCTTATAGCAATACGATAGAGCTCTTTTCGTGTAGCCTCATTAAGGCTTGGAGAGGGTGCGATCTCGATGACTTTTTGGTGACGTCTCTGAATCGAACAGTCTCTTTCCCCCAAATGCACAACATTTCCATACTTGTCTGCAATGACCTGCACTTCAATATGTCGGGGATTACTTACGAATTTTTCTATAAATACATCACCATTTCCAAAGAATTTTTTTGCCTCACTTGTTGCTGCTTCAAAGAGTGCATCGAACTGTTTTGCCTCATGCACAACACGCATTCCTCGACCACCACCACCAAATGCTGCTTTGATGATCACCGGGAAACCTATCTCTTGGGAGATCTTTTCTGCTTCTTTTTTATCTGTGATAGGAGTAGTAGTACCTTCTAGCACAGGTACCCCTATCTCTTTCATAGCATTTTTTGAAGTGATCTTGTCTCCAAAAAGTTCAATGTGTTCTGCTTTTGGACCAATAAAGATAATACCGTTCTCATCACAGGCTCTTGCAAAGTCAGCACTTTCAGACAAGAAACCATACCCTGGATGGATCGCGCTACATTTTAACTCTTTAGCGACCTTAATGATATTTTCATAATCCAAATAGACTTGTACAGGATGCCCTTCAAGTAAGACACTCTTATCTGCTTTTTGTACCCATGAACCTTCACTGTCTGCATCCGAATGTATTACCACACTGGTAATATCCAACTCTTTACATGCTCTGATGATACGTAGAGCAATTTCACCACGGTTGGCAATTAAGATTTTTGATATCTTTTTAGTCATTTGAATTCCTTCAATTTTAGTTGTCAGTATTTTAAAGGTTTTCAGACTTTATTTCTACACTATTTTTGCTCTAATAATTATCTATTTTTAATATTATAATTATCCATATTTAACTTTATTATTATCTATTATTGGTATTATTGCAGTATGAAACGAGAAACTTTAGATAAAAAAATAAAAATTTCAAATGATTTAATGTTCTATATCTACACGCATATAGAGACAGATATCAACATTGATGAGTTAGCAGATCATTACAAGATCAATAAATTTTACTTGCATAAGATCTTTAAAGAAGTGTTTGGCCGTAATATCTATGAAAGTATTAAATCCATACGTCTTCAAAAGGCTTCTAACCTTTTGCTGACCAATAAATATTCGACGATTTCTGAAGTGGCCAATGAGTGTGGCTACAGTTCTCAAACCTCTTTTATTCGTGCCTTTAAAGAACGCTTTTCCATGACGCCAAACAAGTGGAGAAAAGGTGGATATAAAGAGTATTCACATAAAATTCTCTTGCAATCACCAAAGGCACAAGCTTCCACAGCCAGTTTTGATGTCATTCAGCCTCAAATTGTGAAGATGCCTCAGATGAGTGCCTATTATATCCGTCATAGAGGCTATGATTACGATAAATCAAAACTCACATGGCAAAAAATTCAAAGTTGGATCTACCAGAATGAGTTAAAGGATTATACGGAGATATCACTTTTCCACGACAATCCAACCATCACACCATTAGATGAATGTCATTATGTGGCATGTGTAGTACCGAATGAAGAAAAAGAGTTAAAAGATCAACGTTTACCAAGATTTAATATCTCAGAAGGTGTTTATGCCAAATTTGACCTGGAAGGTACCCGAGGGGATCTACTGAAATTCATCCATTGGGTCTATCATGAGTGGCTGCCTAAAAGTGAATATCAAACAACCACGAAACCGCCTTATGCGATCTATCACAAAAACCATTATCTTGATGAAGATAAGAAATTTTCGATCAGTTTTTATTTGTCGATCAAGTTTTAAATAAAAGAATGGGTTTCACTTGAGTTTTTGAAAGTTTCCATGGTGCATTATGCCCTAAGGCTAAAAATCTTCAGAAACTACCTCTTGTAGCGATCATGACTCTTTTTCATGCAACAACACTAAAGAGTCACTCACGATACATTTCCCGCCGTATTTGTTGATAAAAGATCTGATCTTCTCTATCAACTTTGCAAACTTCTCCTCTTCACACACGGTAAATATATAATTATTACTCAGGAGGTCATTGGCTTCATCGGCAGTTTTTAGTCCGTGACTTCCACACCCCTCGATATCTCTAATGATGGTATAACCCGTTACGCCACTCTCTTTAAATAACTCTAATACTCTATTTGTATAAATAGATTCGATGATGACTTCAACTTTTTTCATTTTTTTCATGTTTAACCCCATAAAATAGTTATAAAGTAGTAGTATAGCGGTATCCCTAAAGAGATATTAAAAGGGAAAGTTACCGCTAAACTTAATGGTAAATAGAGACCTGGATTGGCTTCAGGTACAGATAACCTCATAGCCGCAGGAACGGCAATATATGACGCACTTCCGGCAAGCAATGACAATAATAAAGTATCTCCTCTTGATAGTTCAAAGAAGTACCCTAAAAGAATAGCGACGGATGCATTAAAGATAGGCATAGCTATGGCAAATATAATTAAAAAGAGTCCAACTTTTTTTAATTCATAAATTCTTTTTGCTGCGACCAATCCCATATCAAGAAGGAAAAATGCCAGCATTCCTTTAAACAGAGTGCCAAACAATGGCTCCATAGAATTCCAACCTTTTTCTCCGGTCAAAATACCAATGATCAGAGCACCCACCAATAAATAGACAGATGGATTTAAAAATGCCTCTCTAAAGATCTCTTTCCAATCCGTCTTTTTATTATCTTCAGAACCTGTAGTAAAGAGTGTGGCAAAAACAAGTCCTACAACAATTGCCGGAGATTCCATAAGTGCCATTCCAGCGACCATATATCCTCCATATTCAACGCCAATCGTTTGAAGATAGGTTATACCGGTAATAAAGGTCACTGCACTGATTGATCCATAGGTCGCAGCAATAGCAATAGCATTATAATTATCCAATTTAATACGTAAAATAAAATAGCTATAGATTGGCACAATGACTGCCATAAGAACTGCTAAGAAAAGCGCAGTGAATATGTAGGTATTGATACCGCTATGAGAAAGTTCATATCCTCCATGAAGCCCAATTGCTATCAAAAGATACAATGAAAAAAGTTTAGGTAAAGGCTGAGGAATCGATAATTCTGATTTAAAAAAAACAGCTAACATACCAAGTAAAAAAAATAATATGGGTGGATTTAAAATATTTTGAAGTATTAAATCTATATTCATAATGAATCTCCTAAAAAGATTTGTGAGATGTATCGCACGTAAAGTGCGATACGGAGTAGATTGCTACTTAGATAGCGTCAATGATCGCATTAAGCGTAGCAGATGGTCTCATTGCTTTGGCAGCCAACTCATCATTCGGGTGGAAGTATCCGCCAACATCTTGAGCTTTACCTTCAACAGCAAGAAGCTCTTCCATGATCTTCTCTTCATTTTCTTTCAGTGCTTTAGCCACTGGAGCAAACTTCGCAGCCAATTCTGCATCTGAACCGTTTGCAAGTGCTTCTGCCCAGTATTGCGCTACATAGAAGTGAGACGCTTTGTTATCTGGCTGACCCACTTTTCTTCCTGGTGCTTTGTTGTTATCAAGGTACCCTTGGTTTGCAACGTCAAGCGCAGCAGTCAGTGCAGCAAGTTTTGCATCGTCATGTTTTTGACCGATCATTCTCAAAGACTCAGCCAATGCCAGGAACTCACCCAGTGAATCCCATCTTAAGTGACCTTCAGCAAGGAACTGGTCTACGTGCTTAGGCGCTGAACCACCCGCACCGGTTTCAAACAATCCACCACCGGCGATCAATGGAACGATAGAAAGCATTTTAGCAGATGTACCAAGCTCCAAGATCGGGTACATATCAGTCAAGTGGTCTCTTAGTACGTTACCGGTTACAGCGATGACATTGTTACCTTTTCTGATCTCTTCATTTGTGAATCTTGTTGCATCTGTTACTTTCATGAATCTTATATCCAGACCATCAGTATCATACTCTTTAAGATACTCATTTACTTTTTTGATAAGCTCAGCATCGTGTGCTCTATTCTCATCTAGCCAGAATACTGCAGGTATACCTTCAATTCTAGTTCTTTCAACAGTTAGTCTTACCCAGTCTCTAATTGGTATATCTTTAGTTCTAGCAAGTCTCCAGATATCTCCAGCATCACACTCAAAGCTCATAAGTACACCATCTTCACCAGTTACTGTGACTGTACCAGCTTCAGCTAGTTCGAATGTTGTTGGATGAGAACCGTACTCTTCAGCTTTTTGAGCCATTAGACCGATATTTTGCATTGCACCCATTGTAGATACATCGTACTGACCGTTTTTAACGATATCAGCGACCATTTCTTCGTGGAACATTGCATAAGTTGAATCTGGAACTACAGCAACAGTTTCACCAGCTGCACCAGTTCTATCCCACTGCTTACCACCTTCTCTTACCACTACAGGCATAGAAGCATCGATAATTACATCGTTAGATGCGTTGAAGTTAGTTTCACCTTTATCAGAGTCAACCATTGCAATTTTTGGAGCGTCAGAATCAACTACTGCTTGGAATGCAGCTTTGATCTCAGCTTCTTGAGCGTGACCAGCGATCTTTTTCTCAAGGTCAGACATACCCATGTTAGGGTTCACACCTAATTCTTTGAAAGTATCTGCATATTTAGCAAATACGTCAGCAAAGAAGATTTCAAATGCGTGACCGAACATGATTGGGTCAGAGATCTTCATCATTGTAGCTTTAAGATGTAGTGACCAGATAAGACCTTTTGCTTTTGCATCTTCGATTGTCTGCTTATAGAATGCTCTAAGTGCAGCAATTGACATGAATGTACCATCAAGTACTTCACCTGCAAGTGCATCGATAGTTGTCAGCTCTTTACCGTTAAGTGCGATAGTTACTTTTTGATCTTTATCAAGTGTGACTGATTTTTCGTGTGAGAAGAAGTCACCGTTTCCACCCATATGAGCAACATATGCTTGACAGTTTTCATCAACTGCTTTTAGTCTGTGTGGGTTGTTTTGTGCAAATCTTTTTACCGCTTTAGCCGCTCTTCTGTCTGAGTTACCTTCTCTTAGTACCGGGTTAACTGCAGAACCAAGACATACATCGTATTTTGCTTTGATCGCTTCTTCATCAGCATTTGCAGGATCTTCAGGGTAGTTAGGGATATCATATCCTTGACCTTGAAGCTCAGCGATACAATCTTTTAACTGTCCTACTGATGCAGAGATGTTTGGAAGTTTGATAACGTTCCCGTCTGGTTGAAGTACGACTTCTCCTAGTTTAGAGAGTTCATCTTCTTGAAGACCCATTGCAGCAAGTACACGACCTGCTAAAGAGATATCACTCTCTACAACTTCAACGCCTGCTTCTTTAGTAAAAGCATTTACGATTGGTAGTAATGAATACGTAGCCAGTGCCGGCGCCTCATCGATTTTTGACCATATGATTTTTGGTAACTTTGACATAGTTATTCCTTTGAAAATTTATTTACTCCGAAAAAGTAACACATTTTTTACAATAAAATCAAATAAATAAGATAACTATTGTCTTATTAAAAATATTTGTTTCATAATTACACATAATTATTATAATAAGTGAGGCATCACAACTATGTATTTGAGTATTTTATTATGTATATCTATTAGATAAAGTGATAGTAGATTGGAATATTGTATAGAGTTATTATTTAGAAAATCAAAACTTTATAAAGTTATATATTTTATAAGGTTTAGGAGATGAGCTATTTTTGATATACTTCTATTAACTCATGAACTTGACGCCTTTTCTTGTCATGAATGTAGAATGTTTCCTTTTATCCACCGACTTGAAGAAAGACTTGGGTATCAGGTTTTTGTCATCCTTCATACTACTTCTACTGGTATTGATCTTTTGGTTTATAACGCACGCGTCAGAGAGTCTTCGTTATAGGTTTCAGATTGGTATAGATATTTTTCTCATACTCTATCTGGGAATTCACTATCTATTTAGATCACATCCCAAAATGAATTTACAGGGACATTTTCATTAACACTCAGTGTTTTGACTGCAATGGTAGGGGCTGTACATTTGATACTGCTTACTTTTAGTTAATTTTTTATTTTTTATTCTCTCTATTCACAATCTCATGGTAGCATATTCCGTAAGATATTTATTTTATAAATTTATATTATAAAATTTTATTTATATAAATATATTATGATATACTCTAGTTAGGCCATCTTAAATGGTATATAAAGCCATCAGGAGGAAATGACTATGATAACAGATCAACCGTGTATGTGGCATGGAGGGGGAATGTGGTTTTTCCCTATGCTTATGTTCATAATAATGATTATTATCTTCTTTGTACTTGTTGGACGTGGACGAGGCGGCTGTAGATTACCGTGGTGGGGTCCAGAAGGATATTACAGAAAAGGTGAAGAATCAGATTCAGCGTTAGAAATGTTGAAAAAGAGATATGCGAATGGAGAGATTACAAAGGAAGAGTTTGAACAGATGAAAAAGGATATCCTCAGCCAATAGTTATGGCTTAGTAATTCCATTTAAAACCTGGCCATTAATTTTTGCCAGGTCATAGGTATAAGACGACTGATGAACTCGTAAAAATAGGCATCCGGTCCTACCAAGATACTAGGTTTATTTTTCTTAATACCTTTGATGATTATCTTAGCTGCTTTGTCTGGCGAGATCCAGCATACATATTTTTCAAACCTCACTGCTTCATCTTCTTTGGATACTTCTGGCTGCGCTGTCTTATAGAACCTTTCGTTTTTCACTATATTAGTTCGAACTCCACCCGGATAGACACATGAGACATTGACGTTTGAATCCTTTAGCTCCTGGTCCAGGGTCAGAGTAAATCCCCGTATAGCGAATTTACTGGTACAGTATGGCCCACTGTTGGGGTTAGTAAAGAAGCCTTGTACGCTTGAGATGTTAACAAGGTTGGCCATAGATTGTTTTTTCAAATGTGGAAGGAACGCTTTACAGCCGTATATGACACCGTAAAGGTTGATACCCATCAACCAATCGAAATCTTCATAAGAGACATCTTCTAGCGTCTCTTTCAATTGTACACCTGCATTGTTGATAACAATATCTACCTTGCCATAGTCTTTGATCACTTCATCGGCAAAACGATAGACACGTTCTCGGTCGGAAACATCTACCCGGTATGTTCTGGTCTCTATATTTTCATCTTCTAGCAGTTTGAGAGTTTCTGCTAGGCCTGTTTCATCAACATCGGCCAAAGCCAGAGAGCAGCCTTCTTTTGCCAGGTTGACAGCCAGTCCCCGTCCGATTCCGGAGCCTGCGCCGGTAATAACAGCTACTTTACCCTTTAGATCACGCATCTCCTATTCTCCTTTGAAGTCTGTCAAATTACCCGTATTAAGATCATCATAGAGTTCAAACCGTTTTTCTGGTTCCACACCTTTAAATTGGGAAGCGACGCGGGTCACATAGGCTTCCATACCCCGGCCCGCATCTTCAGAATTCATCGCTGTAAGTGCCCCGGCCATTTCCAATACTTGCCCCTGAGACCAGGCCATCCGGCTGCCTTTTCGTACTGAAGTACGAATACATGCTTGTGCTATGGGTGCTCCTCGTGAGAGTTTTTTGGCCAGTTTCATGACAACGGGCATTAATTCATCAGGGGCAAGAACCTGGTTGATAAGACCCATGGCTTCTGCTCTAGATGGAGGATAGATCCCACCGGTCATGAGCATTTCCATTGCTCTACCTTCTCCAATGATACGTGGGAGCCGTAGCGGTGTGCCTGTTCCTCCAGGAGTAATACCCAGCAATACTTCTGGTAGTCCTATACGGTAGTTATCACCATCGGCCATATATCGAAAATCACAGCAAAGAGAAATCTCACAACCACCGCCAAGAGCCAAGCCATTGATCGCTGCAATTACAGGTTGTGGGAAGTTCTCGAGGAGCTGCAGGCAACGGGTCCAATAAAAAATGCTCTGTTCTCCATTGGAACGCTTTTTTGTGTTTTTTAGGGCAATACGTTCAAGCCAGGGCCATCGATCCATTTTGTCAAACAACCAGCAAAGAATATAAGCTGTTATACGGTTAGTGGCGGGGGACCTTTTTTTAGCAATTGCGTTATGAAAGTCGATGAGGTCATCAACATCATAATGAGTGAGAAAGGTATCTTCAAGGCCGCCGCAGAGTACCAAAACCCGTATCGAATCATCATTGCGGTCTTTCAAAAGCTGAGTATATAACTCACGCAGCATAGTAAGGGTTATATAGTTATACGGTGGATTGTAGAACTCAATAATCCGTACAGAGCCTTCTTTTTTTATCTTGATCTGTTCGTACATGCTTAACTCCAAAATTAGATTTGTGATAAATATAACTTCAATACTTAACAGTGATACTGAATAGTAACAAGAAATACACCCGACCAACTATTTATTAAAAGAACAAAGTGCCCATCGATTGTGTATATCAATATTAAGAGTATATCAAAAGTGTCTGCAATAAACTAGTGAAGTATTCGTGTTCTGTCGTCTATTGTTCATTTTCATTACATACAGCAGTAAATACTCAAGCATATCACTTAAAGGGGGATCACTTCATGAAACTTACCACTTGCAGTTAGATGAGGAGGAGCATCACTCTTTACAACCTTTACATCTACCAGTCCATTTTTTGAAAATACTGCATTTACTGATTGAATTATTTGCTCAAAAACCTGGTCAGGTTTCGCATGATTTAAAAGCTCAGCCCGAACTTCAAAAACAGATTCTGAAGTTTGAACCAATTGTATTCGTTGTGCACTTCCATGTTCTAAATCAAAAGCCAAAGGTGACAGTGTGACATTTCCCACTCGAACTACTGTTGCTTGTCTTCCCTCAATTTGAAAACTTTTAAATGGTGAGCCGCATGGACAAGGGTCGCGATAAAATCGCAAGCGATCACCGATATCATAGCGAATAAAGGGCTGAAGATCATTGGCAAGTACTGTTAACAGTGCCGTTGTCGATAATTCCCCATCAGGAACAGGTTGATGATTTTCATCGACTGCTTCTAATATGACCCAATCTTCAGGTACATGTTGACGGCCACAATCGCACTCAAAAGCCATAAAAAGACACTCTGTACAAGCATAACTATTCATAATACCAAACTCAAGTGAAGGGAATGCCTTTTCAACGCGTTTACGAAACTCAGGTGTGAATGTTTCACCGGCAACTTTGATACGTTTAGGTTCTATTTCTAAACGGCCAACTTCTTGTTCTTTAGTCAAAATTGCCAGCATGCTTGGATAAGTAAGTATTTCTGCTATTTGTCCTGTCTCATTGAGCTGTTTAACCGTTTCTCCAATCGCTTGTTCTGCTGGAATAAATGTAAATTTTCTTGGAATTGGTGGAGTCAAGTTTTGCCTAAGTTTATCAAAACCGGCACCGGCAAAATGCCCATTCCCACCCGAAATAACAATATTAGTACCCGCTTTTTGAAGTTTCAATTCCACTTGTAATTGCCTCTTAGAAAAGCGGGCCAAATTAATACCAAAGATAAACTCAATGACTGATGACGGAATAACGATAACGGCAGGTTCACCCGAAGTTCCGGACGTTCGAAAGACAGCATATTGACCCATCGGAACGCCAAGGTTATCCATACTGTCCATATGTTCTCTCGCTTGAGCAAGCGTTAAAGATCGATCAGTGAGCCAATTGTCAAAATCACCCATAAGGTCAATCTTAGATGTTACTGGAAGATCGTTTAGTGTAATAAGATCTGTATCAGGCAAATGAGCATAAAGTTTATTAAAATATGGCGATTTTTTACGGACCTTTTTTATAAGATTTCGAAGATTTTTAAGCTGTTTGGCTTCTATTCTTTTACGACCTCCCCAAGCCGTCCAAATACCTCCAATCCAGTATCCAAGTGTTCTAATAAAGCTGAAATTCATATTAGTGACTCCTCAGTAGCAGTAGTTGATATCAGCATCATAAGTCCTATCAATACTAACAATATAGTTTCGTTTGAATTAATGATCCAAATTGAATACATTACTATTTATTAAAATAACAAAATATCCTCAATCTCCTTTATTGAAGTATTACTAGTATACAAAAAAAGTCCCACTATTTCAAGAAGTATTTTAATCTTCCATATTTTTATGTATGGTATAACAGACTAGGAGTAACGCATTTTTTTAATCCTCTCATTTACACTTCCGATCAATATTCTGTAGAAAAAAAGTGATAATGCATTCGGTCTGTTTTTGTAATGAGGTGAGGTAAAATAATCCTCGGGGTTGTCAAAAACACCATGGTCATCACTTACTGCATCCATCTGAACGAACTGCTCTTTTTTAAAATCAAGCTCGATACTAGAGGCATTTTTCGAACATGCTACTGAGTAGCCTATCTTCCAACCGTTTTGATGCAATTTCTTCTTTGCGGCTGTGTAGTATTCGGCATCATTAATATAGGAATCAATGAGAAACCATGTATTGTTAAGCTTAACCTCTAACCAACTATGAGAAATTTTCTGAGGGATAATCCAGTAGAAAAAACCGCGGATCAAACCTCGCTGTATACTCTTGTCTATTAAGGAAAAATGTATCCGTGATTCAATATCAATAGCTTTACACAGTGCCAGAAAGAGGATTGTTTTATTGTTGCATACCCCATAGCCGTATTTGATTGTCCTAGATGCTGGAACGAAGTCAAGCTCGACGGGAAACTGAAATTTAATATCATCCCGCACATAATAAAAAAGCGCAACTATTTTATCCTCCACTGTCTCGTAAAATTTCGTTAATCGAATAGCCTTATTTTTAACGATTAAATTGTTGTAATCAGCTAGATTTTTGATCTCTGTTTTCATGTTAACAACCTCAAAAGATGAAATAAATGTAATTATTCTATAGTAACCAATCTTCACTACCTCTAACCGGTGTGGTTTATTTAACGCTTTGCATAAGCAGCTTAAGTGTTTTATAGACAAATCCTGCTTAATGAAATTTAGCTAAAAAATTTAACAAGATCAAAGTATAAAACTCCTTGATAACATTGTATTTTGTTATACTATAAGATCTAAGAGAGATACTGACCCATAAGGAAAAATGGATTATGAAGAATGTGAGAGTAGATACTTTTATTAAGTTACCCGATAAGCGTTGTCTAGCGTATACAGAGTACGGTGATGAACTGGGCATGCCAGTGTTTCTTCTTCATGGTCTTCCCGGATCTCGACTATCCTGGGGGATGCTGCCTGATAATCCTTTTCCGGATGGATTGCGTATTATTGCACCTGACAGGCCAGGCTACGGCCGATCACATGCCAAACCGGGTCGGACGCTAACGGATCTGTCCGATGACATCGCAATATTAGCAGATGCATTGAACATCCAAAGTTTTGCAGTAGTAGGTGTGTCTGGCGGTGGCCCTGGTGCACTTGCCTCTGCCTGGAAATTGCAAGAACGCATTCATGCCGTAAGTATTGTGGCCTCTCCCGCACCGACAAATGCACCCGGCATTTTCGAAGGTATGAGTAAAACGAACCATTTTTTTATGAAGCTAGCGTGGTATGTTCCCTGGCTGTCAAATTTAAATATCCGCTTGCTTGGCATTGCCATACGGCATAATCCTGCCCATTATATACAATCCATGAAATACAAAGTACATGAAGTTGATCAAACCCTACTCAAACGTCCGGAAATCCGAGAAATTCTCATTAAGGATTTTACAGAGGCTCTAGGTAATGGTTCCCAGGGAATGGTAGATGACATGTCAGCCAACCATGGCCATCCATGGGGATTCCCTTTAGGACAGATCAAAGCAAGAGTGCATTTTTGGTACGGTGAACTTGATCGCAGTGCTTCTCCTGCCATGGGAAAGTACCTTAGCAGTAAAGTACCAAACAGTGAAATGACGCTTGTACCAGGTGCAGGACATTTGTGGGTGCTTGTACATCTGAATAAAGTACTTGATGACCTGAAACAAACCATGGAGACTAATCAAAACCTTATAAAATAAACTATATCGGAAATTTATAATGAATGAGTCGAATTGCTGGGTTGAAAAAGTGATTTATTAAAAAAAGGGGTTTGTAATGACTCACACAAAATTATTTGTGCGAGTATCTATTTTTATAGTTGAGGACCTGCAGATGCGAAGTCAAACTCGTCACCATTTCCATCATAACGATGGAAATTCTCTTGGAACATACCAGCAAGCTTCGCTAACATTGCGTCATACTCATCTTTGTCTTCCCATGTATTTCTCGGATTAAGTACAGCCGTATCTACACCATCCAATGTTTTAGGGATTGCAAGATTAAAGGTATCAAGGGTTTCAAACTCAGTATCTAAGATAGCACCACTCAAGATACCATCGATACATGCTCTCGTATTTTTGATACTCATACGCTTACCTGTACCGTAAGGACCACCTGTCCATCCCGTATTTACAAGGTATACATTTACTCCATGTTCATCTATCTTCTCACCAAGAAGTTTAGCATAGACAGTTGGGTGCAATGGCAAGAATGCTTCACCAAAACATGCAGAGAATGTTGCTACTGGCTCAGTAATACCTCTCTCTGTTCCAGCCACTTTAGCTGTATATCCGCTAAGGAAATAATACATTGCCTGTTCTTTGGTCAGTTTACTTACCGGAGGCAATACACCAAATGCATCCGCTGAAAGGAAGATAATGTTATTTGGATGACCTGCCTGTAAGTCTTTTTTATGATTTTCAATATGTTCTATAGGATATGAAACACGTGTATTCTCTGTTTTAGAACCATCCGTATAATCAACCTCACCATTATCATCCGCGACAACATTTTCCAAAAGTGCATCTTTCACAATCGCACCATAGATCTCTGGTTCGGATTTTTCATCAAGATTGATCACTTTCGCGTAACATCCGCCTTCAAAGTTAAAGACACCATGATTGTCCCAACCATGTTCATCATCACCGATAAGTGCCCTTTGAGGATCTGTGGAAAGCGTTGTTTTACCTGTACCTGAAAGTCCAAAGAATAGACATACATCACCCTCTTTACCTACATTGGCAGAACAGTGCATAGAAAGTTTACCCTCAAGTGGCAACCAGTAGTTCATCATAGAGAAGATACCTTTTTTCATCTCACCGCCATACCATGTTCCACCAATGATACCCACGTTTTCTTCTACATTAAACACTACAAAAACATCAGAATTCAATCCATGTTCTTTATACTTTTCATCTACTGCTTTACATGCATTATAGACAGTGAAGTCTGGTTCAAATCTTTCGAGTTCAGACTCGGTAGGACGGATGAACATATTTTTAACAAAGTGTGCCTGCCATGCCACTTCAGTGACAAAACGTACAGAACGTTTACTTGCAGCACTTGCTCCTGCATAAACATCTGTCACATAAATGTTCTTACCAGAAAGTTGAGTTAATATAAGATCAAGGAGTTCATCATAGATCTCTTTATCTATCTTAGCATTGATATCACCCCAAGCAATATGTTCATTTGAAGGTGCTTGATCAACAAAATATTTATCTTTAGGACTACGTCCTGTGAAGATTCCTGTATCACACATTGCTGTACCTGATGTTGAGATCTTACACTCTCCGCTGTTTACTTCGTGCGCTTGCAACTCGTCATAACTTAAATTGTAATAGACATCTCCGATATCTTTCAATCCTAGTTTATCAAGTCCGTTGGGCGTTTTAGTACTCATAAGTATCCTATTTCTTTCTTTTATTTTTATCATGCTAAAGCATAAGTTAGAAAATATCTATTATTTTCTAACTTATGCTTCCTCACTAGAGGAAGCATAATATGTGAAACTACTTTATTTAAAGATAGAAAGTAGTACACCTGCTGCTACGGCTGAACCGATAACACCAGCCACGTTTGGACCCATGGCATGCATAAGCAGAATATTACCCGGTTTTTCTTCAGAACCAACTTTACTTACAACCCTTGCTGCCATCGGTACTGCAGAAACCCCTGCTGCACCGATAAGTGGATTGATAGGTTCTTTAGAAAATTTGTTCATAATTTTACCCATGAGCACACCTGCCGCTGTACCTGCAGCGAATGCAAGAAGACCAATGATCATAATACCCATTGTCTCAGCTACCAAGAACGAATCTGAAGCCAATTTAGAACCCACACCAAGACCAAGGAAGATAGTTACAATGTTAATGAGTGAGTTTTGCATCTCATTTGAAAGTCTATCAACAACGCCTGACTCTTTTGCAAAGTTACCCAGTGCAAAAGAACCCATAAGTGGTGCTGCGTCCGGTAAGATCAATGCGATCATCATAATAACGATTAGAGGGAAAATAAGCTTTTCAAGTCTATTCACTTTTCTTGTTGTCTTCATTACGATCTGACGCTCTTCTTTATTCGTTAAGGCTCTCATTATCGGAGGTTGGATCACTGGAACCAATGCCATATATGAATACGCAGCAACTGCGATAGCTCCAAGAAGTTCCGGTGCCAATGCTGACGCGATAAATATAGATGTAGGACCATCCGCTCCACCAATGATACTGATCGCTGCAGACTGCTTAAGTGTAAAGTCTACCATTCCAGTATACTGAGAAAGTGCAGCGGCACCAACCAATGAGCCAAAGATTCCAAACTGAGCAGCCCCACCAAGAAGTGCTGTTTTAGGATTAGAAAGAAGTGGTCCGAAGTCTGTCATTGCTCCAACACCCATAAAGATCAGTAGAGGAAAGAATTCGTTAGCAATACCCATATTGTAGATAATACCTAGCATTCCATGATCACTTGTCATATTAGCGATAGGTATATTGGCCAGAAGTCCACCAAAAGCAATAGGTAAAAGAAGAAGTGGTTCAAATCCTTTAGCAATAGCTAAATAGAAAAGTATAAAGATGATAGTAAACATAATAAGTTTACCCCAACTTTGGGCAAATAGACTCATCTCATCACCATGACCATTTTTGACACCCTCTTCCGGGTTTACCATGGCATTGAGACCTGTCGTTTCAAAAAAGCTTACAAGAAGTTGAGTGATAGATTTAGGTTCATAGACTTGTTCTTCTTGCGCTGGGGCAGCAGGTGCTTCATGCACACTGGCTTGCACTGTTGATGTGAGTGCTGTAAAAGCAAACATCATCGAGAGTAAAAGATGTTTGAGCTTCATGCTTACTCCATTGTGGCTAGAAGTTGTCCGTCTGCGACTGAATCGTTGACGTTGACATTGATTGAGGCAATTTTACCCGCTTTTGGTGCAGCGATATCAATTTCCATCTTCATCGCTTCAAGAATCATAATAACATCACCTTCAGCAACAGTATCACCCGGGTTTTTAACGATCTTCCATACATTACCTGGTGTCTGTGAGTGTACTTCCACACTTCCCGCTGCACCCGGTACCAATGCTGGTGTTGCTGATTCTGCTACTGCATTTACTTGTGCCGGTGTTGCAGGTGCTATTTGGATATCTCCCTCACCCTCTGCTACTTGTACACTATATTGTTTACCATCTACTACTACTGTATAATTCCCTGCCATATCTGCTTCTCCATTACTTATATTTTCATCATTTTTTCTTACCATGAGAGGACTTTCACCCTTCAAGAACGCAATACCTTTTTCAGCACATGCACCTGCGATGAAGATGTTTTCATCTGAAGTTTCCAACCCTTCATCTTCAAGTACTTTTGTCCAGTGTGCGATAGATTTTGTTTCATCTCTATCAGCAATATCTAAAGGATTTTCTGTGGTAGGCTCTAAGTCCAATTTTTTAGATGCAAGTTCGATGATCTCCTCATCTGCTTGTACTGGTGTTTTACCAAAGTAACCAAGTACCATACGTCCATATCCTGGAGCTATCTGCTTCCATGGTCCGAACATCACGTTGGCATAAGCCTGCTGCCAGTAAAATTGACTCACTGGTGTTACAGATGTACCATAACCGCCACGCTCTACGACTTCTTTCATCGCACCGATCACTTCGTCGAACTTTTCAAGATCACCAGAGTCTCTCATCATCTGCGTGTTTGCTGTCAATGCACCACCAGGCATAGGTGAGAATGGGATAAGAGGTGATACTTGTGTTGCTTCAGGCGGTATCATGTAGTCAGAAAGACACTCTTTAAGTCTCTCTTCATACTTCAGAATTTTATCAAGCTGTAGGTCACCAAGATTATAATCTGTTCCTTTTGTTGCATGAAGCATTGTAAGGATATCCGGTTGACTTGTACCACCACTTACCGGTGATGCTGCCATATCGATACCATTTGCCCCTGCATCTAGTGCTGCAAGGTAAGATGCGACTGAAACACCTGCTGTTTCATGTGTGTGAAGTCTTAAGTGTACACTGTCACCAAGAAGCTTTCTTGCCATTGCGATAGTCTCATATACTTTATGAGGATTTGCAGTTCCTGATGCATCTTTAAAACATACGCTGTCATAAGAGATACCCGAGTCTAAAATATTTCTCAGTGTTTTTTCGTAAAAAGCAACATCATGTGCACCTTTACATCCTGGAGGAAGGTCCATCATTGTGACCACAACTTCATGGTCAAGACCATGTTTTTTGATCATTTCTGCAGAGAATGCAAGGTTATTCACATCGTTCAGTGCATCAAAGTTACGTACGGTTGTTGTACCATGTTTTTTAAACATTTTTGCAAAAAGTTCGATCATTTCACGGCTACCTGTATCAAGCATTACTGTGTTGATACCACGTGAAAGTACTTGAAGGTTAGCATCCGGTCCTACGATCTCTCTAAAACCGTCCATCATCTCAAATGCATTTTCCTGTAAGTAAAAGAACAGTGATTGGAATCTTGCTCCTCCACCAAATTCGAAGTGATTAATACCTGCATTCTTCGCTGCTTCTACTGCAGGGAAAAAATCATCCATAAGTACACGACCGCCAAAGACAGACTGAAATCCGTCTCTAAAGGTTGTGTCCATTACATCAATATATTTTTTAGCCATTTACTATACCTTGTTTATCATTTTTTACGAAATTCTGTGACAGCTGCAATAATAGCCGCAACATGATGACCTTCCTCAGTCACATTCTTTGTAGCAGGAACTACTTCAGGTGCTTTTTCTGGGAAGAATTTATTGATAATTTTAGCTTGTAGCTTCATTACCTGAACCAATATTACCAGGAAGACAAATACGACCATCATTCCCAGTACCATAAATTTTAAGCCTTCGCTTACTAAATCTATTTCCATGTGATTAACCTCACTTTATAAGTTTACAAATTTTAAAATAGTTTTGCTTGTTATTAGGTAAAAAAAAAGAATTATCTTCTCTTTTTTCTACGATTGCTACTACGTGTTGCTTTTTGTTCCTTTACATACCCTTGCATCATCTCATCTACGGTATTTTGATCAAAACCTATTTGGGTTCCAATGTTATGCTGTTCATCTTCTATCAGACGTGAGATCAGTTTTGTTAAAAGCATCTCTTTATCCATGTCTCCCATGTAGTCCAACAACGCTGCTGCATCGTTATGTACATGGATATTTCTGATCTGTTCAGTCAAATATTCACAGCTTGCATCATCAAGTCCCGCACCACCTTGAATCGTAGCTAAACGCATATCTGCACCTACTTCTTTTTGGATACGTTGAAGTTCTTTAAACTCTTCAGTTGTCACCAAAGTGATGGCCTGACCACTTCTTCCTGCACGTCCTGTACGGCCGATACGGTGTACATAAGATTGCGGATCAAAAGGAATATGGTAATTGAAAACATGTGTAACATCTTTTACGTCAAGACCACGTGCAGCGACATCTGTAGCCACCATGATCTTCGTTTCGCCTCTTCTATAAGCTTTAATGACCACTTCTCTGTCCATCTGTTCCAAGTCACCGTGTAAACCGCTGGCATTAAATCCTAATGCCTGCAAATGTTCGGTCAGTCTGTCCACTTCCCTTTTCATACGGCAAAAGATAATACATTTATTGGTCTTTTCTGTTTCAAGAAGTTTCACAATTGCTTCATCTCTTTGGTGCTCATGTATCATATAGTAACGTTGATCTATGATGTTATTGGTTGTTTCCTCATCTCCTACCACAGAAATATACTCTGGCTGATAGAGAATGTTACTTGCCAACTCTTTGATCGGTTCAGGCATCGTTGCAGAGAAGAGTAATGTTTGTCTGTTTTGAGGAATGTACTCAAATATCTCTTTGATCTCTTCAAGGAAACCCATATCAAGCATTTCATCTGCTTCATCAAGTACAACGATCTCCGGATTAAACACATCGATCTTGCCTTTTTTGTAGAGATCTTTAAGTCTTCCAGGTGTTGCTACGACGATCTGTACACCTTTGTGAATCAGTGCTATCTGACGTCCATACCCTACACCGCCATACACAGTTAACGTTCTGATACCTGCAAAACGTCCTAAATGATAGAGTTCATCAGCTACCTGCGTTGCCAACTCTCTTGTGGGTGTGATGACCAATGCTCTTTCTATCTCACCTTTGGCAAGTTTATCCATCATAGGAAGACCAAACGCTGCTGTCTTTCCTGTACCCGTATGAGCTTGACCTACCATATCACTGCCATTTGCAATGATGGGGATAGCCATCTCCTGGATAGGGCTGGGCTCTTTAAAGCCTGCTATTTTCACACCTTTTGCTAGATCAGCATGAAAATCGAATTCATTAAATTTCATTATTTACCTTTAAAATATGAGGTACACCTCATTCATGTCCAAAAGATCTTTTTTGAACTTAAGAGAAACTCCCGCAAGAGGTTCTATAAATTCAGCTGCATTGTTGCGTTAAAGTAATGTCAATAAAATCACTCCAAAAAGTATTCTATAGATACCAAATGCTACAAAGGTAAAACGTTGAATAAATGCCAGAAAAAGTTTAATCGTCAGATAGGCTACGATAAATGCCGCAATAAAGCCTGCAACGAAAGCTCCCCAGTTGGCATCTGCAAAATCCTGATAGTGTTTGAGTAAGTCATAACCTGTCACTGCTGCCATAACCGGGATCGCAAGTAAAAAAGAAAACTCTGCAGATGCTTTTCTATCCATACCTACCAGTAACCCGCCAACAATGGTAGCCCCTGCTCTGCTTGTACCCGGAATGAGTGAAAATATCTGGGCGATACCGACCCATAGCGCCTGTGTATAACTGACTGCTTCCACGTCTGAGATATGCCACTCTTTTTCTTTGTAAAAATACTCAAGTATAAGAAAAATAAGCCCACCTATAATAAACATCCATGCAACCACTTCAACAGTAAAAAGTGTTTTGATCTGATCTTTGAAGAGGTAGCCTACGATGGCCAAAGGTAAAAAAGCAACAAAAAGTTTTTGCCAAAGTGCTATTTTCTTGAAAGTGATCTTTTCTCTATAGATAAGCATCACAGCCATAATTGCAGCAAATTGTATGATGACTTCATACGCTTTTGTCAGCGCATCCTGAGAAACACCCAAGAACTTACTGGCAACGATCATATGCCCGGTAGATGAAATGGGTAAAAACTCTGTAAACCCTTCGATAATACCTATGATTATCGCTTGAAAAATATCCAATGTATGCCTTTTTTAAACCATGCTAGAAAAATAACTCTCGTCTTTTTCCAAGAGTGCGTTTGGGGTACCACTATCCACCACTTCACCATCTTCTAACACATAAATGAACTCTGCACTTTTTATGGTACTGAGTCTGTGTGCGATAGTGATCACCGTCTTTTGAGACAAAAAGTCATGCAGTGCATCAAACAGTTTCATTTCTGTATGTACATCTAGAGCCGAGGTTGATTCATCAAAGATCACCACTTTGGGATCAGATAAGATCATCCTAGCTATTGCTACTCTTTGCCGTTGCCCTCCGCTGAGCTTGATACCGTCTTTTCCAACCAGTGTATCAAGTCCCAGATCTAAACGCTCTATGACATTGGTAAGCTGTGCGATCTCGAGTGCTTTTTGCACTGCTTCCACACTGTACTTTTTGCCTAGAGTTAGATTGAACAGCATTGTATCATTAAAGAGTTTAGGATGTTGCAAGATAAGATGAATATTTTCTCTTATCGTGGAAAGTTTCAGTGCTTTGTTGGACACATTCCCATACACAACCTCCCCCTCCTCCAAAGGATAGAAACCTACAAGTATGTTAGCGAGTGTTGTTTTTCCAGAACCGCTGGCACCGACAATGGCGACCTTTGAACCTTTTTTAATATACATATTAATATTAGTTAATATCTTTTTGTTTTTCTGATAGGAAAATGAAAGATCTTTCACTTTTATGTCAATGGCATGTTGAGCATCAAAAGGATTGTTCCGTTCTTCTCTTTGTGGTTCTTGTTCCATCGTATAGATACTGTTTATACGTGCACAGGCCGCTTTAGCTGTAGAGAGTGCATACTGAAAATTAATAATATCTTGTGTAGGTGTTACCATTACCCACAGGTATGAAAAAATAGCGAGCATCAACCCCACAGAGAGATCAGAGTATGCTACAGCCAAGATACTCACTGCCCTAAAGACTTCATACCCGCTCAAAAATACCAAATAGGAGTACTTCATGGCAGCTTCGCTTTTATACCCGTATGCGATAGCATGGTCTTTCAGTTCTCTGGCCTTTACTTCACTCTTGTCAAAGAAGTACTCTTCTTTATTTGCCGCACGGATCTGGTGAAAGAGCTCCAACGTTTCATTCAATGCAGACTGAAAGATCTCTACCGCTTTGTTTTCCTCTTTTTTGAGTTTACCGATATTCCGTGACAGTTTGGCAGTAAAGAATACAACGATGGGGTTGGTGACCAAAATGAATAGGGCGAGCTGCCAATGGATCCACAAAAGCACCACCGCGGAAAAAAGCAATACAAAAGAAGCAATGATAAATTTAGAGATGGTACTGCTTACAAATCCGTCTATCGTCTCTACATCTGTAACCAGTTTGGAAGTCACCGCTCCTACACGCATGGTCTCATACTCTTTGAGTGAAACATGTTTAAGATGTCTCAGTAAAGACTCTCTCATTTTATAAGTGATATTTTTTGAAATGATCGTAAATATTTTACTTTGCATGATACTTAAAAGCACACTGGAAACGCGAAAAAAGATTATAAGGACCAAAACAAAGAGTACATACCCTTTGGTGTCTGAAGTGAAAAGGTTTTCAGATATCCAAGCGATGAATCCATGATCCTGTCCCAATAAAAGTTCATCTACAAGTAGTGGAATAAAAAGCGGGATAATGACGACAAGCAGTGTAGAGAGCAGTGCAAGTACATTGCCTAAAAGGACAGCTTTTTTATAAGTGAACAGTTGTCGTACAATGCCTTTGATACTACAACTGTTGTTTTGCATTACAGCGCGTCTACTATCTGAAGTATCTGAGTGAGGTCTTTCTCATCTACACAGTGTGTTGCAGCCTCTTTCAGTACAGGTTTTGCACAAAATGCCACACGTGTATCTGCATGCGCGAACATACTGAGATCATTGGCTCCGTCACCTACCACAAGTGTATCTTCTCTGTTTACACCCAGGAGACTTTGTAGTCGTATGATCATTTCGCCTTTTGCATCAGAATGCATCATCTCTCCACCGACTTGTCCTGTAAGTATGCCTCTTTCAGCATGTAAGAAGTTTGAGAAGTCTGCATCAATACCTAGTTTTTCACAAGCAGGCTTTGTAGCATTTCTAAACCCACCAGAAAAACAAACCACCGTATAACCACGCTCTTTAAGGCCAGCCACCACTTCAAATGCACCAGGCATCATAGGGAGTTCTGAACAGATAGCATTTACTCTTTCTTCTTCCAAACCTTCTATAAGCGATACTCTGGCTACAAGAGACTTGAAAAAATCCAACTCCCCTGCCATGGCTCTTTCTGTGATCTCTGCTACAGACTTTTCAAGTCCAAGTGGTTCAGCCAAAAAGTCGATGGTCTCGCCATCCATCAGTGTTGAGTCAAAGTCAAATACGGCTAGTTTAGTCATCATAGTTCCTAATTAATATTTGTTAATATGTTATGCATTGGATATGCTGTAATAACCCTCTATGCATTATTTAGGTAGAATTATAACTAATTAAACTATAAAGAGTATATTACATGTTTGAAAAATTTTGCGACGTTCTTTGTAACGATAGGAAATTCATTACCGTAGAGATAAACCCTCCTCATGGAGCATCCATTAATGGTATTATCGCTGACATTAAAAAACACAATCTACAAGACAAGGTCACAGGTTTTTCATGTACAGACAATCCTTTGGCAAAACTCAAAATGTCAGGGGTACTCTCTGCCATAAAAGTACAGCAGACATTTGGGAAACCTGTTATTGCAACGATGAGTATGAGAGATAAAAATAAGCTTTCATTGCAGTCTACCCTGCTTGGCGCCAATGACTTTGACCTGCGCTGTATACTGGCACTTACAGGTGATCCTGCAAAGTATTCAGACCAGCCGGAGGTTAAAGGTGTCTTGGAGCGTGACTCTACCCTGCTTCTAAGTATCATCTACCACCTTAACAAAGGAGTGGACTACAGTAATAAGCAGTTAAATCCCGCACCTAAACCCATCTATCCGTTTGCTGTAAGCAATGCTACCGCAAAAGATATGAACAGTCTTAAAAAACGCATGATCAAAAAACTCAACTATGGTGCTCGTGCCATCATCACCCAGCCGGTCTATGACCTGGAAAATGCCAAAGAGCTCTTGGCACTTTTTGAGGAAGCCAAAGAGTCAAGCATCAGAGACACTGCAAAAGAAGCCCAACTTGTCTTGGGTCAGTTCCCTATCGTAAGAGCTAAAACAGCCAACTTTATAGATGACAAAGTTCCCGGAATCTCTGTACCAAAGCCCATCATAGATGAAATGAACCTTGCAGCAATGGATGGAGAAGATAGAGAACAGGAAGTAGGATTTGCTCTTTCAAAACGTATCTTTGATGAGATGATGGGTGTACATGGGAAAGTGCATTTGATGACACATAACCGTTTTGATCTGTGTTCGGATTTGATCGGATAAAATAACTTCAAGGTCCTCGTTCATTATACAAGGACTGCCTTCTTTCATTTAAACACTTACCCCATCAAAGATCAGTGGATAAAGTAACCCGTAAAGCGTGACAAAGAGCAAAGGTACTGCCCAGATGAGACCTATCCCCAGTACCAGTGCACCCAGTGTCATAATGAGACTGAGCAGGAAAAACAGACCAAAGACCTTGAACCAATGTTTAGTCACAGCTTTTCTTGACAGCTCCATCGCATCCCAAACACCCATTCCTTTATCGGCTATAAGCGGCAAAGTAAAAACATACGCGATACTCAAATAGATACCCGGAAGAATCAAAAGTACAAACCCTATGACCGTCATAATATAGATCAGTAGTCCTGCTAATGCCAATTTACCCGTAAGGTGATAGTAGTTAAATATAGAGTTAAACGCTATCCGCTCTCCACGTGAGTAGTGTATGGCAAGCATGATAACCCCAACGATAAGAGGCATAAGTACCGGGTAACTTAAAATGGTAACGATCTGTTGATTCAAAAGGTTCGGTTGTGCAGGAGGCGGTGGGGAAGGGAAAAAAATGCCCAATATAATTTGTACGATAATAGCAACAACAATATATACAGCAAATGCACCCAGAAATAACCCCTTTACACCTTCTATACGATTAAAACCTTTTTTTATCATTTCTATAATGTCAAAATCATACTCTGGTATGTTTTTGACATCTACATTTTCATTTTGCATCTTTACCCCTTTTCCTTTTAACATAGATAAATAATTATAACCTAAAAAAATTGATTATTAAACATCTTCTGCTATACTCACAAAAATCATAATTAGGAGACTATATGTCTGAATTACAAAAATTTCGTTTGATCAATAAAATAGAAGGGATCTCATTTATCATCTTGATCTTCATCGCTATGCCAATGAAATATAGTTTTGGCTACCCTATAGCCACTAAAGTGGTAGGCATGCTACATGGTCTTCTCGTCTTTGCTTTCATCTATCAGATCATCGAGGCGAAGAAAGAAGCTGGTTTTAACTTGAAAGAAACGGCTCTTTACTCTATTTTGTCACTTATCCCTTTTGGGTCTTTCTATACAGACAAACTGCTTGCTAAAAAGATGACGATCGCATAACGTGTCCCTTTAGCCATAGCTACAATAAATGCAAAGTACTTAAAATCATAACGTAGTACTCCAGCTATAAAAGTCAATGGATCTCCGATAATGGGCATCCATGACAAAAGCAGTATCCATCCTCCAAAACGATGAAAAGACCCTATTGCTTTTTCCATCTTCTTTGCAGACAGATACCCTTTTTTCTCAAGATATATTTCACCTTTCAATCCTAGCCAGTAATTAACCATAGAGCCCAGTGTATTACCCACCGTAGCAAAACCCCACAATAACAGCAATGAATAATTTTGAGATACATCGTAAAGAAGTAGTGCTTCACTTCCCATAGGCAAAAGTGTAGCAGAGATAAAAGCAACAGTAAAGAGTGTAAGATAAACCATTAAAGTGTCTTAAAATGCATTTCACCCTCTTCCATGACACCTACCATGCCCTGACATGCCAATGAGGGTAAAGAGATGTATTTACCTATTGTCTTACACTGATGAAAATGGCCTTCGATCACGAGGTCAGCTTCAGTATAGTTTTCCAATATCTCTTCCACTCTTTTCTCAAAGCCGTGAAAGTTAAAACAGATATGCTTTTTCGACAACTTTTTCATACGGTGATCAATGATAGCCTTTTCAAAAGGTTTAAGGATAGTGAGTGTCTTTTTATTGCGTAAAATTTTACAATAGAGATCATAACCAAATCCTGTGGCATATCTGTCACCATGAGAGATCGCAACTTTTTTCTCTCCCAATTGAAACATGACAGGCTGCTCTTCTCTGCTGTAAACATGGATATCAGGAAAAACATCTTTGAGGCAAAAATCATGGTTTCCTTCAAAGTAGTATATATCAAGTTTTTGTGAAAGCGTTTGTAAAAGAGCAATGGCTTCTTTTGAAAAAGTCTGTATGTAGTCATTATGTCCAAAGAGAAGATCAAAGTTGTCACCCATCAAAAATAGCTGAGGGGTCTGTAGTTCTCCACTCTCCAGCTTTTTCAGTAAAACCCAAAAAGCATCTCCATGATGAGGGTAATGGGAGTCAGCAATAAAAAGTGCTTGCTCTTTGATCTCAAACATATATTCTCCAATCATCGCTCTTTTTTGTCACAGTGAACGCCCTTGCACCCCACTTTCGCTTCAGCGACGGGAGGTATCGGCATTTAATGCCAGAAATCTAGCGTTTTAGAACCGTGACGACTTTTGCCTACTTTTCTAGAAAAAAAGAAAAGAAATCTAAACTATAATAAAATAATAATTTTTATGGAATGTAGGCAATCGTAGGGATACCCATGCGTTCATCATATCCGCACATCAAGTTCGCGGCCACAAGTGCCTGAGAACTTGCACCACGCAAGAGGTTATCTATGGCAGAAGAGACAAAAAGTGCATTGCCGTTTTTGGCTGCAAAGATGTCACAAAAATGTGTGCCCGCTGTACTTTTAATGTCAACAGGTGTCTCTCTGATACGAATGAAAGGATCGTTCGCATAGTGTTCTTTCAATATTTCAAGCGGATCGATATCTTCTTTTAACGTTGCATAAACAGAAACCAACTCACCGCGTGTCGCAGGGATAAGATGTGGAACAAAGTTTACATTCATTTTAGCACCGTGTACCTTTTCTATCTTCTCTGCTATCTCTGGTGCATGACGGTGTTTAAGCGGATTATAGGCAAAGATGTTATCGTTGATCGTCACAAAATGTGCAGTCTCGCTCAGTGTTTTACCTGCACCGCTCACGCCAGACTTTGCATCGACAAAAAGAGGTGCAGACGTATCGATATATGGTATGAACGGTAAAATACCAAGAAGTGTTGCAGTAGGATAACAACCAGGTCCGGCAGCAAGGTTCGTTCCTTTCAACTCTTCTCTATAATACTCGATCAGTGCATATGTAGCATCATCCAAATGGCCTTTATCTTCATGTGCACAATAGTGTGCTTCATACGTATCAAGCTCTAAACGATAATCTGCAGAAAGATCTACTACTTTTACCCCTTTATCCAAAAGCTCTTTAGCGAAGCCCATAGAGGCTTTATGAGGAAGGGCTAGAAAAACAAGTTCACAGCGTTCAGCTACAGAGGCTGCATCGGCTTTTTCTACAGAGTGGCTGATCACATCTACCAAGGAAGGATGTAGTTTTTCTATCATCGTATCTCCCTGAGTCGTGGCAAGATAGGTCAACTGAAAGCCATCATGAGTAACCAACATTTTAACCAGTTCCAGCCCTGTGTATCCACTGGCTCCTACAACACCTACTTTTACCATCTCTAAGCCTTTTTAATCTAGGTTGATCTCTTGGTAAGAGATCTCTTCAATATCATATGTTTTTTTACCGCTAGGGAGTACAAGTGATACTTCATCTCCCTCTTCTTTACCTATAAGTACACGAGCCATAGGAGACTGAATAGAGATCAATCCCTTGGACGGATTTGATTCTGTACCACCTACGATCGTATAATGTACCTCTTCACCTGTATTTTGATCTGTCAATTCTATTGTTGATCCAAAACTTACTCTGGTATGTGGAAAAGTTGAAGGATCAACTACCTGTGCACGCCCTATGATATCGGTAAGCTCTGCAATACGTGCTTCCATCAGTCCTTGTTTGTCTTTGGCTGCATGATACTCCGCATTCTCCTTAAGGTCACCGAGTTCTCTTGCTTCATCTATGATTTTAGCTATAGTACCTCTCTCCACAGATTTTAATTGTTCAAGTTCTTCTGAAAGTTTGTTGTAAGTTTCTTTTAACATCGGCTCTTTTTGCACGATAGGTCCTTTAAATGATTCATTTATATATAATTGTAGGTATTATACCAAAAAGGTTATAATACCGATAAAATAATAGACTTCTTTTAAAATTTATAAAAGAAGTCTACAGATAGAGTATAGTAAATGAAGCAAATATTAGTCACTAATGATGATGGCTTTGAGTCTGAAGGACTTGTAGCACTGGTTGAAGCACTCAAACCTTTAGGTCATGTCAGCGTTGTAGCACCCACCACAGAGAAATCAGCATGTGGACACTCACTGACATTGACCAGACCTCTCAATTTTGTAGAAGTTGAAAAGGATTTTTATAAGCTAGATGACGGTACACCTACCGATTGTGTTTTTCTCGCGCTCAACAAGATCTTTACTAAAGAGAGACGACCGGACATTGTGATCTCAGGCATCAATATAGGTGCCAATATGGGTGAGGACATCACATACTCCGGTACTGCATCAGCCGCAATGGAAGCCGTACTGCAAGGTATTCCGGGTATTGCCATTTCTCAAGTCTATAAAGACAAAGGTGAGAGCATCAAAGAGTTTGGATATGATCTGGCAACGCAAAGTATCGTCACTTTGGTAGAAAAAATATTTGCAAAGGAGTTTCCTCTGCCTCCACGTAAATTTTTAAATATCAATATCCCGCCTATGCCATCTTCAAAGTGTAAGGGTTTTAAAGTGACACGTGCAGGGAACCGTCTTTATGCACACCATGCAGAAGTACATCATAATCCACGGGGAAAAGAGTACTATTGGATAGGTTTACCCGCTTTAGGATGGATGGAAACAACCGGTCACGTTACAGACTTTGAAGCGATTAACGATGGTTATGTTTCTATCACCCCTGTACAGCTAGACATGACAAGCCATGACGATATCAAATCTTTGGATGCGTGGCTATGAGATTTCAGCGTTGTCGCATGCTCTTTGGAGATGAAAACTTTGAAAAGTTGCAAAAAGCCAAGATACTCATACTGGGTGTAGGCGGTGTAGGCTCCTATGCACTTGACTGTCTCTACCGTTCAGGTGTAAGTGACATTACTATCTTGGATTATGATGTCTATGATGAGACCAACCAGAATAGACAGATAGGTTCAGAAGCAGTAGGCATGGTTAAAGTGGACCGTCTGCAAGATCTTTACCCAGGTGTCAAAACTATCCATCAGCATATGACAATGGCCTGGGTACAAGAGTTTGATTTTGAACCTTATGACATCGTCATAGATGCAGCAGATACGACAAAGGTAAAAATAGAAGTCGCTAAAAAATGTTATAAGAAACTCATCATGGCACTCGGTTCAGCAAAACGTTATGACACCAATAAAATAGAAGTCACATCCATTTGGAAAACGCACGGTGATGCACTCGCTAGAAAAATACGCAACGAACTCAAAAAAGCAAAATTTGACAGAAACTTTACTGTCGTATTTTCACCTGAAGAGGATAAATGTAAAGAAAAAGGTTCCTGTGTAGCGGTTACAGGGGCTGTAGGGCTGACCGTTTGCTCTGAAGCGATAAAGAGGATCCTCAAGTAGTTTTCTAATATGAAAATACCACATGATTCGTGTATGCAATTCCTTTAAGAAAAGCATATTTCATGTGGCAAATACACACGTAATGAAGAAATACAATTTCATCATTGCATACGCATTCATTTTCATTTCCTTTTAACATATTTTGGTTAGACTAATTTCTAAAAAAAGAGTATGACCTATGACAACTTTCCCACTTGAAAATGTAAAACGCCTAAGAAAAGAACTTGCTACGCACCCAGTTTATGCAGCAGTGACAGACATGGATGATTTAACCATCTTTATGCAACATCACATTTACTCGGTTTGGGATTTTATGTCCTTGGTTAAATACTTGCAAAATAAAATTGCACCGGCAAGCACCCCATGGCTTCCTCATGGTGATGCACAGGTACAGCGTTTTATCAATGACATTGTTCTAGAAGAAGAATCAGATGAGGGTATTCCTCTAGAAGATGGAACTCCCACTTACACAAGTCATTTTAATCTTTATAGATCAGCTATGGAAGAAGTAAGAAAAGGGAGCGATACGCTGATTAACGCCTTTATAGACAAAATGACGTCAGACTCTTTGGAAACTGCGCTAAAAACGATTGAAATTCCTTCTCCGGCAAAAGAATTTATGGAAACGACATTTAACTTTGTTCATAGCGATAAGCCTCACGTTATTGCTGCAGCATTTGCTTTAGGTAGAGAACATATTATTCCGGAAATGTTCCGTGCACTGCTTGATAAAATGAAAATATCACGTGAGGAAGCAGAAGTATTTCATTATTATTTGGATCGCCATATAGAGCTTGATGGAGATCATCATGGACCCATGTCTTTACGTATGCTGGACCTGTTATGTGAAGGAAATGAAGAAAAGATTGCAGAAGCCGAAGAAGCTGCTCTCCATGCGATCAAAGCCAGAATAAAATTCTGGGATGGTGTTTTGTTGGCGATTGAAGAAAGTAAAAAGAAATCAGCCTAAAACATAAACCTTATAAATTTATATAGTTATAAGGCTTTCATTAAAATTTGAGCACTGTTATCTTAGGCTCAAATTAATCCTACAATAAATGTGTACAGAGAGACGGGAATATATTATCTCTTAGACGTCCGTATTGCCACAGTATCCACATTTTTTTGCCGCAAGAGGAATAGTCTCGGCACATTCACCACATATCTTTGTCGTCGGTGTTTTAGCTGTTTCAGGCTCCTTGAGTTTATTGTACGATTTAATAAACATAAATACCACAAAACCAAGGATCACAAATGAGATCACATCATTTATGAACATACCGTATTTTATCGCCGGTGCACCTGCTTTATCTAACGCAGCCATACTTTCATATGTGTTGCCATCAAGTGCTATAAAAAGTTGAGAAAAGTCAACCCTTCCCATAAGTAATCCAACTGGAGGCATCACTACATTTGCAACCATAGACTTTACTACTGTAGCGAAAGCCCCACCAAAGATGAAACCAACTGCCATATCTACCATATTTCCCTTGATCAGAAACTTTTTAAACTCTTCTAACATGCTTGTCCTTTTTGATAGTATAAGATCATAAATTATAATACAAAGGAGAAGAGATAGGTCTTAAAAGCATAAGTCAATACCTTCATGTTATGGTATAAGGATAAAAAAATAGTTAAATATAGTATACTTCAGTATGGCTATATATCAAGAGACGATCACACTATCAGCAAAGACTAAAGGTTTTCATCTCATTACTTCAGAGATAGAAAAAGCGCTACTTTCTATACCCTCTATTGAGACTGGACTTTTACACCTTTTTATCCAACATACCAGTGCTTCACTTAGCATCAATGAAAATGCCGACCCTACTGTACGTGAGGATATGGAGAACTTTTTTACCGAACTTGCTGATGACAAGCCCTACTATATCCACACTTACGAAGGGGCAGATGATATGCCAGCACACATCAAAGCTTCAATGCTTGGAAATTCACTGACCATTCCTATAACCAATGGTAGAATGAATCTTGGTACTTGGCAGGGGATCTATCTTGGAGAACACAGAGATTACGGCGGAAACCGCCGTATTGTAGTGACATACTATGGTTAAGGGCTTAGTTTAACTTTCTATTTCTAGCAGCCAAAAGTGTCAATACAAACAATCCTGCAACTGCATAATATACCCACATAGGGATAGGCACTGGATCACCCGCTGCATAGGAGTGTAAGCCTGAGAGATAATAGTTTACACCAAAGTATGTCATAAGCACTGTTGAGTATGCCCATGTAGCCGATACATTATAAATGAAGTTTGACTTCAATGCAGGAATGAATCTTAAGTGAAGTACTGTAGCATAAATGAGAATGGTCACTGCAGCCCAGGTCTCTTTAGCATCCCAACCCCAGTAGCGTCCCCAACTTTCATTTGCCCAAACACCTCCAAGGAAATTCCCTATGGTCAAAAGGAAAAGACCTATGATAAGCCCCATTTCTGAAAGGTTTGTCAACTCCTTGATGGAACGGTCAATATTTTCACTACCATTTTTTCCTCTGATGATATAGAGTATAAGGACTAAAAGTGATAAGATAGAACCCAATCCGAAGAAACCATCACCGGAGATAATGGTTGCCACATGTATCATGAGCCAATATGACTTAAGTACAGGTACAAGGTTAGTGATCTCCGGGTTAATGAAGTTCATATGTGCTACACCCATGGTCACACCTGCCAAAATGGCTGTACCCGCTAACGCAAACGGCGAATGTCTAGCCAGGATCACTCCGGCAAGAACTGTAGAAGCAGCGATAAACACGATGGATTCATAGGCATTAGACCAAGGTGCATGTCCTGCAATATACCAACGTATACCCAATCCGACTATATGCATAGCAAATCCTACTATAAGCACTGCCAATGCGATACGCATGATCCATTTCATAGAGAATGCCGGTTTAAGCACATTGATAAAGGCAAACACTAAAAGTAAAAGACCTAAGATCAAGTATAAAGGTACAAGTTTTCCAAAGAGTCCAAATTTATTGTATTTGATCTCCATATCTATATGATTTTGACTTGGTATCACAGCGGATCCATACTTTTCCTGGTACTGACGTATACCTTTAAGTGCAATAGTTGCATTGGCCCAATTACCTGTTTTTAATCCCTGTGCTACCATTTGGAAATATGCAGCAATACTTATTCTTACTGCATCAGACTGTTCTTTGGGAAATGCTTTAATCGCATCCAGAGGTGCCATCCATTTGTTATTGGCATCATTGGGTTTTGGATAAATACGTAAAAGAGAACCCTGATAGGCCATAAAAGCAACATTGACCCTTTCGTCTATCTTGATGAGTTCTTTGTCATATTGTGTTTTTTCAAGCGGCTTCTTCTGACTGGCCTCTGTGACGGCTGAAAAGATCTTATAGCTGTTATCTGCCTGTGAAAAGAAATCTGTAAATTTTGCATATTTTGTATCTTCAGGAAATCCGAGTGTCACAGCGATCTTTTTATGTCCCACTTTGATCATCGGTACATTTTGGTAAAGTTCAGGCTGCATGATCATTCCAAGTAGCATTTGTGTAGGCTCTAGATCAAAAAGTACTGATCTTCCCGTGATCTTAGCGATAACATCATGGGCAACCGTATCCATAGGCTTCATACGCCCCTGATGATCCTGTACTGCAATTTTTCCAAAGTTCCTTGCATGCTCAGCATCATAGGACTGCATTGTTTTGAGCATATCTTCATCAATAGTAGGAGATGCTGCATTCAGGTTTTGTGGACTGAGTGCCAAAAGAGCGACCATAGCTACTGCTGCTGCAGATGTCTGTAATTTTCTTGCTCCCTTAAGAAGTTTTTGAAATCTTCCGCTAGGTGAGAACAGAGACCAGATCATCCCAATCGTCAGCAATATATATCCAATGTATGTAGGCAGAGTTCCCGGATCATGGTTCACAGAAAGCACTGTACCTTTTTCATCCGGGTCATAGGATGACTGGAAGAAACGGTAGTTTCTATGGTCAAGAATGTGGTTCATATAGATTTTATACGGCATGTTGATATCTTGTTCTTTGTCGATCAGTACTACATCACTGGAGTAGGATGCAGGTGTCATAGAACCTGGGTAACGCTCTAATTCAAAGTTTTCAAGCTTGATAGAAAATGGCAAGTTTATTAGCTTCGCCCCTACATGCATATCAATGTGTACGCCATTGAGTTCCATTTGTTTTACTTTTCCGCTTTTACCTTGATACGGTCGAGTCGTAATGATCTTACTCTCATCTCCTACACTTACTTTCCACTGCATATACTCAGCCTGACCTCTTTGGGTCTTGATATCATGAGAGTCCAACTTCACAATAGCTTTTTCATGTATATCTTTCAAAACGATAGCATTTGATCCAAATCGGTATAACATTCTGTTCTTAAACTCATTTTCACCTGCATTCAATTCACCTGAGCTTCTATCGTTCATATTAAGTGTCTTCAGTACAAAAGGAAAATGCACTTTATAGTCGCTACCCTCTTCTTTTATAAGGAAAGTAGGTTTATCGGTCGTAGGTTCGATCTCATATCCTAGATAAAAACCGCCGAAGTCTTTTCTTTCACCTTTTGCAATATAGTATATTTCACCTTTTTGACCTGTTGAGATCTTCAGTTCTAAAAGTTTTTTTCCTTCTTCAGACGGTACTGCTTTTTCCTGTGCTGTGGGTAAATACTTGAGTAATTCTACTTGTACTTTTTTATCTCCAACTGTAAGAGTCTCAGTTAAATCATTGTCCGTCATCGTTGAGAAGTAAAGCTCTTTTTCAAACGTTGCACTCTTCTCACCTTCTGTAGCATGGATTTGCAAAACCTTTGCATCTGAAAGCATCGTATGACTTGAATCTCCTTCACGTATATGCATGACACCTTCGTATCCTATGTAACGTGTCACAAGTGCCCCTAATGCAATGACTAGAAATGAAAAGTGGAAGAGGAAAACAGCAGGTTTGGTTTTATAGCTTTTATATTTGATGATGTTGTAAACAAGAATAGCCACAAAATAGCCCAAAAAAACTTCAAACCATTGTGCTTTATAGATCAGTGCTCTAGCTGTTTGCGTACCATAGTCATTTTCTATAAACGTTGCGGTCCCCACCAGTGCACCAAACGCAAACAACATAAACACAGCCATTTTCATGGAAAAAATATACTTCATCTCTCATATCCCCTTGTCAATTAAGTAAAAGGATTATAACGGATCTATGTTAACCATTTGTTAATTAATATAATTTTACTCTTATTATTTGATCAGTGTTGCATTAGAGACCGAAACTATAGTTCTATCAGTACACGAAACCCTACAAAATAGTTGCGTCCGCCAGAGCCCAGATTGATCCGGGAAGAACAGCGGCTGTTCTCAGCACTTCCATTCCAGGAACTGCCACGTAGGACCCTGCCTTTTTCATTGGATATTTTATAGGCTGATCCATCTGTAGGTGTATGGTCATAATTTTCACTGTACCAGTCTGCACACCACTCCCATACATTTCCGTGCATATCGTACAATCCCCATGCATTTGGCTTTTTTGTACCGACATCATGCGTCACACCTTCTGAGTTATCTGCATACCAGGCATAGTCACCAAATTCTGTTACCTCATCACCAAAACAATAATTTCCTGTACTTCCCGCCCTGCAGGCATATTCCCATTCAGCTTCTGTAGGAAGTCTGTAGGTTACACCATCTCTTTGTGTCTTCCATGCACAATACGCCTTCGCATCATGATAACGAACACGTCTTACAGGTACATCAAAACCAAGATGTTCATGTCGCTCTTCAGGTACTTCTGCTCCTGTGGCCTGTGCAAAGAGCATATACTCTTCTACCGTCACCTGCCTCTTGGCCATAGCAACATCATAGTCGATATGCACTTCATGCAGAGGTTTTTCTCTCTCTTTGGCAAGTGCGTCATCAGACCCCATAAGAAATGACCCTCGAGGAAGCTGAACAAAATTATCATCAAAATATGATTTCAACATATTACTTTAACTCTCCCCAGCTATCGCCTACACTTACGGAACACTCCAATGGAACATCCAACTCCAATACATTCTCCATCGTATGTACAAAACGTTTAGAGATCTCTTCTACTTTTTCTTCCTTCACTTCAAAGATAAGTTCATCGTGTATCTGTAATAGCATAAATGCATCCAGGTTCTCTTCACGTATCATCGTGTCTATCTGATTCATAGAGAGTTTTATAAGGTCTGCGGCACTTCCTTGGAAAACGGTGTTGACTGATTCACGCATATAGGCTGCTTTTTGCATCCCGTTGGCATTCTCATAATCAAATATACGTCTTCTTTTCAGTATGGTTTCCACATAACCGTCTATCTTGACACGCTCTTGAATACCTTCAAGAAAACTTTTGACTGTAGGGAACGATGCAAAGTAGTTCTTGATGATCTCTTTGGCTTCTACTTGTGCTATTCCTACATCTTCAGAGAGTTTTTTCGGTCCCATACCGTAGAGTAGACCAAAGTTGACAGATTTTGCCAAGTTCCGTTTTTCTTTAGCCTCATCTTCTCCAAAAAGTTTAATCGCAGTCGCTAGGTGAATATCTACGCCTTTATTAAAAGCATCCATAAGAGCGGCATCTTTTGAAAAGTGTGCAAGAAGTCGAAGTTCTATTTGAGAGTAATCAATACTGATCAATTTATAGCCCTCTTTAGCTACAAAAGCTTCTCTTACCGAGCGTCCGAGTGCTGAACGCACAGGAATATTCTGTAAGTTAGGATCACGTGAACTTAAACGTCCCGTCGCTGTACCCGTTTGACCAAAAGAAGTATAGATGCGACTGTGCTCATCGCTATTGGCCAGCTTAAGCAAAGGGTCCACATAGGTAGAGAGTATCTTCTGATATTCACGGTACTCAAGGATCTTTTCTATAATAGGATGTTCCCCGACCAGTGAACTTAATACCGCTTCATTGGTACTGTATCCTGTCTTTGTTTTCTTCCCGCCTTTGAGTCCCAGTTGTTGAAAGAGTACTACGCCTAACTGTTGTGTCGATTTGATATTAAACTCAGATCCGCTGAGTTCATAGATCTCTGAAGTCAAGGTAGCAAGATCTTCACTGAGTGTTTTTTGAAGTGCTTCCAGTTTAGAAGGATCTATTTTAATACCCAGACGTTCCATACGTATCAAAACATTCATAAACGGATACTCTACATTTTTAGCTTCTTTCAAAAGAGGAGTGAGTGAAGAGAGTTCCATTTTCTTTTTGATCGCGCCATAGAGAAGATAGGTCATCCACGCATCTTCTGCCGCATAAAAAGTAGCATCCTCTATAGAAACTGCTGAGAAATCTTCTCCTTTCTTAACCATCTCTTTAAAAGGCTTCATCTCATATTTGAAAAATGTCTTGGCAAGTGTATCAAGCCCCACTTTACTTCCAGGGTTTGAAAGCCATGCCATGATCATCGTATCTGCATAGGGTATGATCGGCTCCATATCAAACTGGTTATAGAGTAACGAAAAGTCAAATTTAAGGTTTTGTCCCACGACCTGGAATGTCATTAGCTTTTTGAGTGCGCTGATCGCATCATCAAGACTTACCTGTGCTTCTACCCCCAGGTAATTGTGCCCCACAGGTACATAGTATGCTTTTTGGGCATCCAAACAGAAGCTGAACCCTACCAGTTTGGCTACTTTAGTATCCAGTCCTGTGGTTTCTGTATCAAAGGCCACTATCGCATCTTTATCTATGCTTTCTATTACACTGTTTAGCTTCTCTTTACTGTCTAACGTAACTGCTTCAAAACTGAGACCTGGACTTTTTGGTTTTTCTACTACCGGACAGTCTGTTTCTTCCAGCCCTACTTTCGCTTTTTTGATGGCTTGCTTCATCTCATACTTTTCAAACTCTTCGAGTAGACAAGAGAGGTAATTCTTGTCTTCAAAGACAAAGCTTTCCACATCGATGTCTTTAAAAACGTCTGTTCTCATGGTAACCAATTCACGGGATAAGAATGCTTTATCTTTACTTTCCAAAAGAAGTTTCTGTATACGCGGTGTACCGCAATTCTCAATATCATCATAGATAGCTTCAAGTGTATGATACTGATTGATAAGTTTCGATGCACCTACTTTTCCTATCCCTTTTACACCGGGGATATTGTCTGAACTGTCCCCCAGTATGGCTTGAAAATTGATAAAGTCTTTAGGGCGTACACCGAATTTATCCACACATGCCTGTTCATCTACTTCTTGCTTTTTGACAGAATCATACATGACCACTACGCCATCATCGATCATCTGATAGAGATCTTTATCATGTGATACTATACGTACCTTTAACCCTTTCTCTCTTGCAAATTTTGTAACCGTCGTGATGACATCATCCGCTTCAAATCCTTCTCTTGAGAGATTGGCAAAACCCATTTGTTCTATCCATTCTATAGCAACAGGAAGCTGTTTAATCAGATCATCCGGTGCTGCCTCACGGTGGGCTTTGTATTCCGGATAGAGATCATTACGGAATGTTCTGCCTTTTGCATCCAAAGCAAAAACCAGATAATCAGTACTATGGTCACGATGCAAAGAGTCCACAAGATTGGCAAAACCGGTTAAAAGCCCCGTAGGAAATCCATCCGAATTACGCAGAGGAGGAAGTGCAAAATAGGAACGAAAGAAAAATCCGAATGTGTCTATAATCGTAATGGTTTTCATACTGTTTTTCCTTCTAATTCTTTAGCCAAATATTCACCCGTATATGACCCTGTTTTTTTATAGTCGCTGGCCACCTCTTCAGGAGATCCTGTAGCGATGATAAGTCCACCTTTATTTCCGCCTTCTGGTCCCATGTCAATGATGTAATCTGCATTTTTGACCATATCAAGATTGTGTTCTATGACGACGACAGAGTTGCCTAGTTCCACCAAGTGGTGTAGCACCCCTGTAAGTCTGTCCACATCCGCAAAGTGAAGCCCTGTAGTAGGTTCATCTAAAACATAAAGGGTTTGACCCGTATCTTTACGACTCAATTCTTTACTCAATTTGATACGTTGCGCCTCTCCTCCTGAAAGTGTGGTAGCATTTTGTCCCAACGTAATATAATCAAGTCCAACATCTGTCAATGTCTTAAGCTTGACTGCAATAGCTGGAATCGCTTTAAAGAATTCCAGAGCCTCGCCTACACTCATACCAAGAACATCTGAGATAGACTTCCCTTTATACAACACTTCACGTGTTTGTGCATTGTAACGCGTACCGTCACAGGCATCACAAGAGACCAACACATCCGGTAAAAAGTGCATCTCTATCTTTATCTGTCCATCTCCCTGACATTTCTCACAGCGTCCGCCTTTGACATTAAATGAAAAACGTCCTATCTTATACCCTCGAAGTTCTGCCTCTTTGGTTTGGGCAAAAAGTTTGCGTATCTCATCCATGATACCTGTGTAGGTTGCAGGGTTGGAACGAGGTGTTCTACCTATTGGGCTTTGATCAAGATAGATGACTTTATCAAGTTTTTCCAATCCTGTGATCTCTACACCATCTACTTTATTGACCTTTTTGGCATGGTTGAGTATTTCTCTTGCTACAGGCAGTAAAGTTTGAAGGATCAATGAACTCTTACCGCTACCACTTACCCCAGTAATACATACAAAGTTTTGCAAAGGGATCTTTGCATCAAGTTTTTCGATATTGTTGATCGTCACATTTTTGATCTCAATCCACTCATTTTGAGGCTTATCATGCGAGTAAGAGATATCTTTCTTACCATACATATAGTCTGCAGTCAGGGTCTTGGCTTTGGCCAATTTCTTTGCATCACCTGCAAACACCACTTCACCGCCAAACTCTCCTGCACCAGGACCGATATCTATGATGTAATCTGCAGCCAGAATGGTCTCTTTATCGTGTTCTACAACGATGACTGAGTTTCCTTTGTCTCGCAAAGAGTTAAGCGTACGAATGAGTTTCATCGTATCACGTTCATGAAGCCCTATACTTGGTTCATCCAGTACATACATGACACCAGTCAGTCCAGAACCTATCTGTGAAGCGATACGTATACGCTGTGCTTCTCCACCTGAGATACTTCTTGCATCACGACTCAAGGTAATGTACCCTAGCCCAACATCATGCAAGAAATAGAGTCTTTCATACAACTCTTTCAGTATGGACTCTGCTATCATCTTTTGCTGTTCATTCAAGTGAGAAAAACTCTCTTTATCTGCAAAATATGCATACGATCTGTCTATAGGCATATCAATGATATCTGCGATATTTTTCCCCTCTATCTTCACTGCTAAAGAACGGGGTCGCAGTCTGTGTCCATTACATTTGTCACACACCTTTTCGGTCATATACTCAGAAAGGTCTTTTTCCTCTTTGAACATATCGTGTGCAAATTTAACCACTCCCGGCCACTCCCGTTTGAGCTTATGTCGTTTCCATAAGAAGTCTATCGTACTCCCATTTCCATAGAGTATGGCTTTTTGTTGGTGTGACTCAAGTTCACCATAAGGGATCTTGATGTCAATGTCATTTTGTTCACAGAAAGCATTGAGAAATTTGGTGTAATAACTCTTATTAAAACCATACATGATTTTTACTGCACCCTTATCTATAGAGAGGTCCTGGTCAATGACCTTCTTTAAGTCTATAGCATAACGAATTCCAAGACCATCACAGGTTGGACAGGCACCCTTTGGTGAGTTAAAAGAGAAACTCACCGGTTCTAAAGGTTCGAAACTCAGTTTACAGTCAAAACAGGCCAAATGTTCAGAGTAATGAATGTGCTGTCTATCTAGATCCAGTTCTTCATAATTTAGTACTTCTATCTCCATCTCACCGTAGCTCTCTTTGAGTGCTTTTTCCACATCCTGCCCAATACGGTCACGGCTCTCTTCTTTGACGACAACTCTATCCACAACCACTTTAATAGTATGTTTTTTTGTTTTGGAAAGTTCTATCTCATCATCTAGACGCACCATCACACCATCGATCATCGCACGAATATATCCTTTATGCCGAAGAGACTCCAGCATATCTGCAAAGCTACCTTTTTTCTCTTTGACTAGCGGAGCCATGATCACAAGTTTTGCCCCATCAGGCAGTTTCAACACTTCTTCTATAATGTCAGAAGCGGACATCGAAGAGATAGGCTTTCCACACTCATGACAATGCTGCTCACCCACACGTGAAAAAAGTAACCTCAAGTAATCATAAATCTCCGTGATCGTTCCCACTGTAGAACGCGGATTTTTAGATGTCGTTTTCTGATCGATCGCGATAGCAGGCGTCAACCCTTCTATCTTATCTACATCAGGTTTGCCTACACGTCCCAAAAACTGTCTTGCATAAGAGGAAAGTGACTCTATATAACGTCTCTGTCCCTCAGCATAAAGTGTCGAAAAAGCTAGTGTAGACTTACCGCTACCAGAGATACCGGTCACTACGACCAATTTGTTTTTAGGGATCTCTATATTTATATTTTTTAAGTTATTTTCTTTTGCACCGTATACTTTGATCATATCATTCTTCATTCTTTTATCCTAGGTATTAAAACCACATTTTTTTTATTAAGATAACTAAAGCAAACATATAAAGTGCTAAAAGTGCTATCTTATGATTTTTGGAGGTTACATGATCTTTAAGCCAGATACCCATTGTCACACCTATCAGTGAAGCTATAGCAACGATCAGACCATTGTGAAAATCTATCGTTCCACTAGTCAGTCGGCTTATCATTCCCGCTACTGAAGAGAAAACCACAAAGAACAATCCTGCACTCACCGCTTTTTTTATAGGATAATGCAATAAACCTACTAAAAGCGGAGTAAGGATGATAGATCCTCCGATACCTAATGTAATAGAGAAGATACCAATACCCAGTCCAATCCCGAAAAGCAATGCTTTATTCAGTGTTTTGGTCT